>JBJFFR010000100.1:0-49890 GCA_051891935.1 Oscillospiraceae bacterium
CACAATTTTTATATTTTTCTCGTCATTTTATAGACTTTTTAAGTGAAAATATGCAGATTTTCCGAATTTTAGGTAAAAAAAGACCTCAAAACAATGAAAAAAAGTCTTTAAAACGCATTTTTTCAGCATTTTAAAGGCTTTTTTGAAAATTCATCACAATTTTTGTTATTTTTTTGAAGCTGTTTTCTTTCGGATAACAGTAGGCTTTTCGTTGTTATCAACGCAATCCTTTGTGATAACAATTTCGGTGATATCACTGTCGGACGGAGCTTCAAACATAACAGGCATGAGTATCTTCTCAACTATCGCACGAAGTCCGCGCGCACCCGTATCCTTTTCGATTGCTTTATGAGCAATAGCTTTAAGAGCGTCTTCCTCAATATCAAGCTTTATTTTGTCAAGCGCAAAAAGCTTTTTATACTGCTTGACAAGAGCGTTCTTGGGTTCCTTAAGAATACGGACAAGAGCGTCTTCATCAAGCTCGTCAAGAACTGTTATCACAGGCAAACGTCCCACAAGCTCGGGAACAATGCCATATTTAACGAGATCCTGTGAAACAACATCCTTATAGATCCCCTTCTGCTTTTCCGTCTTTGACTTGATCTCTGCGCCGAATCCGAGTGAAGAGCTTTCCGTTCTTCTCTGGATTATCTTGTCAAGTCCGTCAAAAGCACCGCCGCAGATAAACAGTATGTTCTTTGTATCTATCTGGATACATTCCTGATTCGGATGCTTTCTGCCGCCCTGCGGAGGAACATTTGAAACTGTACCTTCGATTATCTTAAGGAGAGCCTGCTGAACGCCTTCACCGCTTACGTCACGGGTGATGGACGTATTTTCAGACTTACGGGAGATCTTGTCTATCTCATCAATGTAGATGATACCCTTCTGTGCAGCTTCAACATCAAAATCAGCAGCCTGAAGAAGTCGTACAAGCACGTTTTCAACGTCATCACCGACATAGCCTGCTTCGGTAAGAGTTGTAGCGTCGGCGATAGCAAACGGAACATTGATTATTTTCGCAAGAGTCTGTGCGATATATGTCTTACCTACACCTGTCGGACCGAGAAGAATGAGGTTGCTCTTCTGGAGTTCAACATCATTATCATCCGAATTAAGGTTATTGATACGCTTGTAGTGGTTATAAACTGCAACAGCAAGTGCTGTTTTTGCAGCATCCTGACCGATAACGTACTCATCGAGAACCTTCTTGATCTCTGCAGGCTTCATAAGCTTTACAGCACCGCTCGATCTCTTCTCGGCGTTTCTTGAAGAGCGCTGATTAGGAGCGATAAGACCGTTACCTGCAAGCATTTCGTAGCAATAAACTACGCAGTCATCGCATATATTGCAGTTTCCTGCGGTGAACATATTCCGAACCTGATTTTCGGGTTTTCCGCAGAAATTGCATCTTTTTAATCCTTTATCTGCCATATTTCAACTCCAATTATCTTTTGTAGATAACCTTGTCAATAAGACCGTACTCAACAGCTTCCTCTGCGGACATATAGTTGTCACGCTCTGTATCCTGCTTTATGATATCGAGCGGCTTGCCTGTATTCTCGGAAAGAATGTTGTTGAGCTTTTCTCTTGTTCTGACAAGGTGGTCTGCATGGATCTTAATATCGGTGCACTGACCCGAAAGTCCGCCTCCGCCGATAAGCGGCTGGTGAATGAGTATCTCCGAATTTGGGAGAGCAAGGCGCTTTCCCTTTGTGCCCGAAGAAAGGATAAGTGAACCCATTGAAGCGGCAAGTCCCATACAAATGGTGGAAACATCACACTTGATATAGTTCATTGTGTCAACGATAGCAAGTCCTGCTGTAACAGAACCGCCGGGGCTGTTGATATACATACAAATATCCTTTTCGGGATCCTGACCTTCAAGATGAAGAAGCTGTGCGATAACAACGCTTGCCGAAGCGTCGGAAACCTCTTCTGAAAGGACGATGATCCTGTCATTGAGAAGACGGGAGAAAATATCGTATGAACGTTCTCCTCTGCTTGTTTGTTCTACAACATAAGGAACTAAACTCATAGCTGAACCTCACTTTCTGATTCTTTGCAGCAAATATACTTACCGCAAATTACGACATATTCCGTAAAACCCTAATATACTATACAAACCACCCTCCGACAATGAAGGATGGTTTGCCAAAAGGTTATTTAATTTATAGATTAGCCTTCGATCTTTGCGCTGTCCTTAACGATCTTTGCAGCTTCAGCAACCTTCATATCAGCCTTAAGACCGTTGAGGCTGATGTACTTCTTAACATCGTCAACAGGCATATTGTACTGCTCTGCGATCTTTGCGTACTCTTCGTCAGCCTTTTCATCGGAGATCTCAACGTTTTCGATTTCAGCGATCTTTTCGAGAGCAAGACGGATCTTAACTTCCTTTTCAGCTCTGTCAGCGAATGTCTTTCTGAAGTCAGCCATCTCAAGACCTGTATATGTGAGGTACATATCAAGTGTGATGCCCTGCTGTGAAAGCTGCATTTCAAAGTTACGAACCATATCATCGATCTGTGCATCGTACATTGCCTGAGGAACGTCAACAGTCATCTTGCCGATAAGAGCCTCGTAGAGCTGATTGTCAGCAGCGTTTTCAGCAGCCTTTTCAGCGTTTTCTTCAAGCTTCTTTCTGTAATCAGCCTTGAGCTCATCAAGTGTATCGAAATCAGTTGCATCCTTAACGAATTCGTCGTCAAGTTCAGGAAGTTCCTTTGCTCTGAGTTCGTGGAGCTTGATCTTGAATTCTGTAGGCTGACCTGCAAGCTCCTTCATCTGATAGTTATCGGGGAATGTTACATTGATCGTGAACTCTTCGCCGGGCTTCTTGCCAACGATCTGCTCTTCAAATCCGGGGATAAACTGATTAGAGCCAAGTGTAAGCTCATAGTTCTTTTCGGAACCGCCGTCAAATGCAACGCCGTCCTTGAAACCTTCAAAATCGATAACTGCCACATCGCCGTTTTCAGCAGCTCTGTCTTCAACAGTTACCATTCTGCCGTTTCTATCTCTGAGAGCTTCGATAGCCTTGTCGATCATTTCATCGGTAACCTCATCAACTGTCTTCTTAACAGCGATGCCCTTGTAGTCAGCGATCTCAACTTCAGGCTTTACGATGCAGGTAACTGTGAAAGTAACACCCTCTGCCTTGCTGATGCTCTTAACATTGATGCTTGGTGTAGCAACGAGTTCGATATTTGCCTCGTCAACAGCAGGTGCAACAACTGCAGGGATAAGATCGTTTACAGCATCCTCGAAGAATACATTCTCGCCGTAAAGCTTTTCGATCATCTTTCTTGGAGCATTGCCCTTTCTGAAACCGTTAACAGCGATCTTCTTTCTTGCCTTTCTATAAGCCTTTTCAAGAGCTTCTTCGAACTGAGCTGCATCTGCAGCGATCTCAAGCTCATAAGTATTTGCTTCTGTTTTATTTGTTGATACTAAACTCATTTTAAACTTCCTCCATTTTTAAATAAACAGCATTGATTAATTATAGCATATATTAAACTGTTTTACCATATTTTCAGCTATTTTTCCACGATATAAACAATTCACAATATCAATTTAGGGCAAAATTGCACAAAATCACCTGCAATAAGCTGATAATTAACACCGTCGACCTCTCCGCAGACAGCAAAACGATGTGCATTTCCGTGAAGATGACCGTAGTAACAGCTCTTGATATCATATCTGAAGATCACATCAAGTATTTCACGGTTATAGTCATTCGCAAATATCGGCGGATAGTGAAGAAAAACTATCGGCTTCTTTCCATCGGCAAGCGCAGCCTTTATCGACGCTTCAAGCCGTCCTGCTTCACGTGCAAGAACCTTTGCATCGGCAGGCTCTTCGGTATCCTTTATCCAGCCTCTTGTGCCGCAGATACCGCACTCGCAGTATGGATAGTAATTATTGTGCAGTATCGTGATCGTATCAAATCCATTTTCTTCAAGAAAGCGGTTCATCTTCGCCATTGAATTCCACCAATAGTCATGGTTGCCCTTTAAAATGACTTTATGACCGTTAAGACGGTTGATGAAGTCAAAGTCAGCCTTTGCCTCATCCAGACTGATAGCCCATGAAATATCCCCCGGAACAACGACAACGTCATCGGGACTGACAGTTTCCTGCCAGTTCTTTTTAAGGCGTTCAACATGATCGTCCCATCCCGGGAATATATTCATCGGTTTGTTCGTTGAAAGCGAAAGATGCAGGTCAGCGATTGCATAAAGCGACATTATCTACCTGCTTTATATCAAAGGCCGAGTTCGCCGAGAACATAGTTCTTCTGGTCATCCTTTGAGATAACCTTGCTGAAACGTACAGGCTTTGTACGGAGTGCAGCAAGAGATTCGGGAATATCATATCCCGAAAGCTCGTGGAGCTTATCTATCATATCATACTCATCAAGGTCAGACTTCTTACCCTCGATAGCTTCGAGAACGCTTGCGCTGAACTTGTAAGGACTTGCAGTAGATGCAATAATTGTCTTTGTTGTATCGCCTGTTGCTGCCTTGTAGTCTTCATAAACCTTAACGGCAACTGCGGAATGTGTATCGAGAGTATAGGAATACTTGTCGAAGATCCTCTTGATAGTATCCTTTGTTTCAGCATCGGTGCAGAAGCCTGCGGAGAATTCTTCCTTGAGCTTTGCCTTGATATCATCGGAAACCTCGTACTTGCCGCTGCTTGAAAGCTGACCGAACCACTCTCTGATATGAGCATCATTGTATCTTGTCATGATGTAAAGAAGTCTTTCAAGGTTGCTGGAAATAAGGATATCCATAGAAGGAGAAATAGTTGTGATGAAATCTCTGTTTCTGTCATAAACGCCTGTTGTGAGGAAGTCTGTAAGAACCTTGTTGGAGTTGGAAGCGCAGATGAGCTTGTTGATCGGAAGGCCCATATTCTTTGCATAATAAGCAGCAAGGATATTGCCGAAGTTGCCCGTAGGAACAACAACGTTGATCTTCTCGCCTGCCTTGATTTCCTCGTCCTTAACGAGTGTTGCATAAGCAGAGATATAGTAGATTATCTGCGGAGCAAGACGTCCCCAGTTGATAGAGTTTGCGCTGGAGAACATGAGCTTGTTTTCTTCAAGCTTTTCAGCGATGTCCTTATCGCCGAAAATGTTCTTAACACCTGTCTGGCAGTCATCAAAGTTGCCCTGAAGAGCGCATACAGCAACGTTTTCGCCGTCCTGTGTTGTCATCTGGCGTTTCTGCATGGGGCTTACGCCGTCTTCGGGATAGAATACCATGATCTGTGTGCCGGGAACATCGGCAAAGCCTTCAAGAGCAGCCTTGCCTGTGTCGCCGGAAGTTGCAACGAGGATAACGATCTTCTTGTCAATGTTGATCTTCTTTGCGGAAGTTGTGAGAAGATAAGGAAGTATCTGAAGTGCCATATCCTTGAACGCACAGGTAGGACCATGCCAGAGTTCAAGCACATAAGTACCCTCAAAAAGATGTGAGATCTCTGCAATATTTTCGCTTTCAAAATTCTTTACGGAATAAGCGTTGTCTGTGCAGTAGCGGATCTCAACATCGGTAAAGTCTGTGAGATATTTGGCGAAAATATAAGCTGCTCTTTCGGAATAGCTCATATCGCCAAGCTTAACGATCTCGTCCATAGAAATGGAAGGGATCTCGGAAGGAACGAAAAGTCCTCCGTCCTTTGAAATGCCTTGAACGATTGCTTCTGCAGACGTAATCTTTACGCTGCTGTCACGGGTGCTTTTGTAATACATAATTCAACAATCCTTTTATAATATAGTCATTATGTCACTTGCATCAAATGCGTTTTCGACATAATTGAATCCAACAATTTTTCTGCCGTCGGCAATGACCTGGACAACATCAAATCGAGGCTGAAGATCATGCGGAAACTGCAGAGAATATAGCTCGGAGGCTCTTATAATAAGCTTTCTTTTACGCTTTGTAACAGCTTCAAAACCGCTCACCATATAATCCGGAGTTCTCGTTTTGACCTCGGTAAAAGCGATTATTCCATCCTTTTCGGCGATGATGTCGATCTCTCCGCCTTTCACACAGAAATTACGCTTTAAGATCCTGTAACCCTTTTTTTCCATATATAGAGCTGCAACATTTTCCCCGAACTTTCCAAGCTCCTTTGCGGTCATACGATCTCTCCGCCGTTCTTTGCGTAAAGCTTTCGGAGAAAGGTCTTTCTGTGCACAGGGGAAGCTCCGTATTTGAGTATAAGCTCGTTATGCAGCTTCGTTCCGTAACCCTTGTGCCTTTCAAACTGATATTCGGGATATTCTTCCGCAAGCTTTTTCATATAGCGGTCACGCTCTACCTTTGCAAGGATGGACGCAGCTGCAATGCTTGCCGATGTTCCGTCACCCTTTATAAGCGTCTGAACCGAACAGCCGAGCGGCGGAGTTCTGTTCCCGTCCACAAGAGCAAGTCCGACTTCCGTGCCAAGTCCTTCAACAGCACGTTTCATTGCAAGGAACGTTGCACCGAGAATATTCAGTTCGTCTATCTCTTCAACGCTTGCCGTTGCAACACAGTACGCATCAGCTTTTTCAATTATTTCATCATAAAGCAGCTCACGCTTCTTCTCGGAAAGCTTTTTGCTGTCGTTTATCCCCTCGATAACAACTTCTTCGGGAAGAATGACCGCTGCTGCATAGACATCGCCTGCAAGAGGACCTCTGCCGGCTTCGTCAACTCCGCAGAAAACTCCGTTCTGCTTTCTGAATTCCGTATCAAACTCAAACAGCGTCATTTCCGTTCTTCCTTTCGTTCTTTTCGGGAAGTTCGAGTGTTACTCTTCCGAGTTTGCCGCTTCTGAATTCATCAAGAACGGTTATAGCTGCTCTTTCGGTGTTTATTTCGCCGCCCGAAATAAGCATACCTCGTGCTTTGCCGACCTTCTGCAGGATATCATAGCCGTCCTCTTCAGGTTCGGTCGTTATCTTGTATCTTGCGGCGAGCGTATCTTTATACATATCATTGAGGACATAAAGCAGACGGGAAGCAAGCGCTTCGATATCCACTACATCGTCCTTGACAGCGCCCGTAAACGCAAGACGCTCTCCGACGGTCTTATCTTCAAATTTCGGCCAAAGAACGCCCGGCATATCGAGAAGCTCGACATCATCGGCGATCTTTACCCACTGCTTATTGAGCGTTACACCCGGTCTGTCCTCAACTTTAGCCTTTTTCTGCTTTGCAAGGCGGTTTATAAGCGAGGATTTTCCGACATTCGGTATTCCGACTATCATAACATGCAGAACTCGTCCCGTCATACCCTTCGCTTCAT
The DNA here is from genome assembly GCA_051891935.1 of Oscillospiraceae bacterium. Lineage (GTDB taxonomy): Bacteria > Bacillota > Clostridia > Oscillospirales > Ruminococcaceae > UMGS363. The sequence continues at coordinate 7,306 of JBJFFR010000100.1, forward strand.
ACTTTGCGATCATATCTTTAAGGACGTTTTTTACTGCAGGGACAAACTTGTTTACCCCCCTGCCGCTTCGGCAGTCTGTCGGGATAGCTGTAATACCCTTGCTATTATAGTATGATATCCACTTCTGAACAGCCTGTTCGTCAGCGGTATCGCATTTATTCAAAATAACTATTCTCGGTTTACCGTCGATGAGATTCTGCAGATCGGGATTTCGGCTTGAAATCGGAATTCTTGCATCTATTACCTCTGCAACTGCATCGACAAGCGGAAGCGATGACTTTATCATTCGCTTCGTTTTCACCATGTGACCGGGAAACCACTGAATAGACGGTATTTCAGTCATTAAAACCTCCGTTTAAGCGGGAACGCCAAAGTTTGAGAACGGGAATATTCTGAGAACGACCTTTCCGAGTATCTCATCCTCGGGAACAAAACCAACAAGCGAGCTTCTGCTGTCGGTCGAATTCATTCTGTTGTCGCCCATAACGAATACGCAGTCCTTCGGAACTGTTACAGGATAATCATGTCCGCCTTCATCAAGGCAGGTAGGACTATTGATGTAAGGTTCGTCAAGAACATTTCCGTCGACCTTAACTTCGCCGCTTTCAAAATTGATATCAACAGTCTGTCCCTCTGTTGCGATCACTCTTTTAACGATAACCTTTTCAAGTGAAGGATTATCATTATTCACTATAACGATATCACCCTTTTTAGGTGTATATCCAAGATATGAAATTATCAGTCTGTCCTTATCTACAAGCGTAGGGAGCATAGATTCCCCGTTTACAGCCGCAAGCCTGAAAATAAATGTAAAGAAGAGAATGACCGCAAAAAATGCGATAACAAGCGTTTCCACCCATTCAAAAAGATTCTCCGAACTTGAGATCTTCTTTTCCTCTTCGTCAAGTACCTCATAATTAAGCTCATACTTTGCCATAACCGTCAATCCTTTCCAATTATTGTAATAAATAGGGCTAAACCGAACAATTACATTTTGAGTTTTGAATGAATAGCAAAAAAGGGACAAAATGTCCCCCTTTCACCTTCAAACCAAACAAATCACTTGATCTGCTCTTTAACCTTAGCTGCTTTTCCGACTCTTCCGCGGATATAGTAGAGCTTGCTGCGGCGAACCTTACCGCTTCTAACGAGTTCAACCTTCTCAATGATAGGAGAGTGAACAGGGAATACTCTTTCAATGCCGCATCCGTAGGAAAGACGTCTAACGGTAAATGTTTCATTGATACCGCCGTGCTTCTTTGCGATAACAGTACCCTCGAAGATCTGGATTCTGTACTTGTCGCCTTCCTTGATTCTAACGTGTACCTTTACAGTATCACCAACGTTAACAACGGGTGCGTTCTCCTTCATGCTGCTCTGGCTAATAAGTTTAAGTGCGTCCATGGATTTATTCCTCCTAAAAATTTCAGACATTCTTACCTCACGCAAGTTGACCAAAATAATACAAGGTCTGTGGCAGCGGACTGTCCTTTTAATGTCAGCTGTAATTTTTTACAGCGGCACTAATCTCGTCCGTAAAACCGTGTTTTTGACATAGTTATACTAACGGATCATCAAATGCTCTTTTATTTTAGCACATTGTTCTAACAATTACAAGTGGTTTTCCGAAAAAAATGATAATCTGCTGATTATACAAATATTTCACCATTATTTTTCAGTATTTTTGTACGTTTTGTACTAATCTCAAGATCATTGATACTGCAATATTTCTGCAAAGCCTCAATAAAGACGTTTGAATTGATGTTCAGCTCCTGACCTGCCGGAAGTCTGACCGTAAGCACGGCGCAGTTTTCCGATGTTTCCTTTGAAATAACGTTTATATTTGGCTTTATGTCAATAAGGATCATGCCTTTTTTCTTTGAATGCTTTTCGGCTTCGATCATTTCAAGGCTCATCATTGCATCAAAACGCTCCATAACAGCTTCGGGAGAAAATGATGCACTTGAAAGACAAAACTCATACTCCGAAAATGCGATCTCCTTATTTTTACTTACCGGAGCGGACATTGAAACGAAATGTATCCCGTCCGGCAGAACTTTGTTTACCGCTTCAAGCATTTCATTATACGGCATCTGTTCAACGATCTCAAAGTCCATTATTTCGCAGCTGCTCTCAACTCCAAGTGCGAGCGCAAGAGGAAAATTCAGATATATTCTCGGATTGAAGCCCTCCGAATACCACACCGGAAGTCCCGAGCGTTTCATTGCACGCTGCATCGTTCTGAACAGGTCGAGGTGAGAAATGAAGACAGCTCGCCCCTTTTTCTCAAACACTCCCCTGACCTCAAATTTTTCAGTCAAAGCAAGGACCTCCCATACATCTGTTTACACCGCAGCCTGCACATTTTTCACGGCAGTTCGGCGTTGTGACCGCATTGTGAGCAGTCTTGTTCTCCCTTATAAGGAACTGCTTCGTCACATAGTAGTCAAAGCTGTCCCACGGAAAAACCTCGTCAAACTCACGCTTACGGCAGGCATAGAAATTCATATCAAGTCCGTTTTTCTCAAATGCTTCACACCATGCAGCGTAGTTATAATGCTCGTCCCAGCTGTCAAAGATACAACCGCTCTTCCAAGCGTCGTAAATAACGGAAGAAATACGTCTGTCGCCTCTTGCAAGAACTGCTTCGAGAATGGAAACACGGTATTTGCTCCAGCTTACATTGACATTTCTGTTTCCTCTTGTTGCGTCAAGAAGAACCTCCTGCTTATGCTTTATTTCTTCCTCGGTAGCCTGCGGTTCAAATTCAAACGGCGTAAACGGCTTCGGAACAAAAGTTGCACAGCTTATCGAGATCTGTATATGCTTTCCCCGTGGACGGTTTGGATTCTGATAGAAAAGATCGCATATTTTCTTTGCAAGCTCGGCGATCCCACGGATATCGTCATCCGTTTCAGTCGGAAGTCCAAGCATAAAATAAAGCTTTACCGCAGTATATCCGCCGTCGAAGGCAAGCCTGCAGGCGCGGAATATCTCGTCCTCGGTGATATTCTTGTTGATAACGTCCCGAAGCCGCTGGGTTCCTGCTTCGGGAGCAAAAGTAAGACCGCTTTTGCGCACCTTCTGTATCTGATCCATAAGCTCCTTGCTGAATCGGTCGATGCGCATTGACGGAAGTGAAAGATTTATCTTTTCTTCCTCTGTATAGTTTGAGAGCTTTACAAGCATATTCTCAATATCGGAATGGTCGCTTGTACTGAGTGACGAGAGCGAAACCTCTTCATAGCCTGTACTCTCGCAAAGGTTCTTTGTTTCGCTGCATATAACGCCTGTTGTCTTCTCACGCAGAGGACGGTAGATATATCCCGCCTGACAAAATCTGCAGCCTCGGATGCAGCCTCGCAGAACTTCAACTATAGCTCGGTCATGTACTATCTCACAATACGGAACTACAAATTTATCGGGATAGTAAACTGTGCTCATATCCTTGATTATTCTTTTTTTAATAGTAGTCGCTGCATTGGGATTATTTGGTGTAAAGCCTTTCACCCTTCCATCAACTTCGTAGCTGACATCATAAAATGCAGGAACATAAACGCCCTCTATCCTTGCGGCAGCTTCAAGGAACTCGTTTTTTGATGCACCTTTCTTCTTCATTTCAACGTAAAGATCATATACCTCAAGGTTGACTTCTTCGCCCTCGCCGAGAATAAATATATCAAAGAACTCTGCTATTGGTTCTGGATTGCAGACGCAGGGACCGCCGCCGAGAACTATCGGCGAAAGCTCTGTACGGTCTTTCGCCTTTACAGGCACACCTGCAAGGTCGAGCATATTCAATATGTTTGTATAGCACATCTCATACTGGATCGTGAAGCCGATGAAGTCAAAATCCTTTATCGGTTCAAGGCTCTCCAGCCCGTAAAGAGGAATATCGTTTTCACGCATGAGCTTTTCAAAATCAATATCGGGAGCAAAAACACGTTCGCACCAGAAGTTTTCACGCTCGTTAGTCAGCGAATACAAGATCTTCATTCCAAGATGCGACATACCTATCTCATAAGTATCAGGAAAACAGAATGCAAATCGCATATCAACTTTATTTTTATCCTTTACAACGCTGTTAAGCTCTCCGCCGATATAACGTGAAGGCGTTTTTACGTTGAGCAGAAGCTTTTCTATTTTATCCTTTAGCATAGATCCTCCTAAACCATTACTGCGGTAAAAAGCAAAAACAGCAGCGTCAGGTATATTGTAAAATTCCTTGTTCCTGTCATAAACAAAAAAACTGCGGCTGCAGGAACGGTGATAATACTCGCATATTCAAGCGCAGATTCAGCCTTCAGCGCAATTCTGTATGGAAGAAAACGATAAAACAAAGCACTAATGATCTTTCCGCCGTCAAGAAAGCTTATCGGCAGCGCATTGAACAGACCTACAGCAAGATTGACCATACCGAAATCCTCACAAATGCCGAACAGCCTTGTAATTGCATATACGACAAAGTTCACAGCGCAGCCTGACGACAATGCAGTCAGTTCTTCCGGGAATCTGCAGAGCATTTCGTTCATCGGACGGATGATCTTGATACCTGCGCCATAAAAAACAAGCTTTTTCACGGTTTGTCCCGTTAAAAGCATAACTGCAAGATGCCCCGATTCGTGAAGCAGGCAGGCGTAAAGGCTGTAAGCTGTACAGTTATTTCCGTTGCAAAGCATCAAAAGTGATACCGCTGCAAAAAAACTGAAATGAAGACAGACCTTTACCCCTCTGAAAGAAAACTCAATCATAGGATACCGGCTTTGAATTGATAAATCCGAGGAATGCTTCGAGTACATTATCCGTCTTTTCGGCAGACAGATAATAGTTTTCCTTAAAGCTCTCGGAAAGCTGCCCTGCAATTTCGGGTGCAAACATATTCGCCGCAATAAACAGAATTGATATCACAATACAGATTATTGCCTGAAGCGTTATTGTTTCATCAAGCGTTATATACTTTTTTTCCATTTTCTGTATAGTGAACGGCGTTTCTTTTTCGGATTCTTCTGCTGCTTGGTCATTATTCTCTGTCACTTCATCAAGCGGTTCGTTATCCATAAATATCCCCTCCCGAAATAAATCTATTACGGGAGGATGAATTTTATACTATACTATATTATATATTTTTTATTCAGCCTTTTTCATTCTGATTATAGTTCCTGCAGGATATGACTTTCCACAAGGAATAACAAGCTTCATCATTGCATGGTTTGCATTTTCGACAAGCTCGCCGTTTTCGTCATACATTTCATTTATTGTCATATCGTCATAGTGGCAGTTGGGTGCAAGCAGCTCGACCTGTGCGCCTTTTTCAAAGCGGTTGCGCTGTGTTGCATATATCTTTCCGTCTTTGCACTCGTCAACGATCGCAACAACATCATATTCACGGATATATCCGCTGTTTTCGTAATACTGGCTTTCCTTGGGATGACCGTAGAAAAAGCCTGTGCAGTATTTTCTGTGGCTTACCTTGAAAACTTCGTCGCGCACCCAATCGGGAAGCTTAAAATTATCGGGATCCTTCTTGAATATGTCCATTGCCATACGATAAGCGTTTGTAACAACCGAAACATAGTATGAAGACTTTGCTCTGCCCTCGATCTTAAAGCTCATAACACCTGCTTTTGCAAGGTCGTCAATATGGTCGATCATACACATATCCTTGGCATTGAGGATATACGAGCCTTTTTCATCCTCGTAAACAGGATAGAATTCGTTAGGGCGTTTTTCTTCCATAAGGTGATAGCCCCAGCGGCACGGCTGCGAGCATTCTCCCCTGTTTGCGTCACGGTTTGTAAGATATGCCGAAAGCAGGCATCTGCCCGAGAATGACATACACATTGCGCCGTGTACAAAAACCTCAATATCGAGCTCTTTCGGTGTCTTTGCACGGATCTCCGCTATCTCTTCAAGCGAAAGCTCACGGGCAAGGACAACTCGTTTCGCTCCCATATTGTAAAGCTCATTTGCCGAAGCATAGTTGACAATACCCGTCTGCGTTGACATGTGTATTTCCATGTCGGGAGCATACTTTTTCACAAGCGACATAAGACCGAGATCGGCAACGATAACAGCGTCAACTCCGCTTGCGACAGCTTCCTCCATAAACCCTTCAAACTGTGGTATCTCATCATTCCTCGGGAGGGTATTGCAGGTAAGATAGATCTTTACGCCTTTAGCGTGTGCCTCGTCAACGGCAGCTTTCATTCCCTCGCCCTCAAAATTCTTCGGAGCGGCTCTCATACTGAAAGCCTTTCCTCCGATGTATATTGCATCTGCGCCGTAATCGAGCGCAGCCTTAAAGCGTTCATAGTCGCCGGCAGGCGCAAGAACCTCAAGATTGTTTATATCCATTAAAAATTCCTCACTTGATTCCGGCAAGAACAAGATTTGCTTCGTGTTCCTCGTTGGTCATTGCATAGTAAACTTCGCCTGTATCGACATTTGCACAGAAGAAGTAATAGTCTGTATCGGCAGGATAAAGGACTGCGTTTATTGCGTCAAGTCCCGGATTGCATATTGGTCCGGGCGGAAGTCCTGCACCTTCGTAAGTATTATACGACTTAAACATTTCATTTGACGGGAATTCAATGTTCGGCTTGATAACTTCCTCGACATACTTTCTTGTCGGGTCGGACTGGAGAAGCGGGAAATTATCGGGATCTGCAAGTCTGTTGCGGAATACAGATGAAACTCGCTTCATATCATAGACCGAGCTTGCTTCCGCCTGAACCATAGAAGCCATTGTAAGCAGCTCCTCAAGCTCCATTCCGAGGTCATTCATTCTTCCGTAAATATCGGGCGTGATCCTCGTTTCAAAATTGCGGTAGATCTTTTTTACAACGATCTTCGGGTCTTCATCGACATAGAATGTATAGGTATCCGGGAAAAGATAGCCTTCCATTTTATAAAATTTCATCGGACTTACCTTTACAAGCTTCTCAAAATCAAATCCAAAGCTTGAGTTATTAAATTCGTGAATAAAATCGGATGCGCTGCAAACACCGTTTTCTTCAAGCTTCTGTGCAGCGCCCAAAAGATCTATTCCTTCGGGGAAGGTGATGTCGACCGACTCACGGGTATCCACCGCACCCTGCTGAAGCTCGTGAACAATGTTTTCATACGACATATCGGGAGAAAGAACGTGTGAACCTGCCACAAATGTACCGTCAGAACCCTTTACACGGGAATAGAAACGGAAGAAATATGTGCTGTCGATTATTCCCTCATTGGAAAGTATATCCGCGATCTCGGCTGTACTCGAATTCATCGGTATCTCAACAACGATCTCGATGCTTGATTTGCCGATTCCGACAAAATCCCTTGCAAATTTCAGTGCCAGAGCCGCACAGAATACCGCAATTGCAACGATTATCGCTGTCATTATAAGTCCGAATATAAGTCTTCCGTTGCTTCTTTTTCTACGTTTTTTTCTTTTTATCGGACGTTCTTCCCGAGGTTCTTCTTCAAATTCATCCTCTTCATCCTCGTCCGAAGTATTATCAGCTTCCTCGTCTTCATAGGAATCGTCAGTTTCCGAAGCTTCTTCATCATTTTTTTCGGAGTATTCATCAATTATGCTGCTGACATCAGGCTGATTCTCCGATCCTGTGATCTCTTCGCTATGTAAAGTATTTTCACTTTCCACATTGGACATTTCCTCGGAAATACCGTCAGTAGGTATTATATCTGCTTCCGGGACAGCGTTTTCCTTATTCTCATCCAAGTTTTCTTTATTCTCGTCCATACTGCGCCTCCTTTAAGCCTTTATTTTCTTTATATATTTTTCTGTCACGATAAGATCTGCCGCAACATCAAATTTGCCCCTGACAAGGCTTGAAACTGTACAGCTGCAATACTCAATGCCTATATTGTACAAGCCGCTGTGGGCAGACAAAAATCTGTCATAATAGCCTTTTCCGTAACCAAGCCGATAACCTTCCATATCATAAGCAAGCGCAGGAACAATGCATACCGCTTCATCAAAACAAGTCAGAAGCTCACATTTTTCTGGATCAGGTTCAAGAACACCGAACGAACCCGATCCAAGCTGCTCGTCCGAGGTAATGATATAAAAATCCATATTCCGTGTTCCGTCAATACACCGAGGAACTGCTACTTCCTTGCCATCATTAAGGGCGGTATGGATCAGCTGCATCGTATCGACCTCAATTTCGGTGGAAACATAGGTCAGCAAGCGTTTACAGCGTTTATATGCATCGGTTGAAACAAGCTTTCTGCAAATCTTATCGTCAAGCTCCGCTTTTGTTTGCGGCAGCATATCCTTTCTGATCTGCTTATATTTGGCACGAAGCTCTTTTTTATACTCTCTGATATCGAAGCTGCTGTCGGTTATTTGCATAAAAGGCCCTCGCTAACCTTTTTGGAGGTAGCTTCGTCCGTCATTATCTCCGCAAGCTTTACAGCAAGAGCCATAGCTGTTGCAGGACCTCTTGATGTGATGACCTTGCCGTCAACCGTTACATCATACGTTGTAACCTCTGCTCCGATAAGTTCCTTTTCAAATCCCGGGTAGCAGCAAGCCTTTTTGCCCTTCAGAACTCCCTTATGACCGAGAACAGTCGGTGATGCGCACATAGCACTGATGTAAAGGTTATTATCTTGACAGTATCTAATGGATCTTTCAACAAATTCGGAAGCGTCAAGATTCTGCATACCCTTCAGTCCGCCCGGAAGATAGATCATCTCCAGCTTTTCGTCAAGAGCAGCAGTGCTGTCATCCGTATCAGCGCAAATCGTTATCCCACGGGCACCCTTAACGTTCCTTCCGCCAATTCCGACAGACATCACCTCTGTGCCGCTTCTTCTCAATACATCAATTACCGTAACAGCTTCGATCTCCTCAAAACCTTCGGCAAGAAATACATATACCATAAAATATCCTCCTTATTTGAATGTGACAACATTTTTTACTAAACGAAATTCGGGATTATATGACTGCTTTGACTTTCGCAGACCTTCGATACCGAGATCTTCTTCACGATTAATATAGATAAAATCGTTCGATTCAGCCTTTGCAAACTCATTCATAACAGCAGTATAAGCTCCGTTTATATTCGGCAAAGCCTTTTCAATATGAGTATCGAGCGTATCTGAATTAATTCGGCTGCCAAGCGTAAAGCCTGCGACCTTGCCGTCAACACGGATTACGCCGCCTTTTATACCAAGCTCTTCATAATGGTTAAAAAAAGTATTTATCGCATACTGTTCGCCAACAGCGGATTCATCATCGTACATATCATTATTGTTATAGGATTCTGCCGCAAAAAGGATACATTCATCAAAATCATTTTCCGTGAGCTTTGAGTAGCTCCAGTTGTTTTCGAAAAAGCGGTTAAGATGATTACGCTTTCCGTGATATTTTTTGCCTGTCAAGGTTCTTAACTTTTCAGCAAGATAGATATAGTCATAGTCAGCTTCGTCGGTCGTAACGACATATTCATTCGGAAAGAACTCTTCAAAAAGAGTAAGTTCATCATTTGTAACGGACGAGATACAGAGCGGACATCCGTTTTCTTCGGAATACTTCCTCAATTCACGGAAAAGCTCGGCTCTGTCGCCCTGACCGGCAGGATATGTGAAATGCAGACCGCCTTTTGACGATTTTGAGATATAAAAATCCTTATATCGGCATATCTCCGTTTCGTAAAGGCGATGCCACGCAAAATTATTTGCAAACGAGTATTCACAGCCGCGGAAATCTGACATTTTAAGTATACTGTCTATCCACGGTTTATCATTAAGCTCAATTTTTCTGAAATCAAACATTGAATATTGCTCCGATTGGTATTTGCTTGCCGATTCTTCTGCAAAGCAGTTATACTTTACAGTGAACCGTTTATAACTTTCATTATTTTATTGGTAATTACTTCAATTGGCAGCGGTTCATCTCCCTCGCTGCAGCCGATAACATGCCAGCCGAGCTTTTCCGCAGCATAAAGTGCAGTTTTTCGGCAGGTTTTAAGATATGCTATGTTGGATTCGTGTATGTCCTTTTTACTTTCATCGCCGTTATAGCGCTCGCTCATAAGCTTCTGTGATATTTCTATCGGCATATCGAGGAAAATAACGCAATTCGGTCGAGGAAGCTCAAATTTTCCATATTCATAGTCCTGAAGCCATTCGAGATAGCTGTCCCACTCGCCTTCATCCAGCTTTGACATCTGATGGATAGCGTTTGATGAAACATATCTGCTTGCAAGAATAAGCTCACCGTTATTGTAATTCTTTTCCCAGTATTTTTTATAGCTGACATAACGGTCAACGGCATAAAAGCTTGAAGCTGCGAATGCGTTTATATCGGCAGCGTTTTCCGATATTTCACCCGAAAGATACATCTTCACGAGCGTTGAGGATGGTTTGTCATACTCCGGAAAGCTGATAGCCTTTACAGTATATTTCTGTGACAGCATTTCCTTTACTATATCGAACTGTGTCGATTTTCCGCTTCCGTCAAGACCATCTATAACAATTAGCTTTTTATCCATACGATCACCCTATTCAGAATACTGCTTAACCCAAAAGCAGAATATCCTCAAAATAAATACAGATATAATTATACCATTTTTCTGTCTAATCGTCAAGGAAAAACAGTTTTTTTACATTATTCGCGATAAATTTTCTCATGCTCCGAGAAAATGATCTTTATGCTTTCGGGAATATCGTCAAAGCAAAGCTTCAGATAATTGCTGCCACCGTATTCATATATATAGCAGCGCATATCTGGAGCATCGGCATTAACAAAAAAACGTGAATAAACATACTCGGGAACAGAATTTCCATAAGGGTACACAGCAAGTCTGTTCTCCCCATCCGAATCATCTTCGGCATAGTTTTCAAAGTCTTCGGCAAAGCTTGAATATTCGCCTGTATTATAAAGTATTTCGGCGGAAAAAGCATTGTTTTCCCTTGTGAGAATAAGCTGTTCAATATTTTCGAAGTCAAAACCTGTATATTCCTTTATCGCTTCCGATTGTTCCGCAGTAATGCTGCCGCCGTCAACGGTTATTGTATAATCACGGAACATGGCGTGTTTTGCAAACTGTACTCCCGTATAAAGGACTGCAAAAAGCAGTATAGATATGATCGTATATATAATATAGTTTATTTTTGGTTCTTTATTATATTCTCCCTCGGAAACGGACTGTTCATTCACAGCGTCTTTTTGTTTATTTTCATTCATAAGCGGCACTCCTTTTTATGCAATATAATTAAAATATACCACTAAAAAGAAAAATGGTCAAGTAGTAGTGCAATTTTTTTGAAAATGTGATATAATGTAAGAAATACTTTGAAAGAGGAAAAACACAGCATTTATGAATTACAAGGTAAACTGGAGCTGTTCGGACGGTGCATTTGCCGTTCCTGACAGCGCTGTTGATAATATAAAGCTTGCAAGCGGCAAGGCAGCAAAGGTTTTATTCTACATAATGCGGTACAAGACTGCTGCTACCGATAATGCTGCCGAGATAGCTGCACAGCTTGACAAAAATATGACTGCAGAGGACGTTGAAGACTCGCTTTCATTCTGGGAACAGGTCGGTGTGATCTGCCCGACGGAAACTGCTGCCGCTCCTATTGAAAAATCCGCTCCCGTTCGGCAGGCATCTCCTGCAAAACCGCAGATTTCTTCCGCAAAGGCAGTAGAAAGAGCGGTCAAAATGCTTTCTGCCGCCGAAATTGCCGAAAAGAAAAAGAATTCACAGGACATTGCATTCCTGCTTTCGGGAGCTGAAACAATACTTGGCAAGCTTCTCAACAACACGGAACAGCGCACTCTTATATGGCTCTGCGAATACTACTCATTGGGCGGAGATATTCTCCTAATGCTCATCGAATTCTGTAAATCCATCGGCAAGACCAATATCAGCTACATTGAACAGATCGCGGTTTCATGGTATGAAAAAGAGATCACGACTCATGAACGTGCTGACGCTGAAATAAAAAGGCTGCAGATCTACCACTCACTTGAGGGCAGGATAAAATCACGGCTCGAGCTTAACCGTGCGCTCACCCCAAAAGAAAAGGAGATCGTTGGTGAATGGGCTTCTTCGGGAGTGACTGTCGAGCTTGTTGTGCTTGCTTATGAAAGGACTGTACAAGCAACGGGAAAAGCTTCTTTCCCGTATATGAAAAAGATCATCGAAAACTGGCTTGCCAACAATGTACGCACTCCTGCCGATGTTGAAAAGTATGAACAGGATCGCGGTGCGGCTCAACAGACTTCATCCGATTCCGGCAATACTCATTCCTATGATCTCAACAAGCTTCTTCAACACGCCAAAAACAACATTCCAAGTTTTAACGGAGGATCAAAATGAGCTACGACAGACAGACTTATGAAAAAGCAGAATCGGTCATAAACAACAGGCGTTTGTCCTCCCAGACCGAAAACGAACGCAGACAGAAAGAGATAGAAAATAAGATACCCGAGATCCGTGAGATAAACTCACAGCTTTCAAGAACGATCATTGACATTTCAAAGCTCATTCTCTCAAAAGAGGAGAATGTCAAAGAAAGTCTTGCGGAGATAAAGGAAAAGAATCTGCAGGCACAAAAACTTATTGAGAGCCTTCTTACCGCCAATGGCTATCCTACGGATTATCTTAAACCAAAATATTTCTGCGAAAAGTGTCAAGACAGAGGCTATACCGAATACGGCCGCTGCACCTGCCTGCTTGACCTTCTGAAAAAGCTCAGCATTGAAAAACTCAACGAACAGGCCGATCTCCCCGATTGTGACTTCAATCACTTCTCGCTTGAATATTACAGAAACAAGAAAGACGCAGACGGTGATGACTGTTTTGAAATAATGACAAGGATATATGAATTTTGCAGGAATTATGCAGACAGCTTTTCTCTCAAATCGGAAAGCCTACTTATGTACGGCAAAACTGGGGTCGGAAAAACACACCTTTCCCTTTCTATCGCAAAAGCCGCCGCAGAAAAGGGCTTCAATGCCGCATACGGCTCGATAGTAAATCTTCTTACGATAATCGAGCGTGAACATTTCGGCAAGGTCAGTGAAGAGGAAAATATGGACACAATAAATCTCCTCATAAACGCCGATCTGCTTGTACTGGACGATCTCGGCGCAGAGTTTTCTTCGCAGTTCTATGAATCCGTTATCTACAACATCATAAACAGCCGCATAAATCTCGGTCTTCCGACAATCATAAGCACTAATCTAACTGCGGCAGAGCTCCAGAAAAAATACAACGAACGAATAATTTCGCGTATTTTCGGAGAATTCTCCACTCTTTGCCTTGTTGGTGAAGATATACGTCAGATAAAAAGGCTAAATGGGAAAATATGATATTTTTTGTATTTTTCATATAAAAAAATAAAAAACTATTGCAATTTTATTCAAAATGCTGTATAATAATAACAACAACCTAAAAGGAGTGTTTTTATGGACACAAATATTCTTCTTGAAAGCGGCACTAATGAACTTCAGATACTTGAATTTGAGGTTGGTAACAGTTTATTCGCCATCAATATTTCCAAAGTTGTTGAGATAATGATCAACCAGGAGGTAACTCCTGTTCCAAACTCACCGGAAGAAGTTGAGGGTGTTTTTATCCCTCGTGATAAGCTTATTTCCGTTATCGACTTACATAAAGTTGTAAATGAACCATATAAAAATACCGGAAAGGATATTTTCATCATAAGTGAATTTAACCGTATCCAGGTCGCATTCCATGTCAGCCGTGTAAAAGGTATCCAGAGGATATCATGGTCGGATATCTCCGATCCGCCTTCAATTACTTCGGGCGGAAGCAGTGCCGAGGCAGCAGGACTTGCAACCGGCGTTGTTAAGATCAATGGTGAAATAATCATTATCCTTGATTTTGAAAAGATCGTTTCAAAGCTTAACAAGGATGCCGGTCTTGACACAACGGGCATTGACAATATTGGTCATGCAAGCAGTGAAATGGGCAGAAAGAAGCTTGTTGTTGCCGATGACTCGAAGTTCCTCAACAAAATGATAACAGAATCCCTTGAGCATATTGGCTTCACAAACATTGAATCCTTCTCCAACGGTCAGGATGCGTGGGACTATGTTCTTTCTCACCGTGACGCAGGTGACAGGATAACAGACGAGATAGCCTGCGTTATCAGCGATATTGAAATGCCTAAAATGGACGGTCACAGACTCACCAAGCTTATCAAGGATGATGCTGTGCTTAAAAAGATACCTGTTCTCCTTTTCTCCTCGCTTATCAACGAGCAGATGATCGCAAAGGGAAAGTCTGTCGGCGCAGATGCACAGTTCTCAAAGCCACAGATAAAAGACCTTATTGATTATCTTATCAAGCTGCTCTCCTAAAACAAAATAAAAATTGCTTGTCCTCCGATGAATTTCGGAGGACTTTTTTATTTATATTGCCAAATTTTTCAGCTTTCCCCCAATCGACAGTTTTTTGAATACAACACATTTATAATTAAAACAGACAACTTTATAAGGAGAATTTATGTATATTTATGCCGATATTCTGATAATTACAAATATATATTCAAATTTTTTTCTGCTCAAAGCGACAGCAAAGCTTACGCACAATGCATTAAAAAACAGCAAGTGTATTATTGCCGCGATCGTTGGAAGTCTTTTTTCGCTGGTGATACTTCTGCCCGAGCTTAACACATTTGCCCTTCTGCTTGTGCGCATAATTTCTGCGGCATTGATGGTCATAGTTTCATTCAGCGGAAGATCTCCATCCGAGCTTTACAGGATAGGTCTTATTTTTTTCTTCATAAGCTTTCTTTTTGCGGGAACAGAATATGCTTTTTCACTTCTTGACAACGGAAGCAGGATGTTTTTTCACAACTCGATGCTGTATGTAAATATTTCGCTGATGACACTTGTGATCTCAACAATAGCGGCTTACACAGCGCTTGCATTGTTCAGACGGTTTATGGACAGAAGCAATGAATATGACGGTGATTTCAGCGTTATTATCATCAACGGTGATAAGCAGGTCAAGCTGAAAGCCGTATGTGACAGCTGTAACAACCTTTCCGATCTGTTTTCGGGCAAGCCTGTTATAATCTGCGGAAAGGCAAGCGTTGAACCGCTTTTTGAGGAAAAAGAACTTGTCGGTGCGATGGCTATGAACTGCTCGGGTGAGCTCTGCCGAAAATGGAGAGTCATTCCCTTTTCCACCATTGATTCAAGCGGACTTGTTCCATCATTCCGTCCAACGGGGATATACATAAAAAACAATGAAACGGGAAAGATCCACTACACAGAAGCTTATGTAGGGGTCGTTGAACGTGAACTCGATCACGCTATATTCAATCCAAAGATCATAAATAACCGCTGAAAACAGGCTTTGACCCAATCAGCGGATTCTTTACATAAAGAAAGGAACGGATAAAAATGTTTTTAAAAAAACTTTTTGAAAAACTAAAGGCTTTGTTCAGAAAAAAAGAATGCGATGTTTTCTACATAAACGGTTCGGAAACACTTCCTCCGCCGCTTACCCGTGAGCAGGAAGAAAAAGCTTTCGCAATGCTTGAAACAAATGGAACGAAAGCAAGGCAGCTGCTTATAACACACAATCTTCGGCTTGTCGTTTACATTGCAAAAAAATTTGAATCGACGGGCATAGGCATTGAAGATCTTGTTTCTATCGGCACTATCGGACTGATAAAGGCAGTAAACACATTCTGTCCGACCAAGAACATAAAGCTTGCGACCTACGCTTCACGCTGCATTGAAAACGAGATACTGATGTTCCTGCGAAAATCCTCGCAGTACAAAAATGAGCTTTCGTTCGATGAGCCGCTCAACATAGACTGGGACGGAAACGAGCTGCTTCTATCGGACATTCTCGGAACAGATGAGGATATTGTCAACGGTGGGATCGAAAGCGAAGCTGAAAAAAGCGTACTGCTTGAAGCGCTGGAACGTTTGCCCGAACGCGAACGTGAGATAATGAAAATGAGGTTCGGGATAAATACAGGTCGTGAGATGACGCAGAAGGAGGTTGCGGATCTCATAGGCATTTCACAGTCCTACATTTCCCGACTTGAAAAACGAATTATAAAGAAGCTGAAAAAGGAGCTTGAATCTCTGATCTATTAACTGGCAAAAATTGTTTGAATAAGAAAATTTACTCTCGGCAATAATTATTTTGCAAGAAAAAATGTCGGGAGTAGATCTTATGTATTACAATAAAGTTGAAATATGCGGTGTTGACACATCAAAGCTGAAGGTCCTCAAGGAATCGGAAAAAATGGAGCTTCTGAAAAAATACAAAGCAGGAGATAAAAATGCCCGAAAGCAGCTTATCAGCGGAAATCTTCGCCTTGTATTGAGCGTTATACAAAAATTTTCGGGACGCAACGAGAATCCCGACGATCTTTTTCAGGTTGGCTGCATCGGGCTTATGAAAGCTATTGACAACTTCAACACCGATCTTGACGTTCGTTTCAGCACATACGCTGTTCCAATGATTTCCGGAGAAGTTCGTCGGTATATCCGTGACAACGGACCGATAAGGGTCAGCCGATCGCTTCGCGACATTGCATACAAGGCGATGCAGGCAAAGGAACAATATATCGTTGAACACAAGACAGAGCCGACTATGGCGGAGCTTGCGAAAATGACCGGAGTAAAGGAATGTGAGATAGTAACTGCGCTTGAAAGCGTTTCCGACCCCGTATCGCTTTATGAACCCGTTTTTTCCGATTCGGGTGACACACTTTATGTACTCGATCAGATCGGCGACAAAAGCGATGATTCAAGCTGGATAGATGAGATCTCACTGAAAGAAGCTATATCCTCACTTGAAAACCGTGAAAAGAACATTTTATATCTTCGTTTTACACTTGGAAAGACGCAGGTCGAGGTTGCCAACGAGATAGGTATCTCACAAGCGCAGGTATCCCGTCTTGAAAAATACTCTCTTGACAAAATAAAAGGGAATCTATAAAAAATCCGACTGTCAAAGCATTATGTTCTTGACAGTCGGTTTAATCATTTTAGCTCAAGTCGCATTTCGGTATTTCCTCTTTCAACAAAACCGTTTTTGAGGTAGAGAGGTTTTCCCATTTGCGTTGCGGAAAGGTCAATACAGGTGATCCCCTGCTCTATTGCGTCGGAGATGATCCTTTTAAGTATCGCTGTTGCTGCACCCTTTCTGCGGAATTCTTCCATCGTGTAGACATTCATAAGGAGCGCTGTTTTTCCGTTGATAAAGTGCGTATTTGCAGGTCTTTCAACGGTTATAAAGAATATCACGGCGGCAGGAATACCGTTTTCCTCTGCGATATATGCGGTGAAATCCCGACCGATATGACGGCTGAAATAATCGGGAAGCTGCCTGTTCAGTTCGTCCGTCTGCGCCTTTGAAAGAGGTCCCATATCATCATTTATATACGCAAATCTGAACTTTATCAAAAGGTCAATATCGTCGATCGTTGCGATTCTAATATCCATATCAGAAAACGTCCTTCTTTCTTTTTATGTGCCTTCTGATAATGATACCTATTGAAAGCGCTACGCAGGCAACAAGGAACATCGGAACGATCCACTTGTTCTGCGTTTCGTCCTGCGTGGACTTTATTTCCGTCCAGAGATCCTGCATTTTCTGATTTGCCTCATCGGAAAGATTGCGGAAGATCGTTGTGTTATTTTTAAGGTATTCATCATCGGGATAGGAAACCGTATCGTTTTTGGTTTCTTCGTCAAGCATATCAAATGCAGCGCTGTTCGGAGTTGAATAACCGATATACATTGTTGTTGCGTATGCAATATCGGGCTCGCACATAAAGTTGATATACATTTCAGCGGCTTCCTTCTGTTTTGCACCGACAGGAATGCACATTGCATCAATAAAAAGGTTAGTTCCGCTTTTCGGGCTGACAAAACCGAGGTCTTCATACTCGTCCATAAGTGTAATAGCATCGCCTGCATAATACGGTGCGACAAGCGCTTCTCCTGCGCCCATTTTATCGAAGACCTCATCCATAACATACGCCTGGATAACAGACTTCTGTTCTTTCAGCAGCTCGGCGCAGCTTTCCAGCTCCTTCGGATCCTCGGAATTGAGCGAATAACCGAGCCTTATTTCTGCGATAGCAAAAGCGTCACGGGGATTATCGAACATCAGTATCCTATCGAAATAATCCTCATTCCAGAGAATATCCCAGTCAATATCCTCGGGTGGGATATCTATCATTGTCTTATCATAGATTATTCCTACCGTTCCCCAGGTATAAGGAACGGAATACTCATTGAGCGGATCATATTCGGGGTTTACAAATGTATCTGTAATATTCTTGAAATTGGGAATATTGTCAAAGTCGAGCTTCAAAAGCATATTTTCGTGCATCATTCTCGAGATCATATAATCTGAAGGAATAATGACATCATAGCTTGCTCCGCCGCCTTTGAGCTTTGCATAAAGCTCTTCATTTGTGGCATAGTTGGTATAATTCACCTTTATTCCGGTGAGCTTGGTAAATTCTGCATTGACGTTTAGGGTGTTTTCCTCCGAACCGTCGGAGATATATTCGCCCCAGTTATAGACATTTATTGAAATGCCCTTATCACGGAAACGTGAGTAATACTCATCATCCTCAATAGTAAGTGTCTGCACCTCGGTTTCTTCCTCATCGCCTTCTGTTTCCTCTTCGATGTGGTCACAAGCGGAAAGCGACAGGCAGAGAGCTGCTGCAAGGGCAAGAGAAAAGATCCTATTTTTCATTATCTCTCCTCCTTTTCTTTGGCGTTGCTCTTTATTTCAATTATATTCTTTATGACAAGAACAACAACGACAACAAAGAAAATTATCGTTGACAAAGCATTTATCTCGGGACTGACCTTTCGCCTTGTCATGGAATAGATCGTAACAGGGAGCGTTTGCATACTTGAACCGCAGGTGAAGTAGCTTATAATAAAATCATCGAGCGAGAATGTAAATGAAATAAGGAAGCCTGATAATACGCCGGGCATGATCTCTGGCAGAACTACCTTGAAAAATGCCTGGATAGGGTTGCATCCGAGATCCTGCGCTGCTTCATAAACGAACGGATCCATCTGCCGAAGCTTTGGCATTACATTCAATATTACATAAGGCACATCGAATGTGATATGCGCAATAAGAAGAGTCGCAAAACCGAATTCAAAGTTCATTCTTGCTGCAAAAAACACGAAAAGGAGCATGAGTGAAACGCCCGTAACGATCTCGGGGTTGATTATCGGGAAATTCGTGATATTCAGCACGATGGTCTTCGGAAGCTTTTTCATATTATTTATGCCGACAGCGGCGGCTGTTCCGAGGATAGTTGAAAAAATCGACGCCAATATTGCAATGATGATCGTATTCATCAGCGAGGTCATGATTATCTCGTTTTTGAACAGCTTTATATACCAATCGAATGTAAATCCCGACATTACAGAACGGCTCTTTGTTGTATTGAACGAAAAGACGATCAGCACAAAGATAGGAACATAGAGGAACATCATAACGAGGGCAAGATATACTTTTGATAATTTTTTCATACTCTCTCCCCCTTTATATTACCATTACGCCGTCATCGTCTGCTCCGAACTGATTCAGTATCGTCATAATGAGCAGGACAATTACCATAAGCACGAGCGAGATCGCTGCGCCGAGGTTAATATTATAAGAATTGCCGAGGAACTGCATTTCAATAAGGTCACCAATAAGGAGATTTCCTCCGCCGCCGAGCATTCTTGAAATGATGAATGTACTGATCGCAGGAACGAACACCATTGTTATTCCCGAAAAAACACCTGGAAGGCTTAACGGAAAAACGACCTTAAGCATAGTTTTGGCAGGATTGCAGCCGAGGTCTGCTGCGGCTTCAAGAACGCTTTTATCTATCTTGACCATTACCGAATAGATAGGCAGTATCATAAACGGCAGGTAGTTATAAACCATTCCGAGAACGACTGCGCCCTCTGTATTCAGCATTTTAAAGGGTCCAAGTCCGACAAGACCGAGCACTGCGTTTATCAGTCCGTTATTTCCGAGCAGCGTCATCCATGCGTATGTCCTCAACAGGAAATTCATCCACATCGGAAGCATCACTATCATAAGCATTGTGCTCTGGATGCCTGTATTCATCCCGATAAGTATATATGCAAGCGGATATGCGATTATAAGGCATATTACAGTCGAAATGAGTGCAAGCCATATTGAACGGACGAATATCGGAGTATACTGTGCAACATTGGAAACATAATCGAGAGTGAAATTGCCGTCCTTATCGGTGAACGCAAAATATGCGACCATAAGCAGCGGAACAAGTATGAACACTATCATCCAGACAAGGTAAGGCGCAGCGGAAAGCTTATTCTTCATTTTCAACCGCCTCCTTTGTGTCGGGATCCTTCATACGGTGCATGATATGGATATCATCGGGAGTAAAAAATATCCCTACGGAAGAACCTTTTTCCGCAGCCTTTGTCGAGTGAACTATCCACTTGAAATCATAGCCTTCGATTATCATTTCATAGTGAACACCCTTGAAAATTACGGATTCAACGATCCCTCCAAGCTTTGATTTTCCGGGAGGAACAAGAGTTATATCCTCAGGTCGGATAACGATATCAACGGGCGTGTTTTCGCCGAAACCGCTGTCAACACATTCAAATTGACTGCCTGCGATCTCAACGAGCCTGTCCCTTATCATTAATCCTCGGAGAATATTGCTTTCACCGATAAAGTCAGCAACAAAGGCATTTTTCGGTTCATTATAAATATCCACAGGAGAGCCGATCTGCTGTATCTTGCCGCCGTTCATTACGACAACCGTATCGCTCATCGTGAGAGCTTCCTCCTGATCGTGTGTAACATAGATAAATGTGATCTCAAGCTGTTCCTGGATACGCTTGAGTTCGATCTGCATTTCCTTTCGGAGTTTAAGGTCGAGTGCGCCGAGCGGTTCATCGAGGAGCAGCACCTTCGGGTGATTTACAAGTGCTCTTGCTATGGCAACACGCTGCTGCTGACCGCCCGAAAGTCGGGT
Organism: Oscillospiraceae bacterium; assembly: GCA_051891935.1. Lineage (GTDB taxonomy): Bacteria > Bacillota > Clostridia > Oscillospirales > Ruminococcaceae > UMGS363. The sequence continues at coordinate 28,330 of JBJFFR010000100.1, forward strand.
TATGCTTCTTTTTTCAAAGCCTACAAGGTTGACAAGCTTAAGCATCTCGGCAACACTTTTGGCGATCGTTTTTTCGGGAATTTTTCGGATACGCAGACCGAATGCTATGTTATCATAAACATTCAGATGAGGGAAAAGCGCATAACGCTGAAAAACAGTATTTACATTTCTCTTATAAGGCGGAACTCCGTTCATACGCTGACCGTCAAACATAACATCACCGCTGTTCGGTTCAAGAAAGCCGCCGATGATACGAAGCGTAGTTGTTTTTCCGCAGCCTGAAGGTCCTAAAAACGTTACGAATTCCTTATCCTTTATTTCAAGATTGATTTTATCGAGTATTCTTTCGCCGTCAAAATCGACAACTATATCCTTCAGAGTTACAATATTCTCGCTCATTTATAATATCCTCCCCAACGTTTCCAAATATAGCATACCCAAAATAAAGCATACAATATAAACTTTATATTCATTTGCAGAAAAAGTCAAGAGATATTTCATTAATTTACAAAAATATACAAAAAAATAAACGGCGTAAAATGCAGAAAATAACATTTTACGCCGAGAACTTTTATTCGTTAAAGAAAACGTAGAAGGATTTGTAGGTCATATAAACATCGGTCTTTGCAACTACTTCAAAAGGAGCATGCATCGAAATAACGGGAACGCCTACATCAATAACATCCATATTCATATTCGCAAGGTAGGCAGCAACAGTACCGCCGCCGCCGCCATCGACCTTTCCAAGCTCACCTGTCTGCCAGATAACATTGTTTTTATCGAGAAGTGTGCGTACTCTTGCAACGAATTCGGCGGAAGCGTCCGATGTACCCGACTTTCCTCTTGCGCCTGTGAACTTTGTAACACATACGCCGTAATTCATAAATGCACAGTTTCTCTTATCCATAACATCGGGGAATGTCGGATCGAATGCAGCATTTACGTCGGCAGAAAGGCACTCTGTATTTGCGATAACAGTTCTGCCGTTTGCACCGAAGCTGTCAGCAAGATTATAGAAGAAATGCTCAAGATAATCGGAGCAAAGTCCTGTATTTCCGTCACTGCCTGTTTCTTCCTTATCTGTGAGAACGACAACGGATGTCTTTTTAACGCTTGTGCAGTCAAGGATAGCCTTTAAAGCTGTATATGCGCAAACCTTGTCGTCATGACCGTAAGCGCCGACCATACTTCTGTCGAAGCCAACGTCCTTTGCCTTGAATGCAGGAACGGCTTCAAGCTCTGCGGAGAGGAAATCTTCCTCAATAATTCCGTATTTTTCATTGAGGATAGAAATGATATTGAGCTTGACCTTTTCGCTCACATCATCATCCTTGAAAGGCATTGAACCGATGAGGATATTAAGCTCCTCGCCCTTGATAAGCTCGCCCGGAGTACGCTTCATCTGGTCGTTTGCAAGATGCGGAAGGAGATCTGTTACACAGAAAACGGGATCGGATTCATCCTCACCGATGCTTACAGTGACCTTTGTTCCGTCCTTCTTGATTATAACTCCGTGAAGAGCAAGCGGGATAGCTGCCCACTGGTACTTCTTTATTCCGCCGTAATAATGGGTCTTGAAGAGGGCTGTTTCGCTGTCTTCATAGAGAGGGAGCTGCTTAAGATCAAGACGAGGAGAATCGATATGAGCGGCTGCAAGGTGAACGCCCTTTTCGATAGGCTCACTGCCGATAACAGCAAGGATAACAGCTTTTCCCCTGTTGTTCACATATACCTTATCCCCTGCTTTAAGTCCCATTCCGTAGGAGAATTCCTTGAATCCGCATTTTTCTGCAAGAGTGATGGCCTTTGTAACTGCTTCTCTTTCGATCTTTGCATCGTTAAGGAATGCTTTATAGTCCTCACAGAAGTCAAAGCAGGTCTTTATCTCGTCCGAAGTGAGTCGGATACCTGCGTGTTTTTTTGAAATGCAGAGCTTTTCTTTAAGAAGCTGACCCTGCGATTTTTCTTTTGACATAAACATCGTCCTTTCGATATTATTCTTCATATAAGTTAGTATAACTGCGGTAAGCAGTCATAACCTTATGAACATAGTGATTTGAAGAAGCGGAGGGAATTTTGTCAAGCTTTTTTCCGTCCGAGCTGTACTCCCTATCGTCAAGCCATTTATTGACCTGACCTCTGCCCGAGAAATAGGCAGCAAGCGCCGTTTCTTCGTCATTGTATTCACTGTAAAGGAGTGAAAGAAGATATGTTCCGCATTGGATATTATGCTCGGCAATAAACATATCATCGTAGGTCATACCGCTTTCATCATCCATACGGTACTGCACCCAGTCGAACGCATCCTCCATAAGCTGCATAAGCCCTCTTGCACCTACATCGGAAACTGCATCGGGCTTAAATCCGCTTTCGGTTTTTATAACGGCATAGACAAGGTATTTATCCACTCCGTATTCTGCTGAATATTTCTCGACATAAGTCTGATATTCCAACGGATAGATATATTTTCTGCATAACGCTTCGGCATTTATACCAATATAAACACCTGCCGCAACAAGCAGCACAAGAAACACCGCTGCAACTTTTTTACGCATTATTGCAATACTCCTTGACCTTGTCCGCAACCTCGCTTGCCTTTTCAAGTAATACATCTACCGATTTATTGTTTTTTATAATAAAATCGGAGTGATTGATGAAAAAACGTTCCGAATGCTGCGATGAAAAGCGCTCCTTTATGCGTTCCGCAGGTATCCCGTCACGTTTTGCGATCCTGTTTATCCTTGTCATTTCGGGTGCGGTAACGCTTATGATAAGGTCGCAGAAATCATCCGCTCTGCTTTCAAATAATGTTGGGGCATCAAGCAGGACATATTTTTTCTGCTCCTGTGAATATTCCTTTATTTTCTGTAAAATTTCAAAAATTATGTACGGATAAGAAATGGCGTTAAGCTGTTTTAGCTTTACTTTATCGGTGAAAACGATGGCAGCAAGAGCCTTTCGGTCGAGTTCTCCGTTTTCGGTAATGACTTCACTTCCGAAGCACTCCTCGATCTCTTTAAGGCAAGGTTTGCCCTTCTGCATAACTTCCCTTGCGATCTTATCGGCATTGATTATCTCAAAGCCTTTTTTTGAAAAAACATCGCAGACGGTAGTTTTTCCGGCACCGCTCTGCCCCGTAAGCCCTACCACACAGATACCTGCGTTGTTGCTCATACATTTATCACCTCAAATCCTGCCGCTCTCAAAAGTCGGTTATAAACAGCAAGTCCTACCCCTGTTCTTGACGGGCAGCGCACATAAAGCTGCGAAATCCCAAGCTCGTCCGCTTTTCGCAGATCGGCAAAAAGCTGTGCAGCCTGTTCTTCCGATGTATCACCGTATGTCATAGTCCTTACCCCTTCGCACGGCTTGTCGCTGTCGAATATCATTGCACATACTCCGCTTCCGTTATGCTTTCTGACATACTCCGAAAATGCTTCATATTCACCGCAGACTATTGTAACATTTGCCTTTGGAGAATAATGCTTGTATTTCATTCCGGGAGAAAGCACCTTTTCCCCCTCTGCAATCGGTTCAAGTATTCCCTTGTCGGTAAAAACAGAAACTCCAAAGCTGCCGAGCTCCTCTGCGGAAACATATCCGGGACGGAGAAGTCTTATTCCGCCGTTTTCAAAGGAAATAACAGTGCTTTCAACACCTACTCCGCAGGCACCGCCGTCGATTATTGCAGGGATCCTGCCCTTCATATCGTTCATAACGTGCTGTGCAGTCGTCGGACTTGGACTTCCCGAAAGGTTAGCAGACGGAGCCGCAATAGCTTTTCCGCTCAATTCTATGAGAAGTCTTGCCGTTTTATGAAAGGGTATGCGTATTCCAACTGTATCAAGGCCGCCGCTCGTTGCATAAGGGATAATTTCCCGCTTTGGAAGAACCATTGTGATAGGCCCCGGACAGAATCTCTCTGCGATCTTATACGCAAGATCGGGAACATTGCAGACATATTTTTCCATTGACTCTACCGATGCAAGGTGAACAATGAGCGGATTATCGCCGGGTCTTCCCTTTGCGGCAAATATCTTCTTTACTGCTTCAACTTTTTCCGCATCTGCACCAAGTCCATAGACGGTTTCGGTCGGCATACCGACAACCTCGCCTTTTTTTATAAGCTCTGCAGCATATTCAACATCGGTTCTGTCAGATGACAGAAGCTTTGTATCAAACATTTTCCATTTTGCTCCTTGTTATTCATCTCTTGCAGAAAGCTTTGCGGCTGTATCCGCAGTTGCAAGAGCGTCAATGACCTCGTCAAGATTTCCGTTGAGGATACTTTCAAGGCGATATATAGTAAGACCTATTCTATGGTCGGTAAGTCTGCTTTCGGGGAAATTATAGGTTCGGATACGTTCGGAACGATTACCTGTTCCGACCTGCGAACGACGTTCGGAAGCGATCTTTTCATTCTGTTCTTCAAGCATTGATTCATACAGCCTTGAACGAAGGATCTTCATCGCTCTGTCCTTGTTTTTATACTGGCTTCGCTCGTCCTGACATTCGACAACAACGCCTGTCGGGAGATGGGTTATTCTTACGGCTGATTCGGTCTTGTTGATATGCTGACCTCCTGCACCCGATGCACGGAAAACATCAATTTTGAGATCGGCAGGGTTTATTTCAAGCTCAACTTCGTCCGCTTCGACAAGAACTGCAACGGTAACGGTCGAGGTATGGACTCTGCCCTGCGATTCGGTTTCCGGAACACGCTGAACACGGTGAACGCCGCTTTCATATTTAAGACGGGAATACGCGCCCTCTCCGATGACGTTGAAGCTTATTTCCTTGATACCGCCAAGCTCGGTTTCATTTGCATTCAGCACTTCTATCTTCCAGCGCTTGCTCTCGGCATACATTGTGTACATTCTGTAAAGCGAATTTGCAAAAAGTGCAGCCTCTTCACCGCCTGCGCCGCCTCGTATCTCAATAATAACGTTTTTATCGTCGTTCGGATCCTTCGGAAGAAGCATTACTTTAAGTTCTTCGGTGATCTCCTCAAGCTTCGGCTTTGCATCTTCGATCTCGGCTTCGGCAAGCTCACGCATCTCCTCATCCGTTGATTTATCGGCAAGGATCTCCTCCGCATCCGTTTTATCCGAAAGTATCTTACAATATTCCTTATATTTTTCAACGATCGGAGTAAGGTTTTTATACTCCTTCATATAAGACGCATAAGCCTTTGTATCGTTGATAATGTTCGGATCCATGAGCTTTTCGGCTATATCGTTATATTTTTCTTCGGTAAGTTTAAGCTTTTCAAGCATAGATTTTCTCCTTCGGGATAAGATCAGGTATTCTCTTCCTTATGAATGACTTGCTTTATATTTTTCTCGATTTTATTTCTCGGAGTCATAAATTCTCTTCCGCAGCCCTCACAGCGGAGCTTGAAATCCATTCCTGCACGGATAACGGTCATTTTATTGCTTCCACACGGATGATTTTTTTTCATTGTCAAGATATCGTTCGGACGAATATCCATTTTATGGATCTCCTTTACTCTGAATTATTATATATTAATTAGATATAATAGCTTATACAAAAGAAAATGCACAAAAAATCAGATAAATATGCAAATATGATTTTTTCTGCACTTTCAGAAAAGAGAGGAAATAAGCTATGAAAATAACAGCAGAATTTGATTCGGTAAATTCCGCCGATCTCGCTGCGGCAAACATTCGCAGAACAATATCTCCATTTTCCGACATAAGAGTGCTGCAGAAACAAAACAGTCATTCCATGCACTTCAGCGGTCTGACAGCTGTATTCGGCAACGGCAATCCTGCGATCGGTCCAAATATGTACACATTCCCTATCCCGGCTTCAAATGTGCTTGATCAGGAAGAACATCAGAATAAAGCAACTCTTGAAGTAATATGTGTTAAAGAGGACAGAAAAAAAGTATCGGGCACTATACTGAGTTGCGGCGGTCACGATCTCAGCGAACAGGATTGAATGTCATATATTCCCATGCGGCGGCATAAAATTGAGAGAAATTAAATTTACGCCAAAATATGGGAGGTACAAAATGAACAACTACTACCCCGAGGGAACACTTATCGGCTCACCTGAAAACACTGCAGCGATGAAAAGCATTTTTGCACTTCAGGATTCACTTCTTCAAGGAAAAATACTTGAATCGCGGGCTGTTGTATGCGACAATGAACACAATCTTATCGTTGAATTGCCCTGTCCGAACTGTCCGAAAGGGATAATACCGAGGACAGAGGGTGCTATCGGCATTGAGGACGGTTCAACGAAGGATATTGCTCTTATTACCAAAGTAAACAAACCGGTATGCTTCAAGATATTACGTCTTATAAAGACCCCTGACGGAGCATTCACCGCAATACTTTCACGCCGCGCCGTTCAGGAAGAATGTATGGAAAATTTCATTTCCGCACTTCGCCCCGGAGATATCATTCCCGCAAAGGTAACGCATCTTGAACAGTTCGGGGCATTCGTTGACATCGGCTGCGGTATTCCGTCGCTTATCCCGATAGATTCTATCTCAATATCGAGAATATCCCATCCGTCCGACCGTTTCGTTCCGTATCAGAATATTCGGGTAATAATCAAGGGTCAAAGCGGAGGAAAGATCCTTCTTTCGCACAAAGAACTGCTCGGGACATGGGAAGAAAATGCTGCCTGCTTCAACTGCGGAGAAACAGTTTCGGGAACGGTGCGTTCCGTTGAAGATTATGGCATATTCGTAGAGCTTGCGCCCAACCTTGCAGGTCTTGCCGAGCCGAGAGATAACGTTCAGGCAGGCGATAACGCAAGCGTTTACATAAAAGCAATGATCCCCGAAAAAATGAAGGTAAAGCTTATCATCGTTGATGTTTTCAAGGAACAGCACAAAGATCCGTCTTTCAGATACTTCTTCAATGAGGACCATATTTCACATTGGGTATATTCTTCTCCCGATTCGGGAAAGCTCATTGAAAGCTATTTCGGCTGACGCTTTTCTTCATCGGCAAGGATCTTATTTCTGTAAGCAAGTGCAGCCTGCTCGTTCTTGTTCTCACCAAAATGGTAATACACCTTGTCTTTCAAGGGATCGGGCAGGTATTGCTGTTTGACGTAATGGTTAGGGAAATCATGCGGATAGAGGTAATGTTGACCTTTGACCGCTGCTCCCTCGCCGTCAAAATGCTTGTTCTGAAGATGACGCGGAAAGTCGCCTATCTCGCCGTTCCGGATATCGAAAAGCGCTGCATCAATTGCAAGATATGCGCTGTTAGACTTCGGCGCTGTTGCAAGCAGTATAACCGCCTGTGCAAGAGGTATCCTCGCTTCCGGCAGTCCGAGCTGCATTGCGCTGTCAACGCAGGATTTAACGATAGATATTGCCTGCGGATATGCAAGTCCGATATCTTCACAGGCTATAACAAGCAATCTTCGTGAAAGAGATATTATATCCCCTGTTTCGATAAGCCTTGCGGCATAATGTATAGCTGCATTTTCATCCGAACCGCGAATAGACTTCTGCAGAGCGGAAAGAATATCATAATGCTGATCGCCGTCACGGTCATATTTCATATTGCTGCGCTGGGTAAGCTCCGCAGCAATTTCTTTTGTTATGCGGATCTCGGAGCCGTTATTCTCACCCGAGAGAACGCAAAGCTCCGCCGTATTTATGGATTTGCGGACATCACCGCCGCAGCCTCTTGCGATATATTCGGCTGCGCCTTTTTCCACCTTGACCGAAAGACCGAGCTGCTCCGCTGCAAGACGGAATGCACGATTGACCGCAGGGACAAGCTCTTCCGCCGAAACCGGTTTGAACTCGAACACGGTCGAACGGCTGATTATCGCATTATAGACATAAAAATACGGATTTTCGGTAGTTGAAGCAATGAGAGTGATCTGTCCGTTTTCGATATATTCAAGCAATGACTGCTGCTGTTTTTTATTGAGATACTGTATCTCATCAAGGTATAAAAGCACACCGTTTATGCCGTCAAGTGTGTTTGTATCCTCGATAACTTCTTTTATATCGGCTATTGAAGCGGATGTACCGTTGAGCTTATGGAGCTTCATCCCTGCATTTTCGGCTATGATACGGGCAACGGTGGTCTTTCCCACTCCTGCTGTTCCGTAAAAGATCATATTCGGGATAGTGCCGTTCTCGATGATCCTGCGAAGCGGTTTTCCCTCACCTAAAATGTGCTTCTGACCGACAACATCGTCAAGGGTCTTGGGACGTATCCTGTCGGCAAGCGGTATATTCATTTTACGTTCCTCCCCTTTCGACATTTTTATCGGGGAACGGAATACTAACCGTTCCCCGATATTGCATCACATATAGAGAGGATGCTTTGTGCAGATCTCGTTTACGCCTGCTCTGATCTCGTCAGCCTTTGCTTCAAAATCGGTAGCTGTAAGATACATAAACTCTGCGATCTTATCCATATCGGCTGTATCAAGACCTCTTGTTGTAACAGCAGGAGTACCAACTCTGATACCGCTTGTAACAAAAGGCTTTTCAGGGTCATTCGGGATAGCGTTTTTGTTTACAGTGATATAAACTTCGTCAAGACGATGCTCAAACTCTTTTCCTGTGAGCTTGAACGGACGAAGGTCAACGAGCATAAGATGATTGTCGGTGCCGCCCGAAACGAGGTCAAAGCCTCTGTCGAGAAGTCCCTTTGCAAGAGCCTGTGCATTTGCAACGATGTTCTTGCCGTATTCCTTGAATTCAGGCTTTAAAGCTTCACCGAAGCATACAGCCTTGCCTGCGATAACGTGCATAAGCGGACCGCCTTGTGTTCCCGGGAAGATAGCAGAGTTGATCTTCTTAGCGAGATACTCGTTATTTGTAAGGATAAGACCGCCTCTTGGACCTCTGAGAGTCTTATGAGTAGTAGTTGTAACAATGTCAGCGTAAGGAACAGGCGACTGATGCTGACCTGCAGCAACAAGACCTGCAATATGAGCCATATCTACCATGAGGTATGCACCCACTGCCCTTGCGATGGAAGAAAGCTTCACAAAATCAATTTTTCTTGGATATGCGGATGCACCTGCTACAATGAGTTTAGGCTTGCACTTGTTGGCAGCTTTATAAAGCTCCTCATAATCAATGTAACCCTCGTCATTTACGCCGTAGGATGTAAAGTTGAAGTATTTGCCCGAAATATTAACAGGTGAACCGTGAGTAAGATGACCGCCGTGAGCCAAGGACATACCCATAACAGTGTCGCCGGGCTGAAGGAGAGCCATATAAACAGCAGTATTAGCCTGAGCACCCGAATGCGGCTGAACGTTTGCATAAGCTGCACCAAAAAGCTCCTTTGCTCTTTCGATAGCGATATTTTCAACGATATCGACATCTTCGCAGCCGCCATAGTATCTCTTTCCCGGATAGCCCTCTGCGTATTTATTTGTAAGAACGCTGCCCATTGCTGCCATTACAGCAGGGGTTACGATATTTTCGCTTGCGATAAGCTCAAGATTTCTGCGCTGTCTTGCAAGCTCAAGCTCCATAGCGCCGCCGACCTCGGGATCGACATTCTTTACAAAACCTATAGTATCCATTAAATTTTCGTACATTGTCAAAACATCCTTTCAATAAATAAATATTTAAATCTATTATACTACATTTCAACTATTTTGGCAAGTCTTTTCAAAGAATTGAAGAAAAATAAACGAAATTTGTTGCAAATGCTCTCATTTACGATTTAAAATGATCAAATTGATAGTATTATAACAAAAAAAACACGCCGGATATTTCACCGACGTGTTAGTTTTAAGGGAGATGGCGGATAGGTTCAGGGACAGCCTATCCGCCGCTGTAAAGTGAGTGATACCGACCAACGAATGGCATTTCCGCAAGCCGATATTCAGTGTACGGATACACGGTTCAGGCGCATATCCAACATCCCGGGGATGAGAAATTGTCAATTATTCTGTGAAGAGAAGCTGTGTATAAGTTGGGAAAGGCCAGATCTCTGCAGGAGTGATGGTTTCAAGCTCATCAACAACTGCTCTGAGGGACTGCATTGCGCTGAATACTTCTTCTCTGAAGAATCTTGCATTTTCAAGTGTGTCGGTCTTTTCCTTGCTGTCGATAAGCTTGGAATCAAGGACATCAATACCTGCAACAACTTCGTTTGTGAGAGAAGAAACCTTATCGGCAAGCTTCTTTTCAGCATCGTAGTTTACGCCGATCTCCTTCTTGGAAACCATGGAGTCTGCGAGCTGCTTGGAGAACTTGAATGCAGCAGGAACGATCTGCTTTTTAGCCATATCAAGCATTGTAAGTGCTTCGATGTTGATGATCTTTGCATAGTTGTCGAGAAGTATCTCACGTCTGGACTCAACTTCTGTCTTGCTGAGTACCTTGAACTCTTCAAAGAGCTTGATGTTCTTTTCATCGTTATAATGCTCAACAGCATCAACGGTGGAAACATAATTCGGGAGTCCTCTCTTCTTTGCTTCTTCTACCCAAGCATCGTCATAGCCGTTGCCGTTGAAGATAACTCTCTTATGTTCCTTGATAGTCTTTACAAGGAGCTTGTTGAGGTCGTTTGCAAAATCTGTGGACTTTTCAAGTTCATCCGCGAATTCCTTGAATTCCTTTGCAACGATCGTGTTGAGGATGTAGTTTGTGCAGGAGATAGTATCTGCGGAACCGAGTGAACGGAATTCAAACTTGTTGCCTGTGAATGCGAAGGAAGAAGTTCTGTTTCGGTCTGTTGTATCCTTCGGGAAGTTAGGAAGCGCATCAACGCCGATAACAAATTCCTTATCCTTGTTTTCCTTGATCATCTTTCCTGATTCAAGAGCGTCAACGATCTGCTGGAGCTCATCGCCAAGGAACATGGAAATGATTGCCGGAGGTGCTTCGTTAGCGCCAAGACGGTGGTCATTACCTGCGGAAGCAACGGAGATTCTGAGGAGGTCTGCATATTCATCAACAGCCTTGATAACTGCGCAGAGAACTGTAAGGAACTGGAAGTTTTCCTTCGGATTATCGCCCGGTTCAAGGAGGTTCTGTCCGTCATTTGTTGACATTGACCAGTTGTTGTGCTTACCCGAACCGTTTACGCCTGCATAGGGCTTTTCGTGGAGTAGGCACACAAAGCCATGACGGAGAGCTACCTTCTTCATGATCTCCATTGTAAGAGCGTTCTGGTCTGCAGCAACATTGGAGGTTGTGAAGATAGGAGCCATTTCATGCTGTGCGGGAGCGACCTCGTTATGCTTTGTCTTGGAATAAATTCCAAGCTTCCAAAGCTCTTCATCGAGATCCTTCATATATTCCTGAACTCTTGTCTTGATATTGCCGAAGTAGTGATCTTCAAGCTCCTGACCCTTCGGAGCCTTTGCACCGAAAAGTGTTCTGCCTGTGAGGATAAGGTCTTCACGCTGATCGTAAAGCTTCTTGTCAACGAGGAAGTATTCCTGCTCCGGTCCGACTGTTGTTGTAACTCTTGTAGCAGTTGTGTTGCCGAAAAGTCTTACGATACGGAGAGCCTGTTCGGAAAGAACTTCCATTGAACGGAGAAGCGGTGTTTTCTTATCGAGAATTTCGCCTGTATAAGAGCAGAAAGCAGTAGGTATGTAAAGCGAACCGTCCTTAACGAATGCAGGTGAAGTCGGATCCCAAGCTGTATAGCCTCTTGCTTCAAATGTTGCACGAAGTCCGCCCGAGGGGAAGGATGATGCGTCAGGCTCGCCCTTGATCAGCTCCTTGCCCGAAAATTCCATAATTACCTTTCCGTCAGCCGTAGGAGAAATGAAGGAGTCATGCTTTTCAGCGGTAACGCCTGTCATCGGGTGGAACCAATGTGTATAGTGTGTAGCACCTCTTTCGATAGCCCATTCCTTCATTGCGGAAGCAACAACTTCTGCAACATCTGTATCGAGCGGTGTGCCGAGCTGCTTTGTTTTAAGCAAGGACTTATAAACATTCTTTGGAAGTCTTGCCTTCATGATCTCTTCGTTAAATACGTTGCATCCGAAATAATCGGGTACGCTCTTAACTCCCTGATAAACTGTTTCTGACATAATATTTTCCTCCCAATCATTTTAAGAAAACAAAAAGGCACTTCAACAGACAGTTTACCCGTCTGCTGAAGCGCCATTGCTTCTTGTTTTTTGATTACAGTTACATAATACACTATAAATTTCGATTTGTCAATACCCTTTTTAAAATTTTGCAGAAAATATTTTTAATTCTTGCAAAATTACTGCTTTTTTTCACTAAAACCACCAATTATTTAGCTATTTTTGAAATGTTTAATATAAGACATTGCAATATAATAATATATACTATTGTTTTTTATTTTCAATAAGTGCTTTTGCAAAAATCCTTAACAATTCTTCAGCGTATGGCAAATTCTTTTCATCTATCAAAGAAAGTTTCTCATTTATTTCTCTGTAATTTTCATTCTCGGTCTTTTCTTTTCCAAAAATCAAATAATCAGCCGACACCGAAAACATTTCACATATTTTTATAAGAGTTTCAATAGACATTCCCCTATTTCCAAGTTCAATGTCAGCGGCAAATCTTACGGATATTTCCATTTTTTCAGCGAATTGCTCACGAGTATAACCCAGCAGTTCTCGATGTTGCCGTATTCTTCTTCCTATCTCCTTATTCATCTTTTTATCCATTTAATCACCTCATAATAATATGATACTATGAGCATTATTATATGTTAATGAGCTTAAAGCTATTGACAAAGATGAATTTTAAGTGTATAATTAAGATAATAATTATTGGAGGTGTTATAAATGGAAGAAAAAACAAAACTGGAACAAATTTTACTAAAAGCAGAACAAGATGATGCAGATTCCCAGTTTAAACTGGGTTGTTTATATTATGATGGTATTAATGTTCCACTAGACCATACAAAAGCAGCATATTTTTTTTCAAAAGCATCAGAACACAACCATTATTTATCTCAATATTATTTAGCTCGTATGTATTTTGAAGGTGATGGTGTACATCAAAACACAAATGAAGCAATTAATCTTTTTAAACAAGTTTCAAAAATTAATTATCTATCTGATTTTAGCTGCACTCGAATTGTTATTAATTCAAAAGACTATTTAAGAATTCTTAACAATGAGGATAATAAAGTATTTAGTAATTTTGAAGAAGCATCAAAATATTATGAACATGCTGCCAAAAATGAAAAAATAGTTGCGCAATTAAACCTTGGAATAATGTACCAAAAGGGGTGGCATTATACTCGTGACCTTGATGAATCAGCCAGATGGTATGAAAAAGCGCTTAACAGCATTTACAATGATATCAATAAAACACCAAACTATTTAGGTGAGATTATGTCTGATTTAGCTCAAGATTTTGCATATGATCAAAATTATGAACAATCATTAAAATTCTACACATTAGCTGCCGAACAAGGAGATTCAATTGCTCAATATGCACTAGGTTCAATATATTATAATGGCAATTTTGGTGTAACAAGAAATCGAAAAAAAGCAATTAGGTATTTAACAATGGCGGCTGAACAAGGTCATAAATATGCAATTGATTTGTTAAAAGATGACAAAAATATCATATACAGATTATTGAATCCAATAATAAATGATTATTATAATCACAATATAAATTCTTAAGGAGGAATTTCAATGTTTGAAAAGAAAGAAATTCGCACTATCCAATACAAATGCAGATTTTGCGGAAAAACTCAAACGAGAAGTGCAAATGCAGGCAAACCCGATCCTGGAACTTGCCCACGAAAAGCAAACAGCGGTCCGCATACTTGGATAATTAACCGCAAATACTAAAAATCGGCAGGTTTGCAAAAATGCAGACCTGCCGATAACTTTTTACCCTATACTTACGCAATAAATCCGTTAAGATTTCACGGGAACATTGATGAACTTTACGGAGATTATCTATAATTCAATAAGAGAGGTTTTCGGCGAAGAAGTACAAAGGTTGTTTTGCCCTAAAAAAAAATAACAAGCGGAGCCTGCTTTTTTGCAAACTCCGCCACTTATTACATCATTATCCTTACACAATGCTTGTCATACATTTCCTGAACGGCTGTAAGAATTCCCAGTCTTGCAACGGGGAATGTCAGACCGCCCTGAACATAAGCTGCGAACGGATCACGGAGAGGAGCGTCAGCCGAAAGCTCAATGGATGCTCCCATATTAAATGCACCTGCCGCCATAATGACTTGGGAATCATAGCCCGGCATATCCCACGGCTCGGGGGTAACATAGCTGTCGATCGGCGAGCCCTTCTGTATACCCTGACAGAATGCGATAAGGTTCTCGGGGTTCTTCATAAGAACGGTAGTGATGATATCCCCCCTCTTTGCGCCCTGCGCAGGAAGGCACTCAAAACCGAGCATAGTCATTATCTTACCTGTAAAAATAGCTGTCTTTACAGCGTTGCAAACGACCTCGGGAGCCATAAGAAGTCCCTGATACATAGGCTTGTTCTGATTAAGCGTACATCCGACCTCTTTGCCCATTCCGACACAGGTCATTCTGTAGGAGCAAAGCTCAACGAGCTTCTTTTTGCCTGCAATATAGCCGCCTGTTTCGGCAATACCTGCACCCGGATTCTTGATAAGTGAACCGATTATTAGATCTGCACCGACAGATAGCGGCTCCGATTCCTCAACGAATTCACCATAGCAGTTATCGACCATTATAATAGCATTCGGATTTGCATTCTTTACGCTTTTAACGATCTCTGCAATATTTTCAATAGTAAGCGTAGGACGGAGAGCATATCCTCTTGAGCGCTGTATGTATGCAACCTTTGCATCCTTTACCTTCATAAATATATCAGCGAGATTCGGCTTTCCGTCGGGGAGAAAATCGACCTGATCGTAATTCACTCCGAAATCCTTAAGAGAGCCGTTTCCGTTTCCTCTTATGCCGATGACTTCTTCAAGAGTATCATAGGGCTTACCTGTCAAACTGACAAGCTTGTCACCCGTCCTGAGAACGCCGAAAAGTGCAACTGTGAGTGCGTGTGTACCCGAAACGAACGAATGTCGCACAAGAGCATCTTCCGCACCCATAACTTCTGCATAGACCTTATCAAGAGTATCTCTGCCAACATCGTCATAACCATAGCCGGTCGTTCCGCCAAGACAAGCTGTGCTTACTTTATTGTTGATAAACGCATAAAGCACCTTTTCACTGTTCTTACGGGCGATTTTTTCTGCGAGAGCAAATTCTTCGCTGCACTCGGCTTCTGCCTTTTCAGCAAGCTTTAGGATCCTCTCTTCAAACTCAAAGCCTTTTTTTACAACAGGCTTCGGATCAAAAATTTCTGCCATTTTTTCAACCTCTTATCTTTTCAAAATTTCATTTCATAAACTATATCTGTAAGGATCTTTTCAAATCCAAGCGACCGATAGAATGTATACCGTTCCAGCTTGCTGTAAAGATACACCTCTTTACACTCTTTTTCATATTTCTCACAAAGCCATTTTAAAAGCCTTGAAGCATTGCCATGTCCTCTGTCCGAATTTGAAGTTGCAATATGCGACAGAAAAACAAAGCCGTTTATATCAAAAGCTTTCGTGGCAGTTGTTGTTTTATATAGAAAAATATCGGAAATACCGTGGCGTATCCTATGCGAGATATCGACATACCATTCGTCAAATTCGTTTATCCCGAACGCCTCCGATATTATTGGGAAAGAATCAGCTATAAAGCTGTTGCACTTTACATCAAGGTTTTCTTCGCAGGACAAGCCTTTCGGCGCTCTGAACAATGTTCTCTCTGTCCGAACATAATCATCGTCCAAAGTCAAGAGAATGTCATCCGGAACTTCTACCGTCACGGGACCAAGCATCTGTATGAAGCCTTCCAATTCGTTTTTGTCAAAGCTTCCGTCTGCTGTCATTGTACTATTATAAGTTAGTATCGTTCCGCCTGCATCATTTGTGTACAGCTTGCAAAAGTCATAGCTTGTACCGTAAGCGTCAAGCAGAGAACGTATCTTATAGCCGTAATAGGTTTCCGAAAGTCTTACATCGGTGTCAAATATCCGCTTTATCAAAGCTCGCACACCTTTTTTATCATAAGCTCGGCAAGCTTCAGCGAATTCTCCATATCGGAAAACCTTGCCGCACTCGCCGGCGAATGAAGATAACGGCACGGTATAGAGATCGCAAGCGTTCTTACGCCGCCTTTTGTAATGTGTATTGCTCCGCTGTCATTGCCGCCTGCGACCATAGTTTTCGTCTGCCACGGAATATTGTTTTCAGCGGCGATCTGCTTTGATATCTCAAACAATTCACGGTCATATATTGTCGAACGATCCATATATGAAACAACAGAACCCTTTCCAAGCTCGCAGCAGCGTTCAGCACCGCTTGCAAGAGGAATATCAGCAGCAGTTGTCGATTCAAGAACGATCGCAAAGTCAGGCTCAACTGTAAAGGCAGCCGCCCTTGCACCTCTTAAACCGACTTCTTCCTGAACCACGAATGTGAATGTCACATCATATTCAAGCTCACTGTTAATAAGCATTATCATTACCGCACAGCCGAAACGGTCATCTATCGCTTTTGAGCAGAGCATATCCTCGCCGAGCGTCAATATCTCCGAATCGAAATAAGCATAGTCGCCGAGCGAAACAAGCTTCTCGGTTTCTTCCTTGCTCTCTGTGCCGATATCAATATACAGTCCCGAAAATTCAGCTGCCTTGTTCCTTTCGGGTGAGGAAAGATTGTGAACAGCCTTTGAACCTATAACGCCGTGAATATCGCCTATACGGACGTTCCTGCCGATAACAACCCTTGCGTCAATTCCTCCGACAGGTGAAAAGGTCAGCGTACCGTCTGATTTTACGGATGTAACGATCAATCCTACTTCATCCATGTGCGCAGATATCATAAGCTTTTTTACAGGTGTTTTTTTACCCTTTTTAAAAGCAATAATGTTGCCGAGATTATCGACCTTGTATTCGCACTTGTCCTTTATCTTTTCAATGATATATTCACGAACCCTTTTTTCATCGCCCGAAGTACCGTTAAGAGCACATAGCTCCTTTAAAAGTGAAGTGAACTCCATTTCAGCGCACCTCCTTGATATATGCGGCGATAAGCTTCGCAGTGTTTTCAACATCCGATACGGAAATAACTTCAACAGGCGTGTGCATATATTTCAGCGGTATTGACAATGTAACAACCTTCACACCGCCTGCATTCACAGAAAATCTGTCGGCATTGGTTCCCGTTTCATCGTTCATAACTTCGATCTGATACGGAATGTTGTTTTTGACGGCAGTTTCCTTCATTCTGTCAGAAAGCTCACGGTCAAGCGTCGGCGCAAAGCCGATCATTGTGCCCTTTCCCATTTTTCCGCATTTCAGCTCCGAATCGTCTGGAGTAAGCGCAAAGCTTACATCAACAGCTATTGCAATATCGGGATCAACATCATAAGCTCCGATCTTTGCTCCTCTCTCGCCTACTTCCTCCTGCGAAGAAAACATCACTGTATATGAGCAATTGAGCGGTTCGTTTTTCAGCATTTCAGCCGCACGGAGCAGACAAGCGACACCGCAGCGGTCATCGAGAGCTGCGCCCGATATCCTGTCGCCCTGCATATCACGGCATTTCTGCAGGAAAACTATTTTATCTCCCTGCGAAATTACCTTTTCGGCTTCTTCCTTTGTCATTCCCACATCAATACAGATATCGGAATACTCGGGAACCTTGCCCTCATCGGACTTCTTTTCAAGGTGCGGAGGTATAGAGCATATAACGCCGAAAACCTCTTTTTTTCCGAGTATCTTCACCTGCTGCGCAAGCAAAAGACGTCTGTCTATACCGCCGCAGTTTGCTATTTTTATAAAGCCGTCATCGGTGATATAAGTCACAACAAAGCCGATCTGGTCGATATGCGCATCGAGAAGGATATGCGGCTTTCCCTTTTCACGCTTGCCAAAATTACCGAAAACGCAGTTGTTTTTTATATAACAATCGTCTGTAAATTCTTTCAGATATCCGAGCGCAAGCTTTGCGGCACCGTCTTCATCACCCGAAACACCGCTGCTGTCTGCAAGGCTCTTTATAACTTCTTTCAAATTCATTTTCTTTTCCTCATTTTAAAGCGTTTACAATGCCTTTATAGTGCTTTCCGCGCTCTTCAAAATTCTTATAGTGGTCGAAGCTTGCACTTGCGGGAGAAAGCGTTACAATATCGCCGCTCTTGGCAATTTCACGAGCCTTTTCAACCGCTTCTTCCATTGTTTCAACACGATAGATGCGGCAGTTGTTCTCGTCATAACCGCTGTAACCCTTAACTGCGGCTTCGATCTTATCGGCTGTTGCACCGAGGAGGATAAGCGACTTGACCTTGCTGTTTATAGCTTCGGACATTGTTGTATAATCGAGTTTTTTATCCGAACCGCCTGCAATGACGATAAGCTTCCGATCGAATGCGTTAAGTCCTGCGATAACGCTAACGGGACTTGTTGCGATACTGTCATTATAATACTTTACTCCGTCAAGCTCACGAACAAATTCGATCCTGTGCTCAACGCCGCCAAAGCTCTCCGCTGTTGCACGGATATTGTCTGCGAAAACATCGCCGTAAACCGCTGCGATCGCCGCAAGATAGTTTTCAACGTTGTGCAGTCCCGGGATCCTTATGCTGTCCTTATGGACGATCTTCTCTGTCTTTTCTCCGTCCGTGAAGCAGAGCCAGCCGTCTTCATCAAGGAACGAACCGCGCAGCGGCTTTGATAGTCTGCTGAATTTAAACAGGTTTCCTCTTACCTCGTCCGAAAGCGCGTTTGTTCTTTCGTTGTCAAGGTTAAGTACAGTTTTTGAGAAAGCATTCTGATGAAGTATCAGATTTTTCTTCGCACCGATATATTCATCCATAGACTTATGAACGTTAAGATGATCGGGGTAAATATTTGTGATGATAGCCGTATCGGGTGACTTCCTCATACTTATGAGCTGGAAGCTGGAAAGCTCAACAACTGCGATATCATCGGGAGAAATCTCCTCAATGATCGGAAGAAGCGCACGGCCGATATTTCCGCCCTTATGTACCTTTCTTCCGCTGCGTTCAAGCATTTCGGTTATGATGGTAGTCGTGGTGGTCTTTCCGTCCGTTCCCGTTATTCCATATATCCTGCACGGGCAAAGATCAAAGAAGACCTCCATTTCGGAAGTTACAACAACACCCATATCTCTTGCTTTCTGCAGTTCGGGAGAAAGAAAATACATTCCCGGAGTTCTGAACACAACATCGGAGGAATAGATAGCATCCAGATAGTTTTCGCCAAGCGAAAGCTTTGCTCCTTCGCTTTCCAGACGATCGGCAAGCTCACCCATTTCCTCTCTTGTTTTTTTATCGCAAACAGTAACATCTATATTCTTTTTCAAAAGAAGCCCGATAAGGTCGATATGGCTCACACCCGTACCGATAAGAGCAACTTTTTTATTCTTCATTTCAGCAAAAAAAGCTTCTGCCTTTGTCATAATCACACCGTCTTTTCTTAATTTTGGAATAGGTTCCAAAAAAATAATCATACACTTATATTATATACATTATTTTTCAAAATATCAAGATATAGCATAGAATTACATTGATTTTCATAGACTTAACCAAGAAATGGGGGAAACCGAATGAGATTTTATATAAATAAAATGGCAAAAGACACGTTTCGACTTACATTTGTTTCATTGATATTACAGGGACTTGGAATTTTTCTTAATTCGCTGATATCAAGCAAGCTCGGAACAGCTTCGGTCGGCATTATGACGCTTATTTTCACGCTTTTCGGATTCATAATGGTGCTTGCAAACGGAAATATTTTCATTTCCACAAGCAGGTTAGTTTCGGAAGAAACAGGCTTCGGAAACCGTAATTATACCGTTATAATGCGTTATGCGTCAGGCTTTTCAATTGCGCTGTCCTGCTTTTTTATGATCGCATCGTTTATTCTTGCAGAGAAAATATCAGCATTTTCCGGCGGACAAACTGACCTTTCCATGCCGATAAGGATAATAGCTCTGTCGCTGCCCTTTGCGGCGGTCGGTTCGTGCATAAAAGGCTACTTCAACGCTGTACAGAAGGTGGACATTCCCTGTCTTGGTGACATTACCGAATTTGCTGCAAAATGGACAGCTCTTCTGATTTCGGTAGTTTTTCTTATCGACAGAGGATTTGATATCTATATTCTCATTGCCATATCAATACTTTTAGGAGAATTCATAAGCTTTATTTTTTACATTGCAAAATACGCTTCGGAATATATGGAATTCTCCCGTATGCCGTGTGTAAAACCAAAGCTTGACACATTCGGAAAATACATGAAGCTTTCACTTCCGATCCTTGCAAGCGGCTATGTTCAGATGATACTTTCGACAGCCAATGATGTTCTTGTCCCGATCGCACTTGTTAAGCATGACGCTTCAGCTGACCGTGCAATGAGTGAATACGGTATGTTTGAAGCAATGATAATTCCAACTGTTTTCTTCCCGTCGGTAATACTTTCGGCGCTTTCAAATGTTCTTTTGCCCGAGATCGCAAGGGCGAATTCATCGGAGAATAAAGAGCGTGTGAAAAGGCTTGTTTCAAAGGCGCTGACGAGCTCATTCATCTACGCTTTTTTCATAGGAGGTCTTTTTTTATGTGTCGGAAAAAGCATCGGAAGCATTATATGCCCGTCCGATACACTTGTAGGAGAAACACTGGTGAAAATGTCACCAGTTGTGCCGTTCATCTACCTTGAAATAGTTCTCGAATGTATTCTGAAGGGACTTGGCAAGCAGAATTTTTCAACGCTGAACTCGTTGTGTGAATATGTTATAAGGATAGCCTGCGTTATTGTGTTTGTTCATTTCTACGGTTTTATAGGGGTTCTTGTTTCCTATTACGCAAGCAATATCTACAGCAACATAGTCCGAATTTTCGCTGTATGCAAATGGACGGGGATAAAATTTTCTCTATGTTCATTTCTTCTCATACCGTTTGTTTACAGCGCTTCAAGCTGTATTATCGCATCGGCTTTCACAAAACTGATCTCTCCGATAACTCCATTGTATGAAGCGGTAATTTTTGTATGCACAGCTTCGATCACATTTCTGCTGTTTTATGAATCGGGAAAAGCCGTTTCAAAAAACAGCGCAGGATTTATTTCGGTCGTGATACCACGTTCCAAATAAAAAGCCCCTGCGGCAATATTTCACCGCAGGGAATTTTTTCAGCAGTTCAGATCAGCACATAGGTGTGCAGCTGCAGTTACAGCTGCAGTTGTTGTCGTTGCATCCGTTATTGTTGTTGCAGCAGCAAACCCAGATGATAATAAGAAGGATGATGATCCAGCAAGAATTGCCATTGCCAAAGTTAAATCCGCACATAGTAAAGTACTCCTTTTAATAAAATGTATTTGAACTCCGCTCGGAAGTGATCCCAGTTTTTTGCGGTGTTCATAGTTCATATTATGCGGAGCGTAGAATTGTGTTACTTAAATTTAAGGCGATACCTCTCAAAGCAACAAGACATTCTTTGTGCGGTATTTTCTTATACTAATAACCATTTGTTCTATGGATAAAGACGGTGGATAGAATACGACCA
>JBJFFR010000101.1:0-2450 GCA_051891935.1 Oscillospiraceae bacterium
CTATGATGAAGCCTATGCACGCTACCGTTGCTGTACTTACCGCCCTCGGCACATGGAACGACGTTATGACCCCTCTCGTAATTATGTCGGGTTCGGACAACGTAACACTTCCTCTTGCACAGCTTAATTTCCAGACCCAGTTCGGCACGAATTACAACCTTGCATTTGCTTCCTATCTGCTGGCGCTGCTGCCTATCCTTATACTCTATATTTTCTGTCAGAAGCAGATTATCGGCGGCGTTGCAAACGGAGCAGTCAAGGGTTGATTGATATACACTTTCCCCTGCCGCCCGGCGGGGGAAAGCACTAAAGAAAGGAAATCAAAATGAAAATACATAACAAGATAATGCTTATAACCTACGCCGACAGTATGGGCAAGAATATCCGTGAGCTTCACGGCGTACTCAACAAGCACTACAAAAAGGCGGTCGGCGGAGTTCACATTCTTCCGTTTTTCCCCTCCTCTGCGGACAGGGGCTTTGCACCGATGAGATATGACGTTGTGGACGAGAGCTTCGGAACGTTTGACGACATTGAAGCTATGGGCAAGGAATACTACCTTATGTTTGATTTCATGGTAAATCACATTTCCGCAAGCTCGGAGTATTTCAAAGATTTCCTTGCTAAAAAGGACGAGTCCGAATACAAGGATATGTTTATCCGCTACAAGGATTTCTGGGAAAAC
Organism: Oscillospiraceae bacterium; assembly: GCA_051891935.1. Classification (GTDB taxonomy): domain Bacteria; phylum Bacillota; class Clostridia; order Oscillospirales; family Ruminococcaceae; genus UMGS363. Next base: position 686 of record JBJFFR010000101.1, read on the forward strand.
GGCGAGCCTACGCAGGAGCAGACCGATATCATCTACAAACGCAAGCCGAGAGCGCCTTATATTGAAGCAAAGTTTGCGGACGGCACAACCGAAAAGGTGTGGTGTACATTCTGCGAGGAACAGATAGACCTTGACGTTACAACGGATACCACAAAGATGTTCATCACCGATACTATCCGTGAGATGTGCCGCCGAGGTGCTTCGGTGATACGTCTGGACGCATTTGCTTATGCGGTGAAGAAACCCGATACAAGCTGTTTTTTCATTGAACCCGACATCTGGGAGCTGCTTTACGATATTGAAAAGATCGCTTCGGAAGGCGGTGCTGAAATTCTTCCCGAGATTCACGAGCATTACACAATTCCGATGAAAATTGCGGACAAGGGCTTCTGGATATACGATTTCGCTTTGCCCGTTCTCACCCTTCACGCGCTGTATAATCATACGGGCAAATATCTTAAGGACTGGCTGCTGAAATGCCCGATGAAGCAGTTTACAACTCTTGATACTCACGACGGCATAGGCATTGTTGACGTAAAGGACCTTATCCCCGATGAGGAGATAGAAAAGGTCAAGGATCAGATGTATTCCAAGGGCGCAAACGTTAAAATGATATACAGCTCCGAGGCATATAACAACCTTGATATTTATCAGGTCAACACCACATATTATTCTGCACTTGGAAACAACGACAGCGCATATCTTCTTGCAAGAGCGATACAGTTCTTTGCTCCCGGTATTCCTCAGGTCTATTATGTAGGAATGCTTGCAGGTGAAAATGACATTGAGCTTATGGAACGCACCAAAAACGGACGTGACATAAACCGCCATTACTACACCGCAGAGGATGTCGAAAACGAACAGTCACGCCCCGTTGTACAGAAGCTTAAATCGCTTATGGTGCTCAGAAATACTCACCCAGCGTTCTCTCTCGAAGGAACAATTGATGTAAATGCAGAAGATGACAAGCTTGTTATCACAAGAAAGCACGGGGCGGACAGCATTACGCTTTCTGCCGACCTTACAACATACGAATTTGAGATAAAGGGATAAAAATATGGCTATTTTTGTAAATGAAAAGACAGGACTTTTCCAAATCATCACCGATAACACCGAATATCAGATGAAAACCGATAAATACGGCGTTTTAAAGCATCTTTGGTACGGCGAAAAAACGGGATATGATATGGAATATCTGCAAAACTATCCCGATGTCGGCTTTTCGGGAAATATATACGACGCAGGAAATGACCGCACATATTCTCTTGACACATTGCCACTTGAATATGCCTGCGAGGGCGTTGGAGATTACCGCATAACGGGAATTTCGGCTGTACATTCGGACGGCAGCTGCGCACTTGATCTTCGATATAAAGGCTATCGCATAAGCAGGGGCAAATACGGCATAAACGGACTTCCTGCAGTCTATGCAGACGAAAACGAATCGGAAACGCTGGAAATTATCCTAAAGGATAAATATTCGGATATTGAAGTTACGCTCCGATACGGCGTTCTGCCAAAGCTTGATATTATCACAAGATGCGTTTCTGTTACAAACAATAGCCAACAGTCTGTTATCCTTACAAAAGCGGCAAGCCTTTGTCTTGACATTGCTTACGGTGAATGGGAATGGGTGCATTTTCACGGCAGACATACTCTTGAACGCCAACTTGAACGTTCTCCTCTTATTCACGGAATTCAGGAAAGCTCAAGCAAAAGAGGAACATCAAGCCATCATCAGAATCCTTCCGTGCTGCTTTGCTCC
>JBJFFR010000102.1:0-5293 GCA_051891935.1 Oscillospiraceae bacterium
CGGCTGTATTCTCCGGGATATGTACCTGTGGCTATAGTGCCATCTTGAATAATAAGAAAATCAAATATGACAAGACCACCATCTTGTCTGACATTGTCCATATCGACCCATATTCCGCTTGCCATATTGCAGAAATTTCTTGCGCCATTTGACACTTCGCTTTCATCCTTGTACACAGGGTCAATATAATCTTCTTCAGTGATATATCCATCGTTATAGTCATCATAACGGTTAGATCGATTTGAAGAACTTACCGCAATACCGACAATGATCGCTATAACAGCAAGTACGGCAGCAACTATCACTACGTTTTTTTTGCCTCCTGTTTTTACATTGTCTGTGCTGAAATTTGACTCGGTTCCAATCGGACTGTAGGTTGACACAATTTCCGGAGCTTCGGAATTCGGTGTACTATTTGGAGTAAAGCTTGAAATCGGTGAATTTGCGATTTCACTGTGTTTGTTAACTGTCCCAGAGGAGATGTGGTCTGAATCATTCTTGCTGAATACAAGCATATTCATATACAACGTGGTATCTTCCTTACCAAATAGACTTGCCAGACAACCGGCTTTTTTCGTAACAGGTATCTTGCGGATACACTCGAATTTCCAGCCGCCTACAGACTCACGGTCTATTATTGATGCATATTGCTTTACGGCGGAAGCAAAGTCTTCTTTTCTGCTGATTGTTATTCCTACAGGTCCCGGAACCGATTTATATTGTATCATTCTCTTCTCTTTTTCATAAAGCAAGATTTCGTTAGTTTAATTTTTTCAACTCATCATTGCGCGTTTCAGCTAAAGATATGATTTCTCTTGACTTCGAAAAAATGGCATCTTCGTCTTTCGAGGAAACGGCACTTTCGAGTTCGTAAATTGCTCTCAATATTGCTGATTCCAGCGGCGCAACGGCATTGTTCGATTTTGAAGGACTTGAATGTAGCAAGTCATATGCTCTTTCAATTTCCTTATTTGCTTTTTTATCGCTTGCTTTTCCTATCAGTATCTTTACTCTTGAAGCAGCATTTTTGATATATGCCACCTCATCTTCGTGTTGTTCAACGCTATCTGCGGTATATTCATTAGCAATCAAATTGGAAATCAGCATTACCGCATAAATTCCCGAAATAATTACCTGCACAACCAGAGAAGCCTTATAGGATTCACTGCTTATAAAAATAAATACTAAGCCGGCAATAAACTCTACAAAGAAGTAAACAGCCGACACAGAATAAAGTGAGAATCCCAATACGGCTTGGCTACTGCTCTTTCTAATAAGGAAAGGGGTGACAAGTATCATCAAGTATGAAAAATGAATAAATCCATACGAGATCCAAGCTGATGCAGGGTGGTCTGTGCCTCCAACCATGAAAAATACTGTATTAAATACCGCAAGGAAAACTATGTCAAGCAGAATCCATAGAATATTTTTCTTTTTCATAAACATCATCTCGCTTTCTGAATAATCGTATTTAAGCGGTTTATTTCTTCTGTATACTTATTTGTGTAATCACTGAGTTCTTTGGTCAATTTGGCAATCTTTGCATCCATTTCTTCGCGTGCTCTATTTGAAGGTATATCTATCAAACGTCCAATAAGAGAGTGTATTCCTTTACCGATTGCGCCGAAAATAATAAAAGCCAGAATTCCCACCCCAAGTCCACTTTCAATCGTCCCACAAACAGCCGAAATTCCAACAATCACCAATATAACAATTGCCAGTACAACACTTGGAGATATTATTTTCTTCTTTTGTTCAGAAATGTGATTTATCTGATCTTCATGATCACGCTTGTAGCGATTAAACTCCGTTTCCAAGTTTTTGATTTTTGTTTGGGTATCTAACAGCAACGCATCAAGTTTTTCTCTCACAGAATTATAATATGCCTCGTATTGCGGCTCAATTGCTTTTTGCTCATCAATAGATGCAACGGCAATTGCATTTTGATAGAATTGTGCGATCCTTGATAGTATTTCTCCGTCTATTGTCATGTCACTGAAATCAACGCTATATACTCGAATAAGTCCCCACCACCCACGATAGTCGTAAGGACAATCCTTTGTAAGTTCACCAAAAATTTTTTCAGCAGAAACGTAATCATTTAAGCTAATGAATGTTTCGCCCGCTTTTACACGATTATCCCGTGAGCTGTCGTCGGTCATATTCACTACTTCAGCATGAAAACGATCTATATTCGTAACATTCGTTGTACTATAATGATTAATTGCTTTTTGTGTAATAAACGGGGTTTTACAATACGGACAAATAGCAGCTTCTTTGCCAGGATCAACTTCCAATTTTGACCCGCATTGTGTACAAATAGCAGGTACTAATGTCATAATTAATCGCCTCACATTCTATTTAAAATCTCAGCTTTTTTAGCATCATATTCGGTCTGCTCAATCAATCCGGCGTCCAGCAGTTGCTTCAGCTTGCCAAGTACCGCCATGGGGTCTTCTGAATTTTTCTGTTGTGCAGTACCCGCCTGAGTGAATCTGCCGGAGGGACCTGCCTGTGGTGGTGCCTGCTGCGGCTGCTGTCCGAAACCAATATTTGTCTGCGAGAATATTCCCTGCGCAATAGCGCCGAAAGCACCTGCTGCTCCGATTCCCATTCCCATACCTGCACCTGCTGCGGCAATGCCGCCCGCTCCGGGGTTATTTGCCAAATCCTTGAGAAGCTCCACTCCCTTGATTTTCTCCCAGTTGCTTCCCAGCATTTGAATACCTGCAAGGTCGCCTTGATAGCCTCTCTGACGCGCAATCAGTTCAATCTGCGACTCATCGATTTGGTCGTATTTTGTTGTATCAATGTCCAGTGCCGCAAGTGAGAACTTAGCACATTTTAATCCGTAGTTTTCCAATGCTTCGTCAATATACGGCTCAACATTTTCCGAAAGATCTTCTAAGTATTCATCAATTCCAACCAGTTCTCGTTGCAAACTATTAAGGAACTTGGAAAGCGCAGATTTTATTTTCCCCTGAAACTCGTTTTCAAAGTATCTGTTTATGTCCGCCTGACACTGAAGCGGAACATTATTTCCAATCAGTTTTTCAAGAAGCTTCGCCGGGTTAGCTATTCTAACTTTATAAGCGCCGCGGGATCTCACATCCGTCCTGACACCCCATACACTGTCACGGACCTGAATGGGAGATGAGGTACCCCAGAGTATCTCAGCGCTGTCGGCTTTACGAACAAAATATACTACACAGTTAAATGTACTGATCCCACCCGAAAAAGCATTTCTGAGTCTGCTGATAAACGGATAGTTCTCAGTTGAAAGCTTATATGTGCCGTTATCGAAAACCTGCTCAATCGTACCGCCTTTGACGAAGATTGCCTCTTCGCCGGGCATTACAATCAAAGTGGAGTTCGTATTAAAATCTTCTTCAGGCTGACGCCAAATGAGAAGTTCGCCAGGACCGCTGTTTTTTATGACGTCAGTCCAGTGTTTTTTGCCGCCAACATAGGCAGCTTCGTTAGGATTTCTGTTGAAAAGTGACATAATAATCTACTCCTTTTTATTCTAAAGTACCGTCGATATGAGGAGCTCTTTTTGACAAATAGTGGCTGATATCTTTTTTCTCCTCCACCGCTTTGGCAATGGCAGCAAAATACTCGCAACTCGAGCATGCATAGTCGGATGGTGAAGGAGTATATCCGAACAAGGACCTGTAAGCCTTATTCAGCTCTCTGCGTTTTTGGTTTAGTTCTGATGAGGGCATAAATTACATCTCCAGTCATTTAATGTTATAGTACCTGTTATATTGGCTATATGTGTTCGGGAAATACCGTTCAATAAAATTGTTGGAAATTCTGCTGTTTAAGCATCTGACGGCGCCTATTTCCGCATATATTTCGGCATTTCTCATTGATGCTCCACCATCGTCGGCGCGTATCCCGTTTTCGTCAATACCCATCCAATAATTGTCGGAGTGGGAATATTTTGATATTCCTTCATCGTCAAACCGAGATATGATTTCCGGGTCATTGCCGTTTTCACCGAAAGCGCCAAACAGCAGGTCAGAAACCGCACGGTCATCTGCTGCGCCGGTGTTTACTGCATCATCCAGCATTTCGTTGAACCTTGCTCTTCCCTCAGGCGTGGAACGGTCCAAAGTGCTCAAATCCTTGCCAAGAGCTTCTGTGAATTCAGGTTTACGCGAATCCCATCCATGTTGATGGTCGAGGAAATGAGAAAGCTCGTGAGGCAGAACCTCTTCATACTCATCGTCATCGTAATCCTCATTCATTCTAACTTGAGAATCGTCGGGAGAATAATATGAGCCGTTCTTGACGCGTTCGCCATATTCATTAAAACCGTATCCGCTGTCTGCTACCGGCTTTAAATCATCTGCGTGATTATTTAGGTCATTTACTATTTCACTCGGAGCATCTTTGAAAGCGATGTCGGCAACGTGCTTTCTGTCGTCAGGAAGGTCATTGAGAAGTTTATCGCTTAATTCCGACTGCTTTGGAAAATCCACCGGCTTGTCCCCTGCGTCATAAGATTCATCGGATCTCCAATCCTGATAATCACTGTTGCCGTTTACTTCCGTAATATCAACGCCGTTCTGCGAATACTCCACAACGGGTTCTCTGCCATTTATCTTACTCAGCAGGTTTTCCCTTTCGGCGTTCAGATCGGTATACTCCTTATCGTACTGCTCACTTAAGCGCTGACGCAAAGCGCCGTTGCGGTCAAGCTGCTCCTGCCGCTCCTCGTCACTGAGCGTTGTATCGTTCATGATTCGCTCATCTTCGGCATCCAAATCCCGTGCCATTTCCTCCTGCATTTTCTGCCAGTTGCCAATGCCTTCATCCAGATCAGCCAAATCCCGCTCATAGTCCGGCCTGCTCATCGATGTGTCACCGTACACTCGCTTGAGGACTTTGACGGGGGCACCTCCGTCATTCTCGCCGTATTCATCAATATCATTACCTGAAAATTGACTGTCGTTCGCAGCTTCCTGCACAGAAGCATCATTTGCGTTCTCATTTACGGCATCAGTATCGGAAATGTCGGCACTGTCTGCATCTTTGGGTACAATCCCGGAAATATCTTCTGCAAACTCATCAGAAGTCTCAGGAAGCGGAACTTGGTCCGGACCTCTTTGAGAATTAGGAATGGCGTGGTATGGTTCAATATCTGGTTCTAAATATCCATGTCTTCCGGGAACAGCTTTATAAGGTTCTGTTTCATCTGTAGTATCAGTCACTGCGTCACCGGGCACGTCTTCGGGTACATCCTCGGGTACGTCTTCGGGTACATCCTCGGGTACATCCTCGGGTA
>JBJFFR010000102.1:5393-13099 GCA_051891935.1 Oscillospiraceae bacterium
CTTCGGGTACATCCTCGGGTACATCCTCGGGTACGTCTTCGGGTACATCCTCGGGTACATACTCGGGCATATCCTCGGGTATATCCTCGGGTACGTCTTCGGGTACATCCTCGGGTACATACTCGGGCATATCCTCGGGTATATCCTCGGGTACATCCTCGGGCATATCCTCGGGTATATCCTCGGGTACATCCTCGGGTACATCCTCGGGCACGTCTTCGGGTACATCCTCGGGTACATCCTCGGGTACGTCTTCGGGTACATCCTCGGGCACGTCTTCGGGTACATCCTCGGGCACGTCTTCGGGTATATCCTCGGGTACATCCTCGGGTACGTCTTCGGGTACATCCTCGGGTACATCCTCGGGTATATCCTCATAAGAATCACCGATATCAAAAGATATATCTGTATCAGCTAATACGGAATCAGAGGCATCAAAATTATTCCCAATATCTGAAGTATCCACACTGGTATCAACTGATTCGTCCATTATATGTAGGCTCCTTTATTTTTTTACTGAGTTTTCAATCTGAATTTCTCTCACTTTTATTCTCGTGTTGTAATAAATTTTTCTCCACAAATGGACTTTTACACACGACATCAATTCATGTGTCAGCGGTTCATCGTTAAGTTCCGCCTTTACCAGCTTAGTTATCTGAGCAAATACATTTTCCACTTTTTTAAAGTCATTGCTATCCGGTTTGAAATGTTTAGTATATATTCGACGGGCAATTTCTCTCGCTAGAACGCGGCGGAAATAATCGCAGGTGTTATTGCAATAACGGCAATAGTCGCATTGAGGGTAAGGCTTTAGCTTGTTGGATTTATCTTTCCAATAGGTAGATAACTCTTTGATGTCGTCATCAGATAAAGTAATGCTTATGTTGTTTTCAAGTCTGTAGTCAGGTGTAATGACTTCCTCAGGCTCATCGAGCTTATTGAAGAACAGGAAAGCTTCGCCGGGTTTTAATTTGGACATTCTCTGAATTTGTGTGTCCGACATATTGGTGCTGTCGCCGATGATTTGCTTGTCTACACTTTCGACCAATCTGAACACAACTTTCATATCTGTCAGTGCGACTACATCAGTTGACACTTTTCTCGGTGACTGATCAGCTATTACAATTCCAACGCCGTAAGAACGAATTTCGGCGAGCATTCTTTTTACAAGGCCTTGGGCTATTGCGCTTGGGTTTGCATCACCTTGACCGACGTTTGTATCCGCGTCAAGAAGAACATGCGCTTCTTCAAGCAAAATCACATTTTTAAGGCCGCCTTCGCCGACATAATTTGCATTTACATAAGCAAGAATTGACAGTAGAAGCAAAGCAATAATCAGAGCCTTCTCATCAGAATTTTCTATTGCAGCAAGTTCAATAATCGTCGGCTTCTTCAACAAATCTTCAATCGGAATTGAACAGTAGTTATCAAACAAATTAACGAGACTGTTCAGGCGCACTACGCCGGCGCGTCCGATATTCTTTGCATCCCCGGTGTATCCGATTTCATCAAATGTCTGCTGGAAGCATTTAATAAAATCTGAAATATTGAAAGTCTTTCCTTTATCGTCTGAGGTATATGTATCAAGCCATCTAAAATCCGAATAGCAATTATTGATTGACTCCTCAAATATTTTGTCGAGTGGAGTTGACATAGACACTGCTGCCGCAAAGGCTGTTTTCAATGTTGATTTATAAGTCTCGAGCTTTACATTTTTCGGCGGTACAAAAGGGTTGAAGACAAAAGGAGAAATATAGTTTTTACCCGGGGTAAAAACTTGCAAGTCCGGAATGCTTTGAACTAATGCACGGTATTCGTTTTTGGCAGGCTCAATTACCAAGAACGGAATATTATGTTCCTTCCAAAGTCTATCCAAAAGGCTAACGGAAAAGGTCGTTTTACCCGATCCCGGCGTTCCGACAACAAGCATATGTTTGGCCAAATCTTTTAATGAGAATCCAATTGTATCACCGTGAGAAGATGATTTTAGCTTTCCTACTGTAATATCGCCGGCGTTGATAATGTCGTCAGTATATGTTTTGCTTACCTTTCCGGATTCATTTATAGTAAGTCCAGCAGAAATACGATCGCAGCCGATAGGCCATCTGAAAAATTCTGACGCTTCTTCTGCTGTTATTATATACGGAAGTCTATAGAGGGAATCTGAGAACTGACCTGAACTCCATATTTGGCTGTTCCTGTCCCTGCTTATCAGCAATTCATTAACTGCCCACGGCAGAGGATAGAAATTGCTGTCTTTTTGCACCTCGTTTGAGAATAGTTCTATCATCTTGAGATTTGCAGAATCGCTTTCGCCGGCTGACAATTGCCCAAAAACCCGATTGGAGATATTTGATGTTGCCGAACGGCCTCCGTAAATCAGGATATTAAAAGAATATAGCGGTGCGTTTTTGCTTTGAGAATAATACTTATACGTAGCAGCATGCTTCTCTGCGAGTGTAAAACTCACATTACCGAATCCCTGTTCCATAACCCCCTTACTCAGAGTTTCCAGCGCTTGAGTTACCCTGTCAATTTCATTGATTTCAGGCTGCTCAAATATTGTGGGAATCAATTGCATAGAAACAGCGCAATTCGGATATTCAATAAGGACATTAACTATCCTGCTTAAATCATTATTTGAAATCGGTATCTTATCGTATGAATAGCAAAATGGAAGTAACTGATTTTGCAGGTATTCAACCTTTTCTTCCTTAACAATAGCTTTCACGCAAGAATCGTCTACGCTCTTCACCGCGTTTAGCAAATCAAAACTGCTAACTTCGGAATAATCATATTTCTGCAGCGAAAGCGTTGACCGGCACAACTTTATTAAGGTGTCCACAGTCGATTTTGCGTCTGATTCGTTGCCGTCTATCGCCCTGACCATCAAATAAAGCTTGATTTTTGCTTTATAAGGCTGGTTCTTAACTGCCTCTGTCAACCAAAGTAGTTCAAGTGAAATATCTTTTGAATAACCAGCATCGTAGCTCAAAGCCTTATATGTCTGGTATACTTCATTTAACAGGCTGCTTGTTTCATTTTTATATTTTTCTACTATTTCTGCAATTGCATTTTCTCTGCTGTCTATGATTGAAATATGAGGGATTGCGGTTAGCTCGAGAGCTTCAAGCGCAACAAATTCACCATTAGTCAGATTTATCGAAGAAATATGTTCAAAACACATATGTGCCTCCATTGAATTTACTAAAAAAAGCACCAACTACATTCGGTAGTAATGCAGTCGGTGTATTTGAAGATTAATCTTCCTTACTGAAAACAAGCATGTTAAAGAAAACTGTAGTATCGCCAGCGCCGAAAAGGCCAGCCAAGCACCCAGCTTTCTTAGTAACGGGAATTTCCTGAATGAACGCAAGCTTCCATCCGCCGACAGCTTCTCTGTCAATAATGGCAGCATACTGCTTTACTGCGGAAGCATAGTCTTCATTTCTGTTGATTGTAAGTCCAACGGGACCAGCAACGGTCTTGTACTGTATCATTGATATTTCTCCTTCCAATAAATAAGTAAAAAGCATCTGTAGTCGTGCTACCGTCACATCACAGATTCAATCTTTTTACTTTGTTGTCTAAATAATTTCTTATCGTATGTTCTATCCAAGAATCCCGTCTTATTTTTTTTGCCAATGTCGGGCTGACAGCGTAGTAGAACTTAATGAAAGCTCGCCCGAGTCCGCTTTTTGCTAAATAATCGTCTCTATAGCGTCTTAATGCGAGGACCTCATTGCAGGTATAGCTACCATAAACAGCAGTGGCAATATAGCATCCTGACTTACCATTTTTGCTGCGTTCGTCATATTGTCCGCTGCGCACCTGCTCTATGTAGTTCAAATCGTCCGCAATGAAGTTTGAGTATTGTGCAGACTCTTCGGGAGGCGCATACCGAATTGCCTTATCTGCATATTTGTTAATGGTGCTTTGCATTATGCTGGCCTTTGTTAACGGCCCGCTGTTTCCGTATTTGTCGGCATAACCGTAATACTGGTCGAAATACTTCTGACAGAGGAATATACCCCACCACGCTTCATGGCAATTAGGCTTAATCTTAATTGCTTCCTCATAAAACTTTACTGCTTTTTCTACATTTCCATCGTCAATCGCATTATTGGCATTCTCAAGCAGTCCCTTTACTGTAGGTAGTCCGTCAATCGTAATAATATCTATTACTTTATGCGCTGTGTGACAATATTTGCACTCGCAAAATCCGTTTAAGTTCACATCGTCAACTTTTAAGCTTCCGCCGCAACTTGAGCATATCGCAGGTTGAAATGCCATCTATTTTTCTCTCCTTTATGGATAATCTTCGCCACCGTTCGGATAATGGCATCTTAACAGTCGGTTTATTCCTTTTATAACCCCTTTGGCAGTTCCGTATTTATTAATCGCCAACAGCATATAGTCAGAGCAAGACGGGGTAAAAACGCATGCTCCTCTGATTCGTTCGGGTGCATATTGCTGATAAATAAGAATCGCATCAACAATTATTTTTTTTGCTCTGATGATAACAATAGCGAAAACTAATATTATAGGCAAAAAAACATATTCACGTGGTAGCTCATTTGCCCTAATCAAAACGCAAGAGCCGATAATTAATGCAACATATATTAAGATGAACATTATATGCGGACAGAGGGTTCCCCTAAGAGAAATGTTCGGTCTGATAATAACAGGTTTGTTTTTTTCCTGTTCTTCCAGGAAAATTTGCATTGCCTTAAAAACACTTTCTTCTTTTGACTCGCTTATAGTTGAATCGTATTTACTATCCAAAAAGCTCACCCACAAAGTCAGATATCAAAAAGCTAACGCATCCGAACATCAGTCAAATCTGTTATGATATAGCGTGCAATTGTTGCTGTTTTTTTACATTTATTACATTATAATTCTTAATTCTACATAAAGCAACAATTTTTTATTCGTATATCATCAAGCGTAAATCCTTAAAACTGAACTGCACCCCATTTGTTAGATAGTATGTCTTCGCTTATATTCTCAACGGCAACACGGGCATTATCATTCAGTGGATGCGCTCGGACTATGCCATTGACGAAAGCGAGATAGTTAAGCTTCTGTTTTCCATAAACCGGAGTGCGCTTATTAACCTTGACCTTTCATAAAAAACAGACTGCGTAATCAGTGGATTCAAAAGACAATAATAAATTGTTGAGGAATGAGCTCGGAAATTTACCGATCTCATTCCCTTTCACGATATGAATCGGTGTAGAAATCTGAACCCTCAACAGAAGAGAGTGTTGGATTCTACACCGATTTTTTATAGAAAAATCAATGTTTTTTGACCTGTGTTCAAGTTTGCAATATTGGACAATTTTTTGCTAACTCTGCAAAAATGTAGGCGCTGGCTGTTGTAGAAGCAAGATGGTCGTTTATCCCTGCTATCAGTTCCCTTTTAGAACGACAGCTTCCTCTTTGCGCATTTGGTTGCATAACATATTTTGATAATTTGAGAGAGGTAAAAAGTAATTCCATGTGATTATTCAAGTAATGCTATACAAAATATTCAAAAGAATTTTCCGGAGGTGGAAAGGACGGAATGTTTTGATATGACAAGGGGATTGCCTTTTGAAGATAATTTTACAGATTTAATGATATGTGATTTGAGTTTGCATTATTTTAGAGAAAGAACAACATTTGAAGTTTTAGAAGAAATAAAAAGAGTTTTAAAACCAGATGGCATTTTACTTTTTAGAGTTAATTCTGTAAAAGATGTTAATCATGGCGCAGGAGAAGGAAAGGAAATTGAACCACATTTATACGAAACAAGCGATGGAAGATATAAAAGATTTTTTAATCAAGAAGATATAGAAAGATTTTTTAAAGATTGGGAAGCTCTATTTATTCATGAAGAAATTATGGGTAGATATAAAAAAGAAAAAGTATTGTGGAGATGTGCGATGAAAGTAAGAAAATAAGCATATTTCACACTATTTCTTTGGGATAAATTAAAGTTGTGGCTTTTACTTGATTATTTTAATTACTACGCAAATTTAACGATTACACTTTTTGTATCACAATTGCAACCCCTAGCCAAATAAGCACCCGGATTTGATACAATTCAAGTCCGGGTATCTTTTTACCCTCCGGGGAAATGCCGTGTTTCAGGCGTTCCTCCGGAGGGTTTTACTATGTGCGGGGGGATAAGTGCCGGGTCGGCTGCGTTGCGGCAGCGGATGGGGGCGGTTTAGGGGATGCTATCGCTCAGAGAATATCCAATATTTTGAGAAATGCTGGATTTTTTTCTTTTGATGCAGTATAATTTTGACAGTGTTTTTTGAGAAGGGTTAATGTCATGCCCGTATATCGGCAAAAGAAAAAGAAAAAGATCCTGTACGCATAGCCAAAAACACGGACAGACGCACTCGCGCCTGCCTCGTCAGCCGCGACGCTTTGAAGGCGCTTTCTGAATCCGAAAACCCGATTGCCGGACAGGCCGTTGGTTATCAACAGACAGATATTAACATCATTCGTGTAATTCCCCATGCATCAGAACTTGTTCAAGAATAACTAAACAAAGGAGCGCTCAAAATGGAACGCGAATACATCGCTTATATCAGCTATCGTCATACTCCGGTGGATATGGAGGCGGCGATTGCGATTCAGCATCAGATTGAACACTATCACATTCCGAAAAAGCTCAGAAAGAACGGAAAAGCGCGCCTCGGTATGGTCTTCAGAGATACGGACGAGCTAAATATTTCTCCTGATTTGTCTCAAAGCCTCCGTGAGGCCCTTGATCATTCAGAGTATTTAATTGTTCTTTGTTCGCCACAGTATAAGGAATCTGTGTGGTGCAGACAGGAGATTACCTATTTCCTGGAGCATCATGACATGGATCATGTTTTGCCGATCCTTGTTAATGGGGACCCGTATGAAGCGTTTCCGGATGAACTCCTGCGTAGAAGCGTTGTGGATGGGAAAGAGGTCATTTCCGAACCGCTTGCGGCGAATGTTGCCGGTGAGACAATTAAGGAACTGAAGCAAAACATAAAAAGAGAAAAGCTTCGAATTGTTGCAAAATTGCTGAACTGTCATTACGATGATTTGGTTCAAAGACAGAAGCATTATGAAAGACAGAAAAAAATTGCAGTCATAGGCACTGCGTTTGCGGCTCTGCTTGCGTTTATCGTTATGCTGTTAGTAAAGAACGCTCAGGTGAATTCTCGTTATCAGGAAGCGAGGCGCAATCAGGCGAGATATTTGTCCACGGTTGCCCTTGAACAATACCAAAAAGGAGATGCAAAGTCGGCACTGGAATCTGTTCTGACAATTCTTCCCGAGGGAAATGAAAAGGGACCGGTTGTTCCGGAACAGATGTATGCATTGGCAACTGTTTTAAATGCATACAACAATTCTTATGTTCCGGAAAACTTCATTTCCCTTCCGGAAAGAGACACGAAGGTTTTTTCGGACGATATGGCTTATCTGTTTTCCTATTCAATTGATTCACTGAAGATTTACGATGTTGCTTCAGGTGAAGTACAATATTCCTTCGAGCCGAGCGCCTTTTTAGAGGAACATCCGGAGCTTGCGGAAAATTATCCGTATTCGAAAAACGTAACGATTTCAGGCGTTATTCCGGCGGAAAACGATAATTTTTTTGTTGTGTTGTCCGTCGATGACATTTTTGAGTTAAACATAAACGATTCTTCCTATTACAGATGCATTGTTTCGGG
>JBJFFR010000103.1:0-12909 GCA_051891935.1 Oscillospiraceae bacterium
CCTCACGATTGAACAGGGCATATGACATAGAACGTGAAAATCCCATATCCTGCAAGTCCTTTGCGGAGAGAATTTCGGGTGTGTGCTTTAAATCCTCACTCATACTTTTCACCACCTTTCTGCTTTCGATAATTCAATTATACATCATTTTTTCCGAAAAGCTCTAAATAGTGGTGTAACTGAGTACCACTCGATTGATAACGTCCAATCAATCACATAAAAACTGATTGGTTTTACTGATTGGAATTGACATTCGGGTCTTAATATGATATACTATTATATATTGAACAAGCAACACACAATCATACAGATACAAAACTGATTGGAGGACAACGAATGAACGTAAAAAACATAAACGCACAAGATAAAACGGCAGCTATCGGAGTCAGCTTTGATGTGCCTAACGAAAAGGAGGTCATTGCTATCGGCAGTCCCGAAAACCTTAAAAGCTACTTCACTATGGGTATTGTTTCCGACGAAATAGAGGTACGCACACGAAAGCTCGGTAGCCTTGTGGAGGATATGAATGAGCTTGCCAAAGGTGACTGTGACAGCAAAATGGACACTATGGCTGAATGCTCCAACGGTCTTTGCGGAATAATCAGCGAAGGACAGGGCAACAAGTCTGCGGAGGAATATATAAATGCCCTCACCGAAATGTATGACGATTCCAGCAAGGGTAATATGATTCTCAATTTTATGATATTTTCTATTCTGACAAATTATCAATACAACCATAAGACGCTGAGTTCAGAATGGCATCTGCTCACATCATCAATGAAAAAATCGGCAGCTCATTTTGCGGAACAGTTCAACACCTGTGTTTCCGATATGCTCCTGCCGTTCCGCAATCTGCCTACGCTTGACGGCGGTAATGTGCGGTATTGGAATATTCCCGAACAGCTGAACGATGCCCCTACGGATCTGACTATCCACATTTACTATACTCACAACAACGGAACGTGGCAGACGGGATATGTTGCAGAAGATTCATTTCTTGCTGTTCTCCGTATCTACTGCGATATTCTCAAGCAGTCAAATCGCATAATTTCCAACTGTCCGATATGCAAGAAGCTCATTGTGAAAAGCAAGCAGACAGAATCGGATTTCTGTTCGGAGGAGTGTAGGCTTGTAAACAAAAATGAATGGACAAAGGAGGTACGGAAAAGAAACTCAAAGAGCAATGTTCAGCGGACTTATGACATTTTCTACACTACGGGCAACAATTTGAAACGCAAGCTGAAAAAGGACGATGCCAGGCTGAACAAATTCGATGAATATTTCAAGGATATGCGTAAAAAGGCTCTCGCACTAAAAAACAGCGTTACCGATCACAGCCCGGATACGGAGCTTGCGGAGTATAGGCAGCAAATTTGGCAGATGACTGATGAAATTGTAAGGTATGCGGAGAGGCTGAATGACGAAATTAAGGATAAGAAGCACAAATTTTCTGAATAAGAAAAATTGACTATAATCTCCTCTGAAAACCGGTTGAAAAAAACTGTCAAATATGCTATAATTATATTTGAGTAATCATCTTCATTAAAGGAGCGTGACCGAGAATGCCGACACTTGATTGGATTGGCAAGGATAAGGTTATAAATCATCACTTTGACGTGCCGTACAGAGTTCTTGATGAAAAATACAGCTATGGTGACGAAAACGATAATATGATAATCCACGGGGATAATCTGTCTGCGCTTAAATCTCTCTTGCCGAAATACGAGGGCAGAATTCGCTGTATCTACATAGATCCTCCCTACAATACCGGCAACGAGGGGTGGAGATATAACGATAATGTCAACGACCCCCGTATCAAAAAATGGCTCGGCGAGGTGGTCGGCAGCGAGGGCGAGGACTTGTCCCGTCACGACAAGTGGCTTTGTATGATGTATCCTCGGCTGAAGCTGCTGCATAAGCTGCTTGCAAAGGACGGGGTTATCTTCATATCTATTGATGATAATGAGCTTTACAATCTGAAGATGATTTGCGATGAGATATTCGGCTCAAATTGCTTTGTAGCAAATATTTCGTGGCAAAGGACATACTCTATTCGTAATGATTCAAAAGGAATACCATTGGAAGTTGAACACATTCTTGTTTATAGCAAATTGCAGAGCTGGCAACCAAACAAATTACCAAGAACAGAAAAAATGGATGCTTCATACAAAAACCCTGACGGAGACAGATGCTCATGGATGAGCGGCTCTCCAATTGCATCGGATGCCAAAACACACCAAGGTATGGTTTATGCAATACAGCACCCATTTACTGGGAAAATGCTTTACCCTAATGTAACAGCTCATTGGAGATATAGCCAAGAGCAAATGCTAGAATATATGAACGGCTGGTGCCCTTATGAACTTAAAGATTTGAATGACGCTGAAAAGAGAGCCGAGATATGCGGTGTATCAAAAGATGAAGTAAGAGCTGATGTTAAGGCTATCGTTTTATCAAAACCATATGAAGAATCAAAAATAATAGCGCAAAAAGTATATGATATCGGTCCTTGGCCACGTTTTTATTTCACGAATGGTGGAAAAGGGGGTATCCGTAGAAAAGTTTATGCTGATTCTGTCGATGGAAGAATATCAACGAACTACTGGACGTATGATGAAGTTGGTCACACGGATGAAGCCAAAAAGGAACTTAAAACCGTATTTAATGGTTCAATTCCTTTTGACACGCCCAAACCCGTAAGACTAATTGAACGAATTTTGGCTATTGCCGGAGATAATAATTCCATTATCCTCGACAGCTTTGCAGGCTCCGGCACAACCGCCCACGCTGTTCTGAATATGAACAAGCAAGACGGCGGCAACCGCAAATTTATCCTTATTGAAATGATGGACTATGCAGACAGCATAACCGCTGAGCGTGTAAAGCGTGTAATTGACGGCTACGGCGAGGGTAAAAAGGCAACCCCTGGCACAGGCGGCGGCTTTGCATTTTATGAGTTGGGTGAAACACTCCTTAACGGCGAATACCTCAACGAAAATGTTCCGCTTGAAAAGATTCGTGAATACGTCTATTTCACCGAAACAAAGCAGGCTGTTACCGATAAAGCGGACGAGCCGTATTTCCTCGGTGAAAATTTCGGCACGGCTTACTATTTCTACTATGACAAAAACGAGGTCACTACGCTTGACAGGGATTTCCTGCACACGGTAAAAACAAAGGCTGACAGCTATGTGATTTATGCCGATAAGTGCATATTGAGCGACGAGGAACTTGAAAAACTGCATATTACTTTCAAGAAAATTCCTCGTGATATTACAAGAATGTGAGGTGCAGACTATGAACTTAAATAACTATCAGCGTGAGGTTATGGACGATTTATCCAAATATCTGTCTGCACTGAACGAAACAGGCGACCTTTACAAGGCGTGGCAGAAATATTGGAATGACAAGGATATTGCGGTTGGATTTGGCGGCGTTCCCGCTTACTGCAACAATATTAAGGACGTACCGCATATTTGTATGAAGGTTCCGACAGGTGGCGGCAAGACCTTTATGGCTTGTGCGGCTGTCCGCCGTATTTTTGATGAGTTGCCGTCCGATAAACCTAAAGTGGTGGTTTGGCTTGTGCCGTCCGACCCGATATTGGCACAGACTACAACAAACCTGATGAATCCCGACCACCCTTACACGCAAAGGTTAAATGCGGATTTCAGCGGCAGAGTTGGCGTTTTCACAAAGGAAATGCTCTTAAACGGGCAGAATTTCACTCCCGATACCGTTCACGAACAGCTATCCGTCTGCATTTTGAGCTACGGCTCTTTGCGTATCGACAGTCAAAAGAAAGACGTTCGCAAGGTTTATCAGGAAAACGGTAATCTCAAAAGCTTTGCCGATTATTTCAAGGACGAGTCAGAATTGCTGGCAAATACACCTGATACCGCATTGATACAAGCTCTCCGTCATCTATCGCCTGTGGTAATCGTTGATGAAAGTCATAATGCAGGTTCCGATTTAAGCGTGGAAATGCTGAATAACCTTAATCCGTCATTTGTGCTTGACCTTACGGCAACACCTCGCAAGAACAGCAATATTATTTCGTATGTTGACGCTCGAAAGCTCAAATCGGAGAATATGGTCAAGCTCCCTGTTATAGTCTATAACCGCACCTCAAGGGACAGTGTTATTGACGATGCAATTCATCTTCGTGGAATACTTGAGCAGCAGGCTATTGAGGAGGAAGAACGAACAGGCTTTTATATACGTCCGATAGTATTGTTTCAGGCACAGCCGAAAAACAGCAGCGACAATGACACTTTTGACAAGGTAAAAGAGATACTTCTTGGACGTGGTATTCCCGAAAAGCAAATCGCTATCAAGACATCAAAGGTCAATGACCTCGCAAAAATAGATTTGATGAAGCGTGATTGTCCAATACGATACATTATTACGGTCGATGCACTTAAAGAGGGCTGGGACTGCCCATTTGCCTATATTCTCGCAAGCCTTGCCAACAAGACCTCAAAAGTCGATGTTGAGCAGATACTCGGCAGAATACTCCGTCAGCCGTATGCCCAAGAGCACAAGGCAAAGCTACTGAACATCTCTTTTGTTCTGACTTGCTCCATTGCGTTCCACGAAACTCTCGACAGCATTGTTGCAGGACTTTACCATGCGGGTTTTTCACGCAAGGATTATCGTATTGGCGATACGCTCCCTGTTCCGGAACATCAACTGCCTGTTCCCGAAACTAAACCGGAGCAGACTACAATTGAGCTCACTCCCGAAACGGTAACAGAAGATGATTTCTCCGATATTCAAACTACTGCCGAACATTTGCCGTATTCGGAAACAGTAAAAACAGTTCCTCCGTCTGTTGAGGCAATGATTTCACAAGCGGAAAAAGCAACAGAACAATATGAAGAAGAAACGAAAGAAGTTAGCGTATGTGTGGGCGGTGAACTTGGTGATATGCTTAAACAATTCCGTATTCAAGAACAATTCACAGAACAGGTAAAGATGCTGAAAATACCACAATTCTGCACTGAATCCGTCCCCGACCTTTTCGGTGGCAATACTGCTTTGCTGACTAAAGAAAGCCTTATGAAAGATTTTTCACTCAGCGAGCAGGACGCTTCTGTCAACTTTAGCCTTTCCACAGGCGAAATGTTTGAAATAGATGTGGAAAAACAGGGTGAAGCTGTACCAAAGTATAAGAAGCTGTCAACCTTAGAAGATGAATATCTGCGCAAGCAGTTCGCTAAAATGGCTCCAGGAGAAAAGATTGAAAGCTGCACAAAAAAAATCTGTAATGAGATCAACCGTGACAACGCTTTCAGTACAGCGGAAGTCGAAGCCTATGTTCGCCGTATAGTTGCAAATATGACCGATGATGAGCTTTCGGCTCTTGAAACATCGTATATTACCTATGCTACTCGCATAAAAGAAAAGATAGCGGAATTAAGTGCGGCGTATATGCAGGAACGATTCTATGAACTTATCGAACGTGACCGCATATTTACCGATGAAACCTACATTTTCCCTATGGTGATAACTCCGTCGGAATCAACGGACAAAGTACCGAAATCGCTGTATGAAGCCGAATGGGATAAGATGAACGGCTTTGAACGGCGCACTCTCGATGTGATAGCAGGCTGCGAAGGGGTTCTTTGGTGGCATAGAATTATTGAGAAAAAAGGATTTCATATCAATGGCTTTATCAATCACTATCCCGATTTTATGGTTATGATGAAATCCGGTAAGATAGTTATTGTTGAAGCCAAAGGCGATGACCGTGACAATGGTGACAGCAGAAGGAAACTGAAACTCGGTCAAACTTGGGCTGCTCAAGCCGGTAGAAAATACCGCTATTTTATGACCTTCGACCAAAACTCCATTGAGGGAGCTTATAATCTGGAGGATTTTGCTGATGTGCTTAAAGATTTATAAAGTATATTGCAGGGACAGGTGAAAAAGTGTAGTTTCGCTTGAAGAACTGAGCGGTGAACAGAAGTTAATTACAAGCCTGTCACTGACCTTCAGAAACGAAAAAATCCTAATATCAAAGGATAGACAGATTCCCAGCTAATCTGTTAAATGGTATTTTGAAGCATATGCTATAACGAAGGAAATCCAGTGCATAGGGCATTAGGTGTCAAAAATAATAAAAGGAGAAAATTACAAATGAAAAATATACAGTCAGAATTTATTAGATTTCACAATAACATCATGTTATCAGATGAAAATGCGGAATTACGCGAAAAGCGTGATATACTTTTAGATAAGCTGAAAAAGAATATTTCTGATGAAGCTGCATCATATACAACGTTTAACCAGGGCAGTTATGCTCTTGGAACTGGGATCAAGCCAACAGATGGCGATTACGATATTGATGTAGGTCTTAGATTTGAAATATCTAAAGATGATTATTCCGATCCTACCGAAATAAAAAAATGGGTAAAAAACGCTCTCGATGGACATACAAAAAGTGTGAAAATCAGAAGATCCTGTGTCACTGTAACTTATCAAAAAAATAATGAACCAATCTATCATGTGGATTTTGCTTGCTATTCCGCTGAAAATGCTGATGATAAGTTGTATATTGCCAAAGGAAAAGAGAATTCCGATGAAGAACATAAATACTGGGAAATCAGCGATCCTCAGGGATTGATAAACACTATTAATGACAAATATTCTGATACAAATGAGCGTGCACAATTCAAACGAATAATAAGGTACATGAAAAAATGGAAAAATGAACATTTTAGTACTTCTGGAAGTGCAGCACCAACAGGAATAGCACTTACAGTTTTGGCATACAATCTGTTTTCACCTGAATATACATACGATCCTGTAACAGAAGTTAATAAATTTAGTGATTTTAATGCGTTACAAAATCTCGTTGCCAGCATTAAGAATGAATTCAGATACACATACAATATTGAAGACCAAAAGTTTTATCATACTATTAGTGTAAAGCTTCCTGTAGAACCACATAATAATCTGTTTGAAAAGATGACAGAAAAACAACAGGAAGATATGTACGATAAACTTTGTACTATGGAAGCCAAGTTAAAAGAAGCAGAGCTGAAAGAAAAGAAAGCAGAGACTTGTAGAATAATGGCTCAAATTTTCGGAAGTGATTTTCCAATTCCAACAGAACACAGTTATGTTGGAACATCTGAATCAGCATTACTATGATTGATAAATATATTGAAAAACTAAACCATGATAGAAACGTAAAGTTTATTCCTATATGTAAAGCTGAAAACGAGTATCATGGCACAGTATATATTGATAATGAGCGGCTGGAATTGAAAATAAGCTTTAGCAATCAGTTCCCTTTAGAATTTCCTGATATTTATCTGGAAAACAAAAAAAGAGTATATCCTCATGTTGGCAAAAACAATAAGATATGCTTATTTGATGATTCTTCGATATTAATTCAAACAGATAACCCCTATAGTATACTGTTAGATGCTTTTGATCGGGCTATAGAGATTTTGAGCATATCACCTAAGAACCCAGAGTATAATACAGAAATACTAAAAGAATTTAATGCATATTGGGAAGAGGAAAGTACGGTCTTTTTGTATATGATTACTCCTCAATATACGTCCAACACATACAAAGTTCTTGATTCAGTATTAATTGATAATAGAATTATTTTATCCGATAGCAAAGAACTGTCATTGTCTGTATTTGAAAGGTGCTCTAATAAAAAGATAGATAAGTCATCATCTATTGAAACACTGTTTATTAAAATAAACAGAAATGTTATTATTCCAATACAGGATACCTACTCATGGAAATGGTTGAGGTTGTTTATTCTAAAAAACATAACATCAAGTCAAAAAGAGCAATTCAAAAATTTCTTAAAACGCAAAGTAAAAAGTTTTCTTAAATTGATTGTTTTGATGATACCCGGTATGGAACATGACATACCAGTAGGGTTTTACATAAATCGTAAAAGTAATCATCAGCAGACATTTGAAACGATAGTTGATTGTAAGGTTAAGCCTATTTCAATCAAAATGATTGATTATGATTATATGACATACAAAACAGGTATATCATCGTCACTGAGGAATAAAAAAATTTTGTTATTGGGATGTGGTTCTGTAGGTGGATATATTGCAGCCAATTTATGTCAATCAGGAATATGTAATATTGATATTCTTGATAATGATGTTCTTTCAATAGAGAATGTTCATAGACATATTCTTGGATTCAATGATGCAGTAAAAATAGATTACAAAGCAGAGTTAATGCGAAAGTACATTGAAGAACATTATCCATTTGTTGATGTAGATTCGATGAATTTTGTAAATCGTGATGTCAGGGAATTTTTAAAGACCCCTGAACGATTAAAGTGCTATGATGTGATTGTTTCAGCTTTAGGTGAACCAACAATAAATCTTGAAATAAACAAGATCTTAAATAATAAGGGTATACAAGTACCTCTTGTTGTTTGTTTTAATGAGCCTTATGGCATTGGCGGTCATGTAATTGCTACGAACATGAAAAATGGAGGGTGTTTACAATGCTTATATACTGATTTGACATCAGATGAGATTGTTCCGTTTCGAGCAAGTTTTGTAAAAGAAAACCAAACTTTTTCTAAAAGTATATCTGGATGTGCAGGAACATATGTAGAATACTCTGCACTTGATGCTCAACAAACAGCATTACTTGCTTGTAGGTTGTGTTTGGAAATCATAGACAATAAAAACGAATCAAGTACTTTATTATCATGGTACGGAGATTCAAGCAAACTTATTAATAATGGCTTTTTTACGTCTGATTATTATGACAACATTACTTCTTCTGAAAAATACTGCGGAATAATTAGAAAAACTTTTGATAAAAACAAGGAGTGTCCTTTGTGCAAAATGAATCATTCGATATATGTGTTAAAATATTGCCCAAAGTAATAAATGAACTTAAAGATTTTCAATTAACAAACAACTTTGAAAAAGAATATGGTGGTATCTTAATTGGTTTATTTGATGTCAAAGAAAATGCATATATAATAACTGACATTACTTGGCCTCAAAAAGAGGATATTCAAAAGAAATTTCGTTTCATTAGAAAAGATCCTATTCATCAATCAATTATGGATGATTTGTGGAAAAAGTCTGATTATTTAAAATGTTATATGGGGGAATGGCATTCTCATAGAGAAGCTTATCCGTCACCTTCTTATGTTGATAGAAAGAATTGGCAGAAATCAGCGAGAAGGCAAAATAATTTCGATGTATCTTTTTTTATCATTGTTGGGAGAAAAGAAATATGGTGTTGGATATCAGATGGTGTAAAAATCATTAAAACAGATATTTATGAAAAGGGTGATTAAATGACTAAAAGAAGACCAGAAATACCTGAGCCAGTAAAAAGAGAACTATGGGCAAGAGCTGCTGGAAGATGCGAATTTAGAGGCTGCAATAAGTGTTTGTATCGTGACATAACAACCCAAAGAAGAAGAAATGCTTCAGAGATAGCTCATATAATAAGTTGGACTGAAGATGGTCCACGAGGAGATGCTGTTGAGTCTCCAAAACTTGCGAAGGATATTTCAAATCTTATGCTAACTTGTCCTGAACACAACAATTTGATAGATGATTCCAGATATGTTGATAAATATCCAGTGGAATTATTGAGAGCATTCAAGAAAGAACACGAAGACCGAGTTTATAGATTAACAGGGCTTGGTGAAGATTATTCTGTTACTGTAATAGAGCTAATTAGTAGGATACAGAATCATTTACCACAAATAAATCCTGAACATGAGTTACAAGCTATTTTGCCATATTATCCTTCTGAAAATCGTATATGTTTTGATTTGAGTTCCATCGAATCTATTGAAGAAGCAAAAAGAACAATAGATAAAAAGGTTGAGATGCTTATTTCGCAAGAACCTCAAAAGAAGTATGCCGCTTTTATTATGGCAAAGATACCTTATGCATGCTATTTAGGCTATTCAATCGGAAATAAAATTCAGATAACGCCATATCAGTTTTTCAGAGATTCTCAAGACTGGAAATGGAGAAAAGAGAATAGCGGAACATATATAATAAAAACACCAATAAATACAATAAAGAGTAAAAATGTGTGTTTAACAATAGACATAAGCGGTAATATTGATAAATCACTAATCCCTGAATACCCAACATACAGTGTTGTGGCTTCAGAACCTGGATTTATGTTCTTGCAATCTTATGAACAGGTAGTTGATTTTCGATTAAAATTCAGAGAGATTCTTGATTTAATTCGTAATACTCATGGTGAAGAAGTAAATATACACCTAATTTTAGCTGTTCCAAATCCTATATCTTTTGAAATTGGCCGCTCTATCATGAAAAGTATTGATCCTTCAATTTTTCTTTATGATAAGGTTAGCTCTACGTATAAATATGAAAGAGTTATGGATTTACATAACAGAATTAGAAATGAAGGCTAAACAAAATGAGGTATCAGGGAAAGAGTTCCACTAACACCTCACATTTTTCACTATATTTTTTGCAAACAACGTAAAATCGCCCTTTTTGGTAAGCTCCTCTTGTTTTGTCGGGATTGCCAAACAAAAAACGTTACCTTTCAAATCGAGAGGTAACGCTTTTTATATCGAAATATAGCTGCTTTGGCAGGTGTGCCCATATGGGATATTTACAGTCGTTGTTGCTGTGCTGTGACCTAAACAGCTCTGTACAGTCTTTACGTCCACACCGGCATTGATAAGCAGACTGGCATTCAAGTGGCGCATGGAGTGATTCGATACATAACGCATACCAGTTCTTTCGCAGAACCTCTTGAAGTAATATCCGGGAGCCGAGCGGTCAAGGGTCAAACCGTTCCACTTTGTAAAGACGCGGTCGGTTTCAATCCACTTACTGCCTACATTCCTGCGCTGAATGTCCTGGAGTCCCTTCCACTTCGAAAGCATATCAATAACACCCTGCGGCACCTTAAGACTTCTCATGCTCTGAGGAGTTTTAGGCGTTTCGGTATAAAGACCGCCCTTTGCCTTGGAATAAAGACAAGTCCTGTTTACTGTAATAACATTGGTTTCGAAGTTTATATCCTTCCACTCCAATCCAATTAACTCTCCAAGACGAAATCCTGTATATACTGCGAGAGTATAAAAACATACATACTTGAAATTGTCTTCATCTTCCTTCTGAAAAAGGTCAAGCATCTGCTGCGCTTCTTCTATAGAATAGAAATCCTTTTCGGGAGTAACGACCCTTGGAATAGTGACATTCCTGCAAGGATTCACAGGAATCATCTGCATCTTTACAGCATAATCACAGATAGTTGAGATCATGGATTTATACAGCTTAATGGTCTTGGTAGAAAGCTTTCCGCCGTTGCGGTCGCGTCCGTCGTCACGCTTTGCGCTGCATAAATCGACTATAAACTTCTGAATATGCCGAGTGGTGAGCTTGTCCATACGGATATGACCTATCGCCTTATAGATACGCTTTTCCATTTGATGATAACCCTCAATGGTGCGCTGTTTCAGACGGATTTCGGCGTATTCTGCAAACCATTGACGGGCAAAATCCTCAAACTTAATGGTTGCTACAACGTTTCCTTTTAAACAAGCTTCTTCAAAATGTACCACCTGACGCTGTAGCTCCTTTTCGATCTGACGTTCTGTCATTTTCTCGTCAGGCTTCCAGGTCATTGACTGAACGATCTGTCTGCCGTCGGAACTGTATCCACATGATACTTTTATACGATAAGAGTTTCCTCTTTTCTGAACAGTTGCCATAAAACCATTCCTCCTTTCGTCATTATGCTTTTATGACATATTACTGTAAAAAAATTGCTATACGAATACGTCCCGTTTCGGAAGACCCGAAACAGGACATATTTTGGTTATTCACTCAATAAAAGTTTAGCAGCACTATTGATGTATTCGAGCAAGGAAGTCTTGCTTACAAGAATCTTGCCGCGTTCGCCTTTGCCTGCCCTACGATACTTTACCTTGTTTTGATGCACCCATAAACGCACGGTGTATTCCGACAAACCTGGAACAACCTGGGTGCATTCTTTAATAGTCAGCATCTCCACAGGTTCTTCTTTATCGGGTACAGTTTCACTCTCATTATTATCGCAATCCTGAAGGATTTCATTAATGAGTGTTCTTGCCTCGATGAGTTTTTCGTAATTTTTTGTGTCAGACATGGTGATAACTCCTTTCGTATACCATAGCTGTTATTCGGATGCAGTTTCATTTCATAAAACTACAATAATGTTAGATAAAGCATTAAGCAAAACTTCGGATAACTACATTCCGTAAGCTTTTTCTACAGCAAGCAAAATTTTTTTGACAATCTTGGGGTGCATTGCAACAATAAAAATAGACCGTAGATCAAACCAACATACACAAACGCAGTAAGATGATCACGGTCAAAAAGTTTTGTAAAAAACTTAAACGTCGTATCATTCTTCTGTCGTTGTACATGTCGTTTTGTAATAATGAAATGTAGCTTGTCGAGTGTTTGCTTTCTGCTTGCTGAGAATTATAACTCGTATTTACTCGAATTGCAACACTTTTTTGAAAGTTTGTGTAATTTGCGAGTTATACCTTTTTTTGCCGGATTTGCGCATAAAAAATCAATCCAAAATAAAAATGCCTAAACCATTGATTATACCGTCGTTTGGGAGTTTTTTAATATTTAAACCATCTGTTAATATAGCGTGAACGTTTTGCGTTTTTCTCATTTATGAGGAAAAAATTTTTTGAGGAGGAGAAAAACGCCTTTTTGTGCAATATGCACAAGTTGTCAGTTGACGGCAAGTAGATTATCTTTACATGAATATCCAAATTTATGCCTCAAACGACTTGCAAAGCAGGAGATAAGTTTCATAAGCATCTAAAACAGTCTTTTTGATAACTTCCTTCGCTTCGGGATTAGCCGGAGAAACAATTTCCTTGTAGATACC
>JBJFFR010000104.1:0-12699 GCA_051891935.1 Oscillospiraceae bacterium
CGGAAAGGGCTGTCGCCTATGATGTGGTATTGTCTTAACAAGCAACGAATCTGTGGGCACAGATTCTCTTGATCGCCAGCGGCACTGTCTTCTCAAGCACTGAACTTTGTCCCCAAAGTTCGCTTGTCAGGGAATCCCCTGAGACCCTGGAATACTGAGAGGTCGACTCTCTTGTTATATGCCTAATTTATCAAAGAGAACTCGGTTACGTTTCTGTGCGTCATTTATAATTTTGTCAAACGGCAATATTTCGATATATGCGTTATATCCGTCATGATATCCATAATACCCCATTTTATCAGGAGTTTTCTTCAATATACCCGAATGAGCAATTACACTTTCCAAATTGCTTGTTATATCGCAAATCGCATATAAATAGAATTTGGTGGTAGCTCCCACGTGAATTACCCTACCATTCTTATCGGTAACACTATTTGTCTTCAGTTTCTCGACATATTTGTACAATTGTAAAATGGGATTCTCTGAATCCGTGTAATCATTACGCATAGGTCGTTTTATTTCGAAAACAACAATTGCATCGTACTCTGTGCCGTCATTAGCTCCTTCCGAAACGGCAACAGGTTTATTAAGCATTAGGATATCTGTGCGATCCTCCTTGGGATTGTTGTCAAACGGTATGTCAGAACTGATATATGTACAGTATGCAAGTTTTTCATCAAGAAGCCAAAGATTGTGATTTTCATAAGGCTCATCGTCAGAAGTCGAACGCATCGGATATATCAGGTTATGAACATATTTTTCTAATTCATATTTCCCATTATCATTTTTGTGAATCGCCTCTGTCAACAAATCCAAAATAATCTTTCGATGTGCTACATATTCAGCCAATGCCGCGCTGTTTGCATCGCTTACTTTCTGAATCTGGGTGGCAAAGCGAGCTTGATATTCATCAGAGGAAACAATTCCTTCTTTCATTTCTTTTAGAAGACTTTCGTTTTGCTTGCGAACCTCAACATCAAATTTACGCTTAATCTTATGTAATTCATCGTCTAACTTTTCTTCCGATAGATTTGGCTTAATTCTATCAATGTCCTCTGGCATGTACTTTAATAAGTGTCTAAATTGAGGAGCCTTTTTTGTTACATAGTTTGAAATGGTAACCTTCTTCTCATCGGATATAGGCTGTAGAAAATCGTGCAAATAGTTTTGAACTTTTCCAGTCGCTTCTTCGATAATTCGATCCATAGAAATTAGGGACAATAAATCCTTGACAAAGCCGCCTTCTGGAATGCTAAAGGAAAGTCGGTTCATGTCCACATTATCATCCAGATATTTTCCCTTTAGTACTCCAATATACCAAAACCCGTTTTTATCAAACAACGATCTATCCAAATCTGTTATGTGTTTGGATAAATCTTTTGTTTCTACTAAACGATCGTTAGCGCACAAGTATAATTGATTTTGATTGATCGAAACATCTTCAACTTTTGCATGGAGCAATTCAAATTTCTGATCTTCGATAATAAAAGTATCAATATTCTCTTCTGTGCTGATTTTTTCTTTGAAGAGAGTATTCAAATTAATGCTGTCAAAACTATCTTTCAAGATAACACTTGGACAGTTTTCGTTCATGAAGTAAATCAGGCAATGATGAAGAATCCTTGTAGCAATAGTAGCAAGTTGTTTGGGCGCATTTTTTTGATAATTGGTTTTGAAGTTGATGAGTTTAACACGTGTAATATTGTTTTCCTCATTGCAGTCGACAAGGGTATCATCTATGCCTTCTGAATTCTGTGTAAAATCAAATGATCTTTTTACTCTATTGCCATCTTCATCGGTGAAAATACTATCAATAGTAGCCTTTTCAAAAGCAACCAACCACGAAAAACGCCCAACACCTTTTCCTCCTATGGCCGCTTTATATGTTGAATCAGATTCCAAAAAGGATTTGAAATTATTAACATCAAAGCCAATTCCGTTATCTGATACTGTGATACTTTGAATAGGATTTCGCTCTGCTGAATCAATTAATGACAATTGCCCTTCACGTTCTATCTCAATCGTAATGGACGGATTGCAATAATTATGATCCTTTTCCCGTCGTTCATCAATTGCATGAAACGCATTTACTATCGCTTCAAACAAAGGAAGCAAAGGCTGATTTTGAGGGATATTAAAATTTTTAACACGTCCTTGAATACTAATTCCAAATGGTTTCACACTCAACACACCTCCTACAGATGGGCATACTCAACCGTTTTTTATTTTTGCCTTCAAGTTGCTTAAAGAAACATTCGGATCGCTATGCCTTATCTCGCATTCCCATACGATTAGAACCTTCCAGCCCATTTCTTCAAGTTTAGAGTAATTTCTTTTGTCACGCTCGATATTATACTGGAATTTGGCATTCCAAAAATCCGTATTAGTTTTAGGAGGGACAAACCATTTACAATCTTCGTGCCCATGCCAAAAGCATCCGTTGACAAAAACAACTGTTTTGTATTTTGGAAGCACAATGTCAGGCTTCCCCGGGAGAGAAGAAACATTTTTCCGATATCTGAAACCTTGATTAAATAGGTACTTGCGTACGGTTTCCTCCGGCTTTGTATTCTTGCTCGGAATGCGTGACATGTTTTTGCTTCTGGATTCTTTAGATCGGTTGTCCATATCATTTCACCTTAACAGAATTCGTTCATGAGAATCTTCACCAATTCCATAGCACGTTCTTTGTCAAATTGGATTATTTGTTTAGCTCCTGCTGAGCTTCCTTGTGTTCCATACGTTTGAATTTGAAACAGTTTCTCATCCCCAATTTGAGCAACAGAATAAGTTGTTTCTCTAATCTCCTGCCTTTTGAATTCATGAGTTTCTTTTTTCCACCCCTGCACAAACATGGTGATTTTCCTCCAATTTACTACTCAATTCCGTTTTCCTTGAGTTTTGCGATAACATCAGTAATCGCTTTGATTTGCCTCTTTGTTAACTGTGTATATTGCATTTGGCAGTATTTAATTGCATCGTTTAAGGCGAAAACGTCGGCATTATTTAATACAAACTGCGTTTTTCCGCGCTCTATCATTGAATTCCAATAATCGGCGCCTTTATTAAAGATCGCGATTTCGTCGAAGAGTCCGTTATCAAACTTTTGCTCTTTTTTTGCAGCGGTTTCTTCAATGGCTTTCTCGTGAGGAGATATAAGAACCTCTCTTAGCTCATCTGAAACTTGATAAGGAACCTTGGAAATAATATCCCAGCATTCTTGCTTCTTGCAGTAAGTTTCAACGTTTGCTGTAGAACGGTTAGGATCGTTTATTTTGTCGAAAACGATTTTTCCTATCTTTGCAATGTCTCGCTCAAACTCTTCCGGAACACTTTGAAGATCCCAAATCTGTCGATAGTTTATTTCCTTATGAACTTCTTTTGCAGAAAGTACAAGTTTGGAAAATGTATAAGCAACAATTTGCGGACGGTAGGCTCTGTTTTCCTGATACCATTGCTGGTCAGATATTACATTTTCGATTTTTGCGAACAGTATCTTCTTTCCAATAAGTTCTTTATAGAAAAGTTCATTGTACACAGCATCGTTTTTGTTCCACTGCTTTTCCATCTCGTTATGGAAATGAGCAGCGTTTACTTCTCCGCCCCAAGAGACATAATGAGGCAGCATATTCGCTGCGTTCATGTATTTCGCCAGATCCGTAAGCGTAAACTTCATATTCTTCGGACGGGTAAGCTTGTAATTATTAGCCTGAGCTTTTGTCATCTGCATCAGCGGCTGTTCATACTGACCGCGTGCGCGTTCAAAGAACCAGAGTTGCTGAACCAGGCTTCCACTGGCAAGGGGCGCATAAACCTTTCTCGAGAAATCTTCCATTCGAACATAGAACGGATGGCTCGAATTCAGGTCAGCGGTTTTAACTTTGTTTTGGCTGTTAGCATACTTGGCAATATTGCGTATCAGGTCCGGATCGGAATCTTTCAGAACGGTCAGTTTCATCTGAACGAATATTCCGCTCAGGTCGGCGTTGTTTTTGATGTTCGTTGCGGCGAGTGTCGCAGTGGTTTGACCCCCGTTAATAATCTGCAAATCATCAAACTCAGTAATCATATTGCCAACAACCGGATCGGAAATAACAGTTACAGCTCTTGCGGTCGTAGAGATACCGTTGTTGTATGTGAAGAACCTGGATTTCTCGTTCAGTATAGTTCCTCTAATACCTTTGTTAACGGCTCCGTTAAACTTCAGGAAAGAACGGACATTTGATTCAAGAAGAGCAGAACTGTACTTTTTATAGATGTCTGCCAAGAACGTACCCGGCACTATCGCAAGATAAGATTCATACTGGTCTGTTTCTATTTCTGCCTTAATACACGGAATGCCGCTAATACCAAAATCTGAGCATTTAATAGTAATTTGCTCTTTTTCAAACCCAGCGAGCTTGGAGCGGTATATACCTTCGATATCAAGGACGTCCAAAGTCACTTTGAATGTATGCTCTTGGAAGGAATAGTCAGGCAAGTCAAGCTTTTTTACGCTCTTACTCAGCCTATTAGTGCTAACGATAAACAGATGAATGGTATGAATATCCCGGAAGTTCAATTTGATGTCTCTGGCAAGTTGAACGGCGGGGTCTGCCTGTTCTGCAGAGACAAAAAATCCCTTCAATGAGTTCTCGAAAAAGTTGAGCAAAAGTTGAGATTCTCTGTTGACAACCTCGTTTGTGATATTAGTTATTTCTCCCTCATTGTAATCAGCGCATAGCAAATCAAGCTTATTTGAAGCAAGGTCCAAGTAGGCGGCATCAATATGCATGTTTTTGTACGCTCTGGTGCCCTTATTGAATGAATAAAAGCACTGGCTCATATCCGTGATGAGAGAATAGTCGTTTTTGAGAATGTCGGCTGCGTTATCGATGAAAACCTCGACTGGGTAACGGGAAGTATTTACAGCCTCTGCATTGATATCCTCGTTTATGAAACTTTCTCGGAACTCAAGTATATCCATAATTTACTCCTCTGTGAAGCGTTGAATTGCCGCCGCGCTTATTTCGTACTGCACGCTGATAATCTCCGAATACGGGACGTTTTTCGGTGTTATTCTCGGAAACTCTCCGTTAACTTGATAAGAGGTTACCGATTTCACATCGAACCGATCTGCTATCTCACTTCCAAAAATATCTATGCCGATACCGTGTACTTTGTTGATCAGCATGGTTTCAATATTTTCATCAGAAATCATCAGCAAAATTTCTTTGACCAAATCGATAATTGCAGAGCATTTTCCTTTGAATTCCGGTGAAACTGCTTCGGCGCGAACAACAACTAAATGTCCGGTATATTCTGAAGCTAACTGAGTCAGCGATGAGATATGAATACTGTCCGCATTAGCTCCAATTGTTTTTACCTCATACCACGTTTCGTTAACAGTGAAGTCTTTGCTCTGCATATCAGGTCCGCCCCAAGCTTGTACGGCAGTATTAATCCCGTATTTGGGAGCCACAATATTCTTTAACACAGTTAATTCACCGAATATTCCAAGCAGTTTTTCTCTGGAAATATCATGTGAAGCCGCTTTTTGAAAAAGGGTTTTCCAAGTGACAAAACGTCTTTTCAGTAGACTTAATGCGTAGTTCTCGTCTGCAATTCGGGAAACTGAATCGATCATGTTCTCGCAAAAGCTAAAATACGCTTCCCGAAGATCTGAACTCAGAAGATCAAACGATGTCCAGTATGTATCCTTGTTTTCGCGTCCCTGCACTACATGAAGGATTTTTGTTGACTCGATTTTCGGAGGAGTATTTTTCGACAAAAAGGACAGACGCAGGTTCCCTTCAAAACTGTATCCAAAAAACACTTCGAGACAAGAATCGACGGAAATCTTTTTCTGATGTCCGACAGTTTGATTGGACATCTCTTTGTATATCTCATGGAAATCAATCATCTGTATCGTCAACTCCTTCATCTTCGTCATCTATTTCGATTCCGGCAGTAAGCTGATCAATCATCACTTTGTTCGCTCTATATTTGACCATAACTTTTGAATCACTACCCGGGAATCCGTAAGCAAATGCCAGTAGCACATCACCGCCGAGACCGTCTTTCGCATTTCGTTTAAACCGGGTTTCCTCTGCGGTATCCTTCTCGTTCTCGCAGTTCAAATCAATAGGAAAGACAACTAATATCGGAGTTTTTCGCTGTTTTAGATATTCTTTGGCTGAGAGCGCTTCACCCTCACGATACCACAGCCCTGCATTCAGCAACCCCGGATCAAGTACGCGGTTGTTCGCCCCGCCAATACGGATCAGGTCATTTTCGCCCCTCATATGAAAACTACGTTCAACAGGATACACTCCCATAAAACGTTCGCAATCCTTGGGATTACCGTTTGCGATAACAACATCCCAAAGCGGGAATCGGTCGCTGTCCTCGATATATTCCGCCAACCCGGATGTGTTAAACTTTTTGTTCTCAATAGGCACATTAATGTCACGAAACAGTTGAGCAATATAATGCTGAGATACATCGTGTGCCATATAATATCTACGATCCAATGAGAAACTGACATTATTACAAAAACGCTTAAATGCTTCAATGTTTCTCCTGTTTACTACAGCATTTTTCGACATTTTTGACGTATCGGCATAGGCGCCGCTATAGTTTAGGCTACGTTCAAATACTTGCGTATCGCGCATTTTATTACGGCTGGTAATTAACAGTGTCGTGTCAAGCGTATCCGGGCATTCTTTAATCATCAAGCCAAAATCTATTGGTTTTTTGTCTCTAAGCTGCATTTCGCTAAACTGTTCTTTTAGGTCTTCTGTAGCAGTCAGAACAGCATCGAATTGATCAATACTTGACTGAGACAGATAAATTCTGCACAGATCTTTATATTTCGGTCTGTAACCAAACCAACGGCACATCTGAAGAAGAGTGTCATATGCACCGGCGTTTCGGCTATAATAACTCGTCATCAGTCCTTCCAAAGTCAAACCGCGGGAAAGAACCATGCCGCCAATCGCTATCACACGGGCGCCTTCGTCTTTTTTGTCATCGTAATCGAAACGCTTCTTGCTGCCGGATGGATCGACATTGTTCATTTGCCCGTTTCTGGAGTTGATTACAACAACTATGAATTTCTTAATTTCGTCATACAGTCCGTTTTGAATTTGCTCCCAAGAGATGGGCTCATCTACACCGTCGTTTGATCCCTCTCGAATTTCTTTGAAGAAATCATCGTCACGGTACAACTCAAAAAGCGCACGGCAATACTTGTTTTTGCAAAAATCATCGACTGGCATATCGCTAAGCTGTTCGATAGCGTTTGTCAGTTTTTCAAGATATTCAGTTACCCTTTCCCACACAAGCGACTGCGTATCGTTGAAACGGGTGATATTTATCATCATACTGCGATGCTTTAAGCCGTGCCCCCGAATCGTTCGAATAACATTGCAAATAACAAATGAATGAATTGCCTCTTTCAAACTGTCTGCCATTGCAGGATAAGGTTCATATTTATCGTGGACAACAGGGAGAAAATTGGGCTCGCTCTCAGAAATTAAGCGCACATACTTAGAGTGTGAATCGCCGCTTGGGAATACCACTCTGCCACCAAAATATGTACTCGGGGCATGAAGCTGTGCGATGAAATCTGTTGGGAACAGATCCAAATAGCTATCATCGTCATAAGGATTGATAAAAATGTTTGCAAACGGAGTCGCAGTATATCCGACGTACGAAGCAATCGGAAACTTGTTGAATATATCGCGGATGCATCTATTGATTGTAGTAGGCTTAGTAGGATCTTTGGCTGTTGAGATCGAGGCGTTATCGGCCTCATCGTCAATAATAAGAATACTTCTGCAATCAAGACCCTTTTCTGTCAACTCTGACTGTAATCTTTCGGCAACACTTTCAAGAACGCTCTTAACTTTTTTTACCACCAGAACAACAGGCTTATTAATATCGGCAATCGCAACATTTAGGTTTCGCTGCATAAATCGCTTAAAATCGTTTATTTGATTTGTAAACGGAACTGCAAAATGCTCATTTGTATTAAGCCCAACGCCAAGGAACTCGATCGAGTTTCCTATCGTATCGCTTTTTGCGCCAATCACACCGCTGTCTGTGCGTTTTTGAGTCTGCTCTCGCAGAGAATTTGTCGTTCCGGCAAGAAGAACGACGATGCGGTAACCATAGTCATATGCCATATTTATCAGTCCGAGATAATTCGCTGTTTTACCGGACTGAACATCACCGACAACAAGACCCTTCTTTTTTTCGGTAAGAGCAGTTGTTTTCGGATTAGCACATCTCGCCAAAACCCGCTCGCAAGACAACTCAATATTATCAATTACTTTCTGCTCAAAGCCATCATTGGCAAGATAAAGTTTATAGCGGTCAAAGAAAGGATGCGGAATCCGGTCTTTTTCTTTATAGAGCCAATACTTAGCCTCTTTATCAAGGTCGATAAATTCCGGGTCGAATGTCTGAATACCGACTTCACTTACGTATCGGTCAACAACTTCCTTGACAATGGCGTTATGGTCTTGAGAAGCAACTAACTCGGGTAAAATTATGGGGTACAACTGCTTCGCTTTCTGTACCACATCATTGTGCGGTACTTTTTTCCCTTGAAGGGAAGCATATAAAACACTAAATAAGGTGTTTATCGATGCTCCGTACTGATCGTATATATTACTCATAGCCAAGAATCCTTTCTCTGATTTCTTCTTTACGGCAAAGCAGTTTCTGGTAGTTTTCTGCAACAAAGATGCTGTCAAAAACGCTTGATTTAATTTCATCGTCACACATGGAAATGATGGCCTCTATTTCAGTAATCAAGCGTTCTTCCTCTGTGTCATCGCCCGAGTTGATAATTGTAAGCGCGTCCATATTGTCATTTGAGATAGAATACTTTGGAAGGTAACACTCTATCTGAGAAAGTACCATTTCAAACAGTTCTTTTTCGCTTTCACCCAGTACACCTTCAAGCGCGACAATTGCAGGTGTTTTTCTGTTTATCTGATAACGTATCTTTCCCTCATGCTCATTGATTCTGTCCCATACCCGTACTTCCGGAGTCTGCTCTTTTGTTCCCGGAAACCGCGTAGTTCTCTTGCTTCTAACAATAGAATCCTCAACAGACGCTTTAATCTGGTTCTTAATCATATCAGGAATCTTCGCCGAAGATTTCTTGACGTCAAGCGTCCATACTTCATCAAGAGACGAAGGAATATCAACCTGAATCCTCGCCAGCTTGTTCAGTTCACTGCGGACGCCCATACGCATCCAATTTCCCCAAGAAATTAGGCGCTTGTTTCTGTATATGTAAAATCCCTGTTCGTCGTATATGCTTTTGGGATTACCGAGTAAAGCTTTTTCTTCTGATGTTAGCGAATTAGCAAACGGTAAAGTATAGGGCGTTATTGTAATAACAGACCCGTCAATAGAAATGGATGTTGTACGGCCGGTTTGTTGCCGCCCAAAAGAACTGAGTAGGAAGGGATCGCGCTGCTCGATACGCTTGTTGTTGAAATATATCTCGATATCGTCATAAAACCTATGGAATACAAATTCGACATGCTTTTTCGCTTCTGCAACAACGTTTCTAAAACTGTCCTCGAAGCTTTTTGCAGTTGATTCTATTTTATCGAACTTATTCCAAATAACTAATGTCCCACTTTCATAAGTTTTTAACGAATCGATATACGGAAGGGCGTCAATCTCATCTTTATCAAGAACTTTTAACATGAGCTTATTGCAGTTTTCAATAACGTCCAAATCAAATGACATTGCATTGGTTTTACCGTACTTCTTACTTGCGACAATAAACTCTCTGCACTGAGATAAAGAGGCAGATTTTAAGCCAAGACCGAACCGTCCAAGCTCAAGTTCACAGTCTTCCTTGTCGGTTCTGTCCGATCCGGGTAACATGGCATTATTAAGCTCAGCAAAGTTCATTCCGTTTCCGTTATCTAAAATGCAAAAATACGGAATAGATGCAAGCGGATCAAAGAAAACATTGACAGCAGTTGCCTCGGCAGAAACACTGTTATCTATGATATCAGCAACTGCCGTTGAGAAACTGTATCCAATAGCTCGCAGCCCTGTCAGCAATGCTTTTGCCGGAAACTGTTTTTCTACTAATTCGCCCATAATGTCACTTCCTATCTTCGAATCTGATTGACGCAATACTCTTAGTCAAAGCGTTTACCTCGATCGCTGAATACGCGTTTATTTTCCTACTCCCGCAAATATCAGTCACAAGATATAAAAATGTATCTTCAGCAAAATCGTTAATGAACTGAATTATCTCTGTGGAAATAATGAATGATTTCTCCCTGGTAGCGGTTTGCTGGACAATAGCAAACTTCTTATGACCGTCAATCCAGCATTCAATATCAAAAAGCGAAAACGGATACTCATTCTTTAGGAGCCGGATTTTTTCCGCGCCTTTATCAGAAAGGTAATCTGCTATGGCGTCTCGTGCAATGGAGTAATTTTTCGCTACTATCTCACCGTAGTTTTCCGGAAACACCTTGTCGTAGCCAAGTTTTTTCCGCAATGCGATAATTTCGGTATCATAACTGTCCGGCTCGTCTGCAAGAAGCGTCGAAAATTTATTGCCAACGCCTCTTCGGTTTACAAAAACTTTTGAGTAAGGAACTTGATTATTTCCAACTATGGTGGCGTCAAAATTTAGTATTTTACTGTCTGTGTTGTATTCAAATGCCTCAATAATAAACGCATAGTTTTTCAGATGCGCAGAAACAGCTGAAATTACAGCCTTGTTGTCAATTCGTGTATCAAGATCCTCAAATGACAGCGAGAGAGGATAGTGCAATTTTTGCCTTCCGAAATGGACATTTGAACTATTCGTTTCTTCTCGAATGTACATGCAATATGCCGGTAGATTCCTGAGCCGATGTCCATTCACTGCAACTTTATCAAAAACATATATTCCGTTAATCTTTGCATCGGCGCGTGAATTCGAAAGAATCTGTGTGGCTAAGGATTCTCGGCTTGACGGGGATATGGATTCGGGAATATTAGAAAGCATTGACAGTTCAGGGCGAATGGCAGAGCCTTGCTTGAGAGGAGTAGCGACCGTGGCAGTATGTCCCGTCTGATTATCATTCTTTATGTTGTAGTATAAAGATTTTGTGTCAATGGACAGCCTTAAAACACTCATCGCTAATTATTCCTTTTCAAATTTTCCTTCAAACATTGTCTCAAACACAGCCTGAAGCACATTGACCACGATGGAATTTCCGATAAGCCTATTCAACTTCCTATAACTGAAATTAAGTGCCGCAGCTTTTTGATATTCTTCTTGGGTAAATCCCATTAGTAAAAATGCTTCTCTCAATGTAAGACGGCGATAGGTATCGCCTTTAATCCCATTGTATTTAAACAGTGCAGCGGTATGGGTACGGTCCATATTGCAGGTAATTGTTCTCACCGTCGTATCATCAGCAATAGGATCTATCCCGTTTATCTCCCACATCACATCGCGGGATGGCGTTTTGTTCAACTGTGCCATATCCGCTTCTGTACGATACTGCGGATTCCTATCATAATCGGTAATAATGAAATCGTGAATGTTATAGGACCGCTCTTTTTTCTTGGATTCGATTCTGCTGGGAACGTCAAGTTTGGAACCAAGATGGCTCACAATAAAAGCTCGTTCTCTGTCTTGAGGAATACCGAAGTCCAAAGAATTAAGGATCATACATTCGTCATTGTAGTATCCAATCGATGAAAGGAACTCCAACCACTGATTAAGATCGGCAATATTTGTATGGGCTTTAATGGTTTTTACATTTTCGAGAAGAAGATATTCCGGAAGCCTTCCCAATTCTTTTAACTCTTTGAGAATACGTTCTATTTCCCAAAGAAGGCCGGATCTCGTTCCAGACCCCTTCGCCATTCCTTTCCCCAGACCGCCTGTTGAAAGATCCTGACACGGAAAACTGTACACAAGCAAATCAGTTTCAGGCATATCTTTTCCCTTCAACTCGGTAATAGAGCCGAAGTTATTAGACTGGATGTTTGCCCTATACAAGTCACGGCGCTGATCTTCGGTAAGTAATTTCAGCTTGGTCTCTTTGACCGAAGTGGCACTGAAGGTATACTGCGACAGATAGTCATCAATTTCTTTAATATCTTCCGGCATATCAACCTTAATGTTGCTACAGTGAATCGCCGCATAACACTCGATAGCATCTACATACCAGTCACTTATTCCAACAATCTCATAATCAATATTCATCCGCGAAAGTGCCGAAGCCTGTGCCCCAATACCGGCAAATGCCTCAAACACACGTAATTTTCTTTTGCTCATAGCTGTTACTCTTTCTCAATTATGAGTGCACGATTACTCAATGCCATCATAATTCTATCATTATTGATGTCCCATAAAACGGACTTTATTTTTCTTCAGTTTTGCCCGATCTCATCCAAGCATCTACTTCACTTATTTTAAACTTCCATGTGCGACCGACTTTAACGCCGGGCATACCGCGCTTTTCTATCCAGGACAGTGCTGTATCACGAGTAATGCCGAGGTATTCGGATATTTCCTTCATGGAATACCAACGTTCTATCTGTTCATTTCCCATTTGATAATTCTCCTTCAAACAGAGGTTATAAGTAGACATAATATATTATACCATAAGCATCGCAAATTTTCAATAGGATTTATGCCGAAACTTGCCAAATTTCATCAGAAACTGCGTG
>JBJFFR010000105.1:0-2314 GCA_051891935.1 Oscillospiraceae bacterium
GACTTGGATTATTCTATCTGTCGGCTTTGTCTATAGAACGATTTGATATTAGTATTATTATATCGCAGGTGATCGTTTATTTCAATACCGAAAAAAACGGCCGGGATAAACCGACCGTTTTGATTCAGTTGTTATTATCAGTCATAAACTGCGATCTCTTCATCAACGATAGTTGAGTAAGTGTCACGAGTCTGGATCCAGCTTTCGGACTGTCCCTTTGCAATACCCTCATAGAGAACAGGCATTACTTCATCGCCCATAGCTGTGCTGATTCCGTATCCATAGTCATAAGTCATTGTGAACTTATCGGGATCATAGAAATCCATAGCAATATCATACATTTCGGAAGTCCAGCCCTTGTTGTTTTCGAGGAACTTCTGCTTTGTTGTTTCTGTGTATTTGGAATCGTAGTTTACAAGTCTGTTGCAGTCGAGCCAAGCCTTTACAACATCGCCATTTTCGGAGCCCTTGACCCACATATATGCGTTCATCTTTGCGGAAACGAAATTTTTGTCCTGCTCGGGATCCTTCGGGAGTGGAACGATCTGAATCGTGCTCTCGGGAACGGAGAGTGCAGCACCGTTGAATGCCCATGTACCCATACCGTAGAAGAGCATATCATCGCTGACGAATGCAGCTTCGGGTCCGATCCAGTCAGCTGGTTTGATGAGATTGCTCTTGACTATATCTTCAAGAACGGACTGTGCACGTTCGATCTTTGCGCTTGCCATGTTGTTATGGAACTTTTCGCCGTCGTAGGTTACCATTGTTTCACCGGCGGTGAATACAAATGCGTTTGCCCACCAGCCGCCGATGCCGTAGCAGTCGGGGTTGTTTTCAACGTATGTCTTCATCATATCTGTGAATACGTTCCAATCCCATTCGCCCTTGGTGTAAAGCTCATAAGGATCATCAAAGCCGTTTGCTTCGACGGTGTCCTTGTTGTACATAAGGATCTGTGTGTCGTTGAAAGCGTAGCCGAGAGGAGCAATGTAATGCTCGCCGTTCCATAAGAACTTGTCAGCCTGGTCCTTTACGCTTGCCCACATCGGGTCTTCCCAGTCAATAAGGGAGTCGATAGGCTGATACTGATTCTTGGAAATATCGTAAGGGAATGAACGCCATTCATAAATGAATATGTCGGGCGAAGTTCCGCCGAGAATAGCAGTTGCAAGGTCGTCAAAGCGTGTTCCGGAGGTTGTAGGGATATATTCAACGGAAGCGCCGTATGTATCCTCAAAAAGTGCAAGCTCTGCCGAACGTTCGGGGGAGTCGTTGGTGGGGTTGATGTCGTAAATACCCATCCATTTGAGCTTCTTTCCGCTTATGTCAACCTCTGTGGAAAGCGCGCCTTCATCGGCAGTTACTTCGATGTTGTCGCCTGTCCATTCGGTCTTTGAAGTTGTGGTAATGTCAGCTGCAGTATCGCTGCCAGAGTCGTTTCCGCAGGCTGCAAGGCTCATTGTCATAAGCACTGCAAGAGATGCAGCTGCAATTTTCTGATAGTTTTTCAAAATATTTCCTCCTTAAAGATGAAATTAGTTTTGGGTGAGATATCACTCTTTGAAAACGTTTCCAAAATTATAAAAAATAGTACATCGTCTTCATTTACTGTGATCATATTATAACATTTTACCTTAAATCTGTCAACAACATTAAACGTATAATGTATGTTTTGCACAAATTATTTTGACGGTTTTGGTAAAAATCTAATAATCGAAGATTTTCGCTGTTCAAACAGGGAAAAATATGCTATAATAAATTAAATCACAGTATTCGGAGGAATCTATGACTGACAATAACGATTTGAAAAAAAATCTGACAAAGGTCGAGATATTCACGGACGGTGCCTGCTCGGGCAACCCGGGGCCGGGAGGTTATGGTGTTATCCTGCGTGCAATGGGCAAGGAAAAGGAGCTTTCGGGCGGCGAAAAGAACACGACAAACAACCGCATGGAGCTTTCGGGAGCTATTGCAGGACTTTCGGCGCTGAAATATCCGTGCGAAGTTATACTCACCACCGACAGCAAGTATGTCTGCGACGGCATAAACAAAGGCTGGGCGGCTTCGTGGAAGAAAAACGGCTGGATAAAATCGGATAAGAAGCCTGCGCTCAATTCCGATCTCTGGGAGCAACTCCTGACGCTTACACAGCGGCACAAGGTAACGTTCGTGTGGGTGAAAGGTCACGCAGGACATCCCGAAAACGAACGCTGCGACGAGCTTGCGGTCATGGAGAGAGATAAAGCTTCAGGGAATCTCTAAAAACCTCCTTCACGGCATATTTTCTATGACTTACATCATCTGCTGCGTT
>JBJFFR010000106.1:0-2300 GCA_051891935.1 Oscillospiraceae bacterium
GCATGCGGCTGTTAACCGCAGGGTCGTTGGTTCGAGTCCAACT
This sequence comes from Oscillospiraceae bacterium, assembly GCA_051891935.1. GTDB lineage: Bacteria > Bacillota > Clostridia > Oscillospirales > Ruminococcaceae > UMGS363. The sequence goes on from JBJFFR010000106.1 coordinate 44, forward strand.
TGGGGAGCCAAATCGGAAAAGTCTGAACCAAAAGTTCAGACTTTTTCCCCCTAATAAATTAGGGATATGCACCATTAGCTCAGTTGGTAGAGCAACTGACTCTTAATCAGTGGGTCCCCGGTTCGAGTCCGTGATGGTGCACCAGATTTTTATCGGTGTTGATTGCTATGAGGCTCCACCTGTTCCCATTCCGAACACAGAAGTTAAGCTCATATACGTCGAAAATACTTGGTTGGTGACGACCCGGAAAGATAGATAAATGCCGATATCGTATGATCCGAATCCTTGTTGGGTTCGGATTTTTTGTTATACTTATCAGAAAACAGGAAAAATCTGCATTTAACATCATATTTATTGACATATTGAAAAAATAAGAGTATTATTTAACCAATAAAAATAAAAGGGGACTAATATGAACAAAAGAATTCTTATAACAAATGACGATGGCATTGAAGCTGATGGAATAGTTCGTCTTGCGGCGGCTGCAAAGAAATACGGCGAGGTCTGGGTAGTCGCTCCCGAATCGCAGAGAAGCGCATTATCTCACAGCATTACGCTCCGTTCGCATATTGATGTTTACGAGTACGTTTTTCCTGTTGACGGCGTAAAAGCATTTACCGCGACCGGTACTCCTGCCGACTGCATAAGGCTTGGGATCCTGAATATTATGCCCGAGAAACCCGATATTGTGTTTTCGGGGATCAATTTCGGATATAACGCAGGAACCGATGTGCAGTATTCTGCAACTGTCGGTGCAGCTATGGAAGCAGTTTTTCAAGGCGTTTCTGCTGTTGCACTTTCCGAAGGAACCACCAAGGGAAAAATGCTGACCGACTTTTACCTTGATGAAATATTGTCGGATATAATTGATACGCCATACGTCCCGAGGGAGATCGTCAACGTTAATTTTCCCGATTGCACTCCCGAAGAATTCAAGGGGATACTTCGGAACAGAGTGAATTCCGCAGGAAGCGTCTTCACCGACAGGTATAATTGCGAAGAGCTTTCCGACGGCGGAAAAAGATACCGCGTTAACGGAATCTTAAATGATCATTTTGACGAGAACACCGACCTAAAGGCGCTTTTCTCCAACTACATATCTATCGGAAGGGTTTCAAATTTACGATAATATTTGACCGCAGTTTGTTTTTGAAAGGCTGCGGTTTTTGTACAGTAAGTATAAAAAGCAGTTTTAAGGATGTAAACAAATGGAATTTTTCTATGATTTTGTAATAATAGCATTTATTTTCGCATCAGGGTGTATTATCGGCTGGGGAATAGAGGTGTTCTACAGACGATTCGCACCGACAAACAAGGAACGTGTCTGGATAAATCCCGGATTTCTGACAGGACCGTATCTTCCGCTTTACGGCTTTGGTCTGACGGCGCTTTATCTGATGGCAAGCTCTGAAAAATATATTCCTATTGAGTTGTCTGTTGTCAGAAAGCTTGTACTTATAATTATTATGTCGGCAGCTATGACGGTGATCGAATTAATTGCAGGCGAGATATTTATTGTACACATGAGGTTGAAGCTTTGGGATTATTCGGACAGAAAGTGGAATTATAAGGGTATAATCTGTCCGCTGTTTTCGTTCTACTGGGCGCTGCTCGGGGCGGCTTATTACTTTTTGATCCATCCGCATATTCTGTCTGTGCTGGAGTGGTTCTCACATAATCTGCTGTTCTCGTTCTGCATAGGATTTTTCTACGGAATATTTATCATTGATATCTGTTATTCATTTAATGTCGTTGCGAAGATCAAGGAATTCTCCGAAGAAAAACAGATCATTATCAAGCTCGAAGAGTTCAAGTATCACATTCGCCGTTCCGCAGAGGAGAGAAAGGAGAAATATCACTTTATGTTAGCGCTTGCATCACAGACCCCACTCTCCGAACATCTGCGCACATATTTTGAAAGGCTGTCCGAAAGTGAGGGCATATCCAAGCTTAACGAAAAGGTCAGAGAAAAGCTCGAAGAGAAAAAATCGGAGAAGAAATAATTCAGATAGCCATTTTAGTGGTTATGTCTATGAGAATTCATAGGAGAAAATCTATTTTTATACTAATCCCCGATTATAAAGTGTACAAAAAATGGGGCAAAATCTTGTAGCTGTTGAAAACAGCTTTATATGGATTTTGCGCAGATTTTTTGTCTACACTTTAATGAGGGATTAGGAAAAAGCTGATTATTGCTGCGGCAAAGCGCAGCGTTCGTTTCGCCGTTTTGAGAAATGTACGAGTTTCCGCCTTTGAG
>JBJFFR010000107.1:0-12244 GCA_051891935.1 Oscillospiraceae bacterium
CGCAGAATTGGATTATTATAGCCAAGGATTTAGTCTTACGGTTGGTTTGGAATTATACTAAACACCATTTAAAATTTGGAAAAAATCAAGCCGACAATCTCGAATATATAGGATTTCGGCGCAGATTTTTTCCTGTATTTTATTGGTGTTTAGTATTAGTATTATTCGTCTAAATCAAGAGTAAGCTCAATATCGACATCTCCGTCGCTTCTTGCAATGGTAAGAGTCATATTTTCTCCTGCCTTATGCTTATTCTTGATCTTTACAAGCTCTTCCATTGTGGAGATGCTTTTTCCGTCTGCTTTTACAATGACATCGCCTGCTTCAAGTCCTGAAGCTTCTGCGCATGAGCCCGGCTCAACAGATGCAACGAGGACGCCGCTGTCAACGGGGAGATTATAGTAACGCTTTACTGCAGCGGTTATCTCGGTTCCTGTAATGCCGATCTTCGGTGTTGTGTTCTTTACTTCGCCTGTTGTCATAAGCTCATTAAGGATAGGAAGTGCGTCTGTGATCGGTATTGCAAAGCCTACGCCGTCAACTTCGGAGCTTGCGATCTTTGAAGAGGTGATCCCTACGACCTGACCTATGCTGTTAAGGAGCGGACCGCCCGAGTTGCCGGGGTTGATCGCTGCGTCGGTCTGGAGAAGGGTCATTGTTGCTGTGCCGCCTGCGATCTCAACGCTCATTTCCTTATTAAGTCCCGAAATGATACCGTCCGAAGCGGAAAGTCCAAGTCCGAGAGGATATCCGAGCGTTATAGCCTTATCGCCCATTTCAAGCACGGACGAGTCGCCTATCTCCGCAGGAGTAAGTCCGCTTGCATCAATTTTAAGAACTGCAAGGTCTGTGTTCGAGTCACAGCCGATGATCTTTGCTTCATATTCGGTATCATCGCTTAATGTAACGGTGACCTTATCAGCCTTTATAACCTCGGTCTGGCTTCCGGAATTATTGAAGTTGTTATAGAAATTACCGAAGAAATTGCTGAACGGGTCAAAACCGCCGTTGTTTATGCTTGTTCTGACTTCAGTTGTGATAACGTGCGCATTTGTAACGATATAGCCGTCTGCGCTGAACACAATGCCTGTGCCTGTGCTTGCGCCGCCTGCGGATGTGAACGATGCGGAAACAAGAACAACGGAAGGTTTAACCTTATCAATTACATCCTTTGTTGTCATTTCGCCGTCCGTATTTGAAGTCGAGCCGAGAGCCGATACCTTGTTGGAGCTGCCGCTGTCCGAAGCCGTCGTCTGGCTCTGTGTGAAAGCAGGTGCGGTTGTCTGTACCGAAGTGCTTACGCTGTCGTTTGAACGTGCAAGATATGCTCCGCCGTAACCCGATGCGCCGCCGACAAGAACTACCGCAAGAAGACCTGCGATAATTTTTCCCGCGCCCGACTTCTTCGGAGGCTTCTGCTCGGGATCGTTTGGTGTGAAACCACCGTTTGAATAAGTATAGTTATCTGAATCGTACATATAAATGCCGCCTTTCTGAAATCTGTTTTCATATCGGTTTTCCCGATTACAGTTAACATTCTAAAGCATTAATGTGTGAATAATGTGAAATAAATTTGAAAATGAAATAAAAGAACAAATCTCATTTTTATCAAACAAATGCCGTGATATCCACAAGGTTTTCACAAACCCTGCAATCCATGCCCTGCGCATTGTTATTATGTACAAGAATTGCCGGAATACCAACCCCAAGCGCGCCTTTTATATCGCTCTGCGGATTATCGCCGACCATAAAGCAACGTTCGGGATATCCTGCCGCCTTCAGAGCTGCTTCAAATATCTCACGCCTCGGCTTGTCATAGCCGATCTGCGCGGATATTATCATTCCGTCAAAATGCTGCGCAAGCCCTATTTTCTCCATAGTTTTGTCAAGCTCGGGGTAATTGTTTGAAAGGAGAAAATGCTTATACCCCTTTTCACGGAGCATTTCAAGCGTTTTTACCGTATCGTCGTATAAATGATAGTTTTCGGGTTCAAGCAGAACCTTTCGGAACAACGGAAGCAGCTTTTTTGCTTCACTTTCTGTAATACCAACAGCTTTATATACACGGAGTATATGTTCAAAGGTATAATCCCACCATTTTTCACCCGTTAATTCGTGCAGATCCTCATAGTAAAAATCCCATGAGAAGCCGTGCGACATAGGCGGCCGAATGTCTTCAAGCGTTATATCCTTATGCTCGGTATAACGCTGCAAGCTGCGGTAGAGCGAACCGCTCCAGAGGTGTTCGGAGTGGACGAGCGTTCCGTCAAAATCCCAGAAGATAGTTTTGTTCATAGCTTTCACCGATCAATTCAGAATATTAAGTCCGTAGTTCCTGCAAAGATCCTCAAGTCCCCTCGGGTAGATCATTCCGAGCGGCGAGATACGGAAGCCGTCCTCGCTGCGGATAAGCTCAATGCCTACAACAGTTCCGACGTCGAGCGGCTTCGGCAGCATAAAGATATAGTTTGTTCCGTCTTGGAGCGTTATCGAAACGGCAGGATTGGAAAGGTCACTGAAATTGAGGTTCAGCGGATTATTATAGATAGAATATGCAATGTCTATCTCCGCAACATCATGCGGTATCATATCGAAGTTTATGTGGAAGACCTTTTTGTCGGGGGCGTTAAGAAGCTTGACTCCGCCGCCGATAGAGTGGTCGTTGCCGAAGAAAACGAACCTGTCGTTCTGTGTGACGGTTCCCTCCTCGTTCGTCAGGAATGCAAACGCATCGACCTCCATTGGGAAATCCTTGTTGTCGTAGAGAAGCTCTATCTGCGCAGAGGGGGAATCCGCCTTGACGAGCATTCCACGTTCGATTATAAGAAGCTCATGGGTTTTCTTTTCATCATCATAAGGCATCGGCGCAAGAAGTGCAGCTTCGATGTCCTCCTCTTCCTCCTCGGGGTAAATTATGCCCTGCTCGCTAACCTCTTCATCGGTCGGCGCAGGCTCCGCTTCAAAAACGAGAGCGCCGTCCTCGAAGCCGTAAGCATTTTCCGCAGCTTCGCCCGAAATATATATCCTTCGTTTCACGCCCGTTTCAAAAGAAAGCTCACCGTAAAGCAGAGTTCCGCTTTTCATCGGCTCAATCTCAATAAGAACGGTGTTTTCGCCTGCCGAAAGCTCAGGTTCGGGGATAGTTACTCCGCTCGCATTAGAAACGAGCCGTGCTGCGGTCGGGAGCACTACAAGGATGCGCACCGTGCAGCTTTTTTCGGCAGGAAACACGCCGACATTTATCACGGTCGGTATGCCGAAATAGCCTTCCTCACCGTCAATGCCCGTGACCTTTCCGCTGACGGTCACATTATTAAGGGCGGTGCCTTTGCAGGACGAGCATACCGCCGTTCCCGTTCTCGGGTCAAGATGCTCGGCAAGCAGGTCGTTTATCTCAACATCGGGTGCGTTTATCGTCAGCGCAGTTCCTCTGCCGCACAGAAGCAGAGCACCGTTCCCGTATATCGTGCAGGGAACGCTGACGGTAAAATTGCCCTCGTATTCGCCGTGGGGAATTCTTACTTCGCCGTTCAATTCGACAGAATCAAGCCTTTTCTGAAGATCCGTTGCGTTCACGAACGCACCTCCTTTGAGCCGCATTCAGCACAGCGCTTTTTGCATACTTTTCCTAACTGCAGCGCTGTTATCCCGGTCAATAAAGCGTTCACTGCCGCAGAGCCGATAATAACGACGATGCTCAAAGCAGGGGAAGCAATACCGATGCCGAAAAACATTGCCGCAGCGGTAAGGATAAGCAGAACTATTCGTAAAATATCATAAATTGAAGCGCATTTTTTGATCTCTTTGGAGCAGCCCATTCCGACTGCCGCAGAATATATGCCGTCAGAAGCTATGCAGTCAGCGATCTCCTTTGCGGCAATGCAGCTCTCGGCAGCCGCAAAAACCGTGTTTGCTTCCTCACATTCGAGCGCATCATGAACATCGACCGCAGTTGTTCCGACCGTTTTTCCTGCCGACCTTGCGATACCGATGAGCTTGCTCTTATCGCATCTGCCCGTGATGATCTTTACCCTTTTAAGAGTCTTTGCAGCTTCGGCACGACCCATTTCGGCAAGCTCCTTGTACGAGATAACATCGCCTGCTCCTGCACTTGTGACAGCCTTGTCGGGAAGAGCGGCTTCATCATACGGAACAAGAAGTATCGGTCTGCTGCCGTGTTCCGTAAGCTTTTTGAACGCGGTTTCGGCAATGCCGCGGTATTTTTCACGAATTGTAATCATTCCGATGAAGACCTTTCTGCCGTCCCAAAGCTCGGCAGCGTAGGCGATAACGGAGTTGCCCTGGAAAATAAGCTCCTCCGCAAGTGCCTTTACTGCAGCAGCGGAGGAAAAATTCTTTTCCTTGCCCGTTCCGTCAAAAAAGCTTTTGCAGCCGCTTATAATGCTGCCCGGGTCGCCTCTTAAAAAGCGTTTATAGCCGTTTGCAGGAAGGTCGCCCTTTACAAGTCCTGCGTTTATTTCAAGCTCGACTGTACTTTTTAGTCTGTCTGCCATAAAGGTCATTTCAGCGGCTTCGTATGGGTCAGCGCTTATTATCCTGCCCTTGTTGATAAGTGCAGAGGTGTTTTCCGCAGCCGCATTTGCTGCGATCGTTCCGAGCGGATAAGGGATCTCGTAAAATTTCTGTACCATTGAGCCGCTTCCGTCCGTGAAGCCGACAGCAACAGGCTTTCCGTCCGTTACAAATCCGCTTCTGTCAACGAAAAGCACATCTCGCTTCGGCGTGAGAGTTCTCAAATCTGCGCCGCTGCGGCGTATCTCGGTTCTGCTTGCGGTAAGGAATTCTGCAAGAGGATCTTTAAGACCTGCTCCTGCAATTAAAATAAGCGATGCAAACAAAGCCGTTTTCATCGGGAGTAAGCTCATTCCCTCTCCGATTTTTTCAGCACGGTAAGCTGTCCATAATGTAAGCGCAGCCGTCAGAACCGAGCCAATTATTATACAAACAGTATATCCCTTCAAAGATATTACAAGCGGTTTGGCAAATTTCTCCTCAACACGGGTGACCTTCATTACAGCGTGACCCGATGTGACGAGTGTTCCCTTTTCGAGCGTGTACTCGCCCGTGATATCTTCGTCGATCTCTTCTTTAAGATCTCTGCGCACAAGGTCGGTCCTGCCGTCTGTGTCGATGGTGATATCGCCCGTCTGGACTATGCCCTCGGCAGGAACGATATCCCCTGCGGTGAGCAGAACATAGTCGCCCTTTACGATATCCCCCGTTTTGACCTCTGCAACAGAGTTGCCGCAGCGATAGACCTTGCATTTACTGTCGTTTCGGAGTGAATGGGACTTCCCTTTTCGGCGCAGAAGTGCGCTTTCCCATACACAGACAATAAACAGAGCCGCAGCGTTGGCAATGACTGACATAACAGAGGGCAATATGCTCCGAAGTCCGCTGCCCGAGGAAAAGATTATCCCGAAGCCGATGCAGCAAAGCACGATTATTATATATACCTTTACGGGGATGCGTCCGAAACGTTCGGTAAAGCGTTTCCCCGAAGATTTTGAAGGCTCTTGTGCAATACGGTTAGAGCCGAATTGTTTTCTGTGGCTTTCCGCCTGATTATCAGTAAGACCGTTGAATGTCATATTCTTATTTCATTCCTTTGATTATTGAAACCTTTATAAGCGAGCCGTTTTCCTCACGGAAGGCACGGAATACCGTTTGGTCCGAAAGCTTTATCGCCTTTCCTGCAGGGACGGGGCTTCCCATCGGAGAGATAAGACCCTCTGCATGGCTGTTGATGAGATACCAAGCCTTTTCATGCGAGCATATATACGCTTGAAGATCCGTATCAGCCTTTTCGTCGGGGAAAACGTCGGTTCGGGTGTGCCATTTGAAAAGCGGCGTGTTGTTCTCGGCAATGAGCGTTCCGTGTCTGCGCCATTGACCCTTTTTGCCCCTCGGCTGTGCGCAGATGTCAAGACGGAGTATGTCGTTTTTTACCCTTGTTCCGCAGAACGGACAGATCGGGGAATTTACATCGTGCAAAATGAACCATTTCTGGTCGCAGTCTGGATTTTCGCAGCGGTGAAGCATATCCCATGCCTTGATAAGTCCTCTTTCCCACTCCATTGCGGTCGGACGAAGCTCGGGAGCATGAAGACCGTCCACGAACGCACGAAGAAACAGCGCCTCAAGATCGCTTCCGAGGTCGCTTATCGTAACATCAAGGTTTTCGGGACGGTTTGAGCGGTCGTTGGGGTCTTCGATGAAAAGAGCCTGCGGTCCGAGCGCCAAAAAGTCGTCCTTTTCCGCCGATTCAGCCGAAAATATCTTCGGTCCGAGCAGCGGATGACGCAGCAGCAGATATTCATATATAAGTACGGCAAGCGCATGAAGATCGGTTTCCGAACCGGGTATCTTCCTTCGGGGGTCGTGCTTGTCAAGCTCCATGGTCGCAAGGACTTCGGGGGCGATATAGCCTCTCGTTCCTGCGACTTCGGGAGGAAATATTCCCGGAACAACGAGCGAATCTATGTCGATAACAACACAGTTTCCGCTTCTCGGGTCGATAAGGACGTTATTGTTGGAAAGGTCGGAATGTGCAAGACCTGCCTGATGAAGTCTTCTTATCGAACGTGTCAGAAGCAGCGACATCTGGAGCATTGAACGGAAGTCGCCAAGCTCCGTCTTATTGAGAAAGCGGCGGTTCCTTGATGTGAACCAATTGCTCTTTTTGTCCTTGCCCTTTAGGTCAAGGTAGTCGGAAGCACCGTCGCCGAAGAAGAAATCGGACGGATAAGACGGTGAGATAAGACCGAATTCGGGCGAAACCACGATATCGGTCGGCCAGCAGAAACGCTTTTCAAAGTAAGCCGCACGTTTTTCGTCCGTTCCGAGCGCACCGCCCTTGCTTTCGGGGATAGTCGGGTTATATTTGCTTATGATCGCTTCAATACGCCTGCGCATATTTGCGTCGACCTTTGACGGGTCGTTGAAAAACTGCACGACATAGGACTTGTCGGGCGCAAAGTATGTATATTTCATTCCTCCGCGCGGAGGATTGTCGGTGATAACATAAGGGAGCCTCCTGCCGCTTGCAAGGATAGCTTCTCCGATCCTGTTCACTTTTTACTGTACCCCTTTCGGACTTTTGAAAATTGCTTTGACAATGCTTAATCAGTGCTTTCCCGGTTCAATAAGGACAAGCGTTCTGTCGTCGAATGAACCTCTCTGCGAGTAGTTGTCGAGCCATATTTTCAGTCTTTCGCTGCGGTCGCAGTTGTCATCGGCAAGTTTTTTTCCGAAAGCTTCAAGCGAAGCTTTGTGCATAAGACTGCCGAAACGCTTGTCCCAGAGAGCCTGCAGCGTAAGTTCATTTTTGGAAAGAATATTTTTAGTATAGGAAAGTGCGACCTCAACGCTGCTGTCATTTACCCACGGATAGCTTTCGGGCTCGGGTGCCTTGCCCGTTTCGGCTTCGTAGGTTTCGGTCGGAAAGTCGATTATTCCATTGAGCATAAGGTCAAGATAAAGCCGCAGCAGCTCGGGCGAGTTCGGGTAATAATCGTCCGAAACGCCGTCCGTCATCATCATCACGGATGATACCTTTCCGCGCATTATCTTTGTATTTGAATAAAGCTTTTCGGCTGTCTTTGTTTCGTCAAGGAACTCCGTTTCGCCCGAAAAGCCACCCTGATCGGCGTTTCCAAGCAGCTTTAATGCTGACGTAAAGTCGCCCTGTTCATTAACGGCTGCGACCATTCCATCGCCGACAGCGACCGAGATAACAAAGGTTTCATCGTTTTCAAGCGGAACAACGGCAGCTGCGAGCAGCGTAGCGGAAAAGTCCTTTGCGTCGCATTTCCTGCCGAGTTCAGCCGTGATGCTTTCGTCCTCCGAGCGGATAAGCGCAGCACCCTCAACTGCTGAATAAGCCGCACCGAAGGCAGAACGCATTATTTCCGCAAGCTTTGAACATACGGCGGTGAATTCAGCCTTGTCAAAAGGCATAGCAAGCGCTTCTTCCGTCTGCGGTCGGTCGAGAGCGGAAAGCTGTTCTTTTATGTAAGCGCAGGCAGCTTCGCTTGAGATCCGTGCGCCTATTCGTGAGAGCTTTTTAGAGCCTGCCCCGTCCGAAACAACACAGACTGTCCAGCTGCCAACCGTGTCGAATTCATACCAGTCATCGCAGTTGGTGCCTTCGTGCTTGTGTTTTTTACCTCTGACACGGGCAGCGGTCACCGCCGTGCTGTTTTCATTTTTGTATGACCGGCGATATTCGGGATAAGGCTCGGGCGAGTCGGGTATAGGCGCATATTTCCATAATGAAGCGGTGTGAGCGGTAACGTCGCTGTCTGAAAGCTTTTTGATATTTTCGTCCATTTCTTCCTCCGTTTACTGTACGATCAAGGAACGATAACGAAGCCCTGCGGCGGAGGCGGAAGCTCGATGCCTGCGCCCGGCTTGGAATCAAGGCTCTTGCTTGAAAGCTTGACAGAGCTTGATACCCACGCAAAGAACTTCGCAAGGTCGCCCGAGGAAAGGTTGTTCATAAGCAGAACGTTGTCGGTTATCTCCTTTAAAACGGAAGTGTCTGCGCACGAGCCTGCCGCACAGGCAATAATGTTCGCAGGCTTTGCGCTTTTCAGCATTGCGGCAGCTTCACGCCATTCATCGGTAGGAACGCCGTCGGTAAGGATGAAGACAAGCGGTTTCCAGTCGCCCTTCTGTGTTTCGGTAGATTTGCGCACTTCGTTTTTTATGCAGTCTGTGAGAAGTCGGAGCGCAGCACCGAGAGCGGTCGGACCGCCTGCCGAAAGAGCAGGTTCTCTGAAGAGCATAAGCTCGGTCAGAGGGCAGACCTGGCGCGCGGTCGAATTGAATGTGATAACGGAAAGATAAGCAGTTTCGAGTGCCTGCGGATCGCCGCGAAGCTCGGAAATGAGCGCTTTAACGCCGTGACGTACAGCTTCGATAGGGTCGCCTGCCATTGAACCCGAAACATCGAGCAGCAGATAAACGGGCAGACGTCTTGAAAAATCTGACATAGTATTTTCTCCTTTTTAAATGATAGATTTATCGGAATAAAACTTTATCTCAATGATACACATAATATAAGTATATCCTAAAATGCCTATTAAGTCAATATTTTGGCAAGCAATTCACACATAAATATCCAAGGAAAGGACTGCGAAAAAAATATAAAAATTTTTTGTAAAACCTCTTTACATTTTTGAATTTATGTTGTATAATATTAATGCTGTCTTTGGTACAGCTAATAATTCGAGGTGTGGCTCAGTTTGGTAGAGCGCTGCGTTCGGGACGCAGAGGCCGTGGGTTCGAGTCCCGTCACCTCGACCAGCAAAGGTCATAATTTAATATGACAAACGCCCTTTCCGTATTTGGAAAGGGCGTTATCTTTTTCTAATTCAAATGACACGTGTCACAATTAATTGCAATTATAGCCAAACTGACGAGAAACTAACACGTTTTTCCACCAAGATTCTCTGCTGAGTATATAGTCATCATCCATTCTTGCATTGTAGTTTTCTAGGATCGAATAGTGAAAATATTTTTTTATGTAATCAAACCCTTTTTCTGAAACCAGTTTCTTTAAGTCCGCATTCCCACCATGACCATTATAAACATAATTTGACCAGCGCTGAAGAAGCATACCATATTGTGCTGTAGCCGAACCAACATACAATTTTCCTGTATTATTATCTGTGATAAGATAAACAGCTTTTTGATTCTGCAAGGCAGCAACCCAATCTGGCAGCTGACGATCAATTATGTTTTTTAATTGAGAATAGGAAAGATGCACCTTCTCATATCCGGGAAAATTATTTCCTGTATAGCAATCATTCAGTATTTCCAAAACTTCAAGTTCGTCCATTACAGCGTCAAAAGTTCTTCCCATGGATTTAACGGTATTATGATATTTTACAATTACACGTCCAAAATACTTTTTAAACTCAGTCATTTCAGATGCATCATACCCGATTCCACCTACAACATCCAATTCTTTATCTATTCTTTTTATAGTAGTTAACAGCCAAGTGTCAAGAGAAATTCTCAAAAAGCAGATAGCAATTTGTCCAGCATGAAAATAACGGCGATTGTCATGCCACAGGAACCATTCTACATTCACCTTATCAGGATTTTCTTTATATAAATCCAACGGATCACTATATCCGTTAGAAATATTAAACTTAATTCTTACATTAGGTATTTCGACCGTACTAAATTTCAATATATCGTTTAAAAGAATCTTACTCATTATCATTATCCCCCAAAAAGAATTTATAAAAATAGCTAGTCCCCATTGGTACAATTTCTTTTATTATAAATCAATTATAATTGTTTGTCAACTATTTTACTCAGTTTGAGTTTATAATTCAATTCATTATAATGAATTCACAATACACTCTCTCAAAATTCTACATTTCCAAACTTGCGTTATCAATAATTATGTGCTATGATTTGAATAATAAGGCAGGAGGTGTAGTTATGTCGGAATCCAAGTATTATTTAAGCTTTGATCGCTTGGCAGGTGCAATTACCAAAGGAAAGCATTTTTCACCAAATGATGTAGTTGATATAAACGATGAGATTTTCGAGAATAAGGAGCATTTTTATGACTTTGTAGATGCGCATCGTTCCTTTGCTTACCTTATTACATCTGAATATATCCATGAGCAGATACTGCCGGAAGCAATCAAACAAGCTTTTGTTTATAATGTAAATCATTCTGGTGAAAATAATAATTGCGACTATATAAATCATTTTATTGATCTGAATAAACTAATCCAGCAAGTAAAACAATTAGTTGACAATGATCAAGAGGATAAATCCGAATCAAGGAACAAGGTCAAAGAAAAAGCCGAGAAGAGTGAAGAAATCATACAAGCGAATTCAACTATTTTGTTAACCAAAATAGTGGCTGATCCTTGTTTTAAGGAAACTCTGGAAAGCGTTGCAGGGGTTATTGGAAAATACATTGATAATAGCAATTTGTATGAATCCAACAATTATTATGCAGCTATACTTAAGGAGTATCTGCCGGAAATAGTATTTTCATTAATAACCAACTATACGGGGAAGTTAGGCAATCGGATCGAAAAAATTAAAAAAAGCGTAAATAATAAACGTGAAGTTGACACTGTAATCAAAAAGCTTTGCTACCCCTCTGTAAATATTTCTATTAACGGTGATGATGTCCGTGAGTATTCTAAAACTGTTGGTATCGGTATAAAAGCTTTTAAATATACTATGCTTCATAATGCGATACTGCGCAGCTGCAAGGATATTAACTTTGCTTTGTCTTTTATATGGTACGAGCGCAATGTCGGCACATATCAATTCTACTTAACCCGTAATGAGTACGCAGAAGTTGTCAGCAAGATAAGCGAGTTTGAACCCAATGACAGTTTCAATAGGATGAGAATTGAAAAAAGCGTAGTATTGTATAAGATATTAAAAGATAACTGTAATTCCGATTTCAATAAACTCGTTCGGTATACAGCTGATTGCATATGCTCTTCAGAGGATAGTTCAGAATATGAGGATATTTACAAAGAACCTTACAGTCTAATCCAGTTAGGAAAAGCAATAGAGGAATACATAGAAGCAATAAGCCATTATCCGCTAAAAGATGATTTAAAAAATGAAATGCATCAGATTCTTGACGGTATTTCAGATGATGAACTATCACAAAGAATCTCGACAACACTTATAAATTTTATCTTTTATAATGATATATGGAATCGTGAAAACTTCGTAGTGCCAAAGTCACAGTACATATTCAAATGCGAAAGTATTAAATCGACTCTTTGGGATATGAGCAATGTATCATACAGCTTATGGATCGTTGATATGAATGCAGAATGTCCGTATGGCTTCAAAAAGATAAGCTACAGCTCTTCACTTGATATGTTGTATCCCCAAAAAGACTTCCATGTTGGGGAAAGCATAAGAATTGAATCAGTAAAAGTTTCCGAATGCATTTTAGTCATTGAGAAATCCTGCAAAATATCCAACGAATCCCCCAAAATACTATTGAATATGAAAAAAGCTCCGTGCAAAAAGGGAATATTCAACTTAAAGCAGGCTGAATTTCAAGGAATAACCATTGAGAGAACTCCGTCAGATGAATTGGATCCGCTGTATAGGCACGATACTTGGGTTGAATTATATAATCGCATTAACAATATAGAAAACACGAATAAAATATTCTTTGGCATACATTATTACCTAACAGATATAGGATATGAAA
>JBJFFR010000108.1:0-46087 GCA_051891935.1 Oscillospiraceae bacterium
CGCAATTCACGAAAAGAAAGTTAAATCAGAACGTGAGAAATCGTTTTGTAAACCTCAAATCGTGAATTGCGCAAATTCTTTTTTATCGGAACAACTATCCTCTGACAGCAAATATACGAACGAAGTGAGTATATTTGCTGTCAGACGAAATATGAACAGCTGTGCAGTATGAACGTGAAAACAGTGAGCGCAGCGAATGTGTTTTCACACAACGGAACAACTTTTGTTCATAACGGTAACGTATAATCTTTATTCTCCCGAACAAATGACAGTCGCCTTGTTTCGTGGAGCTCTCTGCAAAGGGAGAACCAATAAGGGGGAGAGGAGCACTCTGTAACCTATGGACGTGGGCCGTCTCCTCTCCCCCTTAAAGGTTCTCCCTCTGCACTCTCTTTCCTTTATCCCTCTCTTCTCAGGCCAAACTATATGGACTATTAGGTTGTTTTTTCCGCTTTGGTTTACGGGTGTTTTGCGACCTGTGCTGAATAAAGAATTGTGAAATTTGATTTTTTCTGTGATTTGGTGTGCTTGGGAGTTTCGCTTCTGCGGAAGCGATTCGGTGGCTCCTCGCCCCCTAACCCCCTCGCGAGCTGTGCCCGGATCGACCGGCTGCTTGGCTTCGCGGTTTAACTGCTATTTCGCATTATAAAATATTTACAACATCGACGACCTTTCCGTTTTTCATATAAACCCTCGGTACTCTCGGCGATACGGCGCATATAATCTCATATCCAATGCTGCCGCACAATGCTGCGACGTCGTCTGCGGTCATCTCGCCTTTTCCGAATATCGTCACTTCCGTTCCGACCTTTGCTTCGGGAATATCCGTTATATCGACTATGGTTTGATCCATACACACTCTGCCGAGTATCTTCGCTCTTTTTCCGCATATAATAACTTCGCCCTTATTGGAAAGCAGCCGAGGATATCCGTCTGCGTAGCCGATAGGGAGCGTTGCTGCGATCATTTCACGGTCAGCGGTGAAGGTTCTGCCGTAGCTCACGCAGTCGCCCTTATGCAGCTTTTTTATGTATCCGATAACCGACTTGACCTCCATTACAGGCTCTATTCCTTCGGGCATTTTAAGCAGCGGATCGGGATCAAGACCGTAAAGTAGGATGCCAAACCTTGCGAGGGTGCTTCTGCTGTCGTAGTGGATCTCTGCGCCTGCGCTGTTAAGGCAATGCACTTCCTTAAAGCCGCCTGCTTCTTCTGCGATAGAGAAAAACAGCTCCTTCTGCATATCGGTATAGTCGCAGTTTTCCTTTTCAAAGCTGTCTGCGGCTGCAAAATGCGTAAAGATGCCCTCACAGACGAGGTTTTCAAGCAAACGTATCTCTGCGATCTCTTCAAGGCACTTTTTTCTGTCCTTTGCGATAAGTCCTATTCTTCCCATGCCCGTATCAAGCTTTATATGGACACGGACGGGACTTTTTGCGGCTTCGGAAAGCTCTTTTGCGTACTCTGCCGAAACCGCCGTCTGAATTATATCGAAGCGTGAAAGCTCGGCGGCATACTGCGGCGCTGTATAACCGAGGATAAGTATATCTCCTGCACAGCCGTGCTTGCGCAGACCTATCGCTTCATCAATATTTGAAACGGCGAAAAAGTCAACGTCGAGCGACTGGTAAAGCTTCATAAGGTTCACATCGCCGTGGCCGTAGCCGAATGCTTTAAGCACGCAGCAAGGGCGTGTTTTTGTTCCGTCTATAAATCCTTTAAGGACAGCAAGGTTCTTTTCGGCGGCGTCGAGGTCTATTTCCGCCCATGTCCTTTTATGAAAAAATTCCATTCAAAAGCTCCTTTTTTGTATAAATCGGTTGCAAAAACCGAATGTATGTGTTAAAATAAAATTAACGTCCTAAAATGCGAAGCAGTATCAACGCTTCAAAATAATGATATGGAGAAAACAATGTCCGAATTCATTATACCAAAAGAAAAAACCGTCTGTTTTTCAGGGCATCGTCCCGAAAAGCTGCCCGACGGCGGTGATATTTCCTCCCCTGTTATGGGAGTGATAAGGTCGCTGCTGCATCAGGAGATAGAGTCCGCAATAGATGACGGCTACACCTGCTTTATCACGGGTCTTGCACGGGGCATCGACCTTATCGCAGGCGAGCTCGTGCTTGATTTCAAGCGGAAGGATCCTCGCATCGAGCTTGTTGCAGCCTCACCGTACAGGGCGCAGCCGAAAAATCTCCGCAGCTTTGAAAAATTCATCTATGGCTGTATTTTAAACGAAGCTGCCGACATCATCTATGTGAGTGAAGAATACAGCAAGGACTGTATGCAGAAGCGGAACCGTTTTATGATAGACAACTCGTCAAGGCTCATCGCAGCTGTAAGCAGCTACAAGAGCGGCACGGGTCAGACTATCCGCCTTGCCGAGAAAGCAGGCATCGAGATCCGTGTGATAAACATTTCAGCGATAACCTCTGTCGCAAACGAAGCAAAGGCTTCTCCCGTCAAGCTGACTTTTTGATGCTTTGCGGCACATATTGATATTATACCACCATAAAATGAATTTGGCAATACGGATAAAGGAGTTTTTTATGGCAAAAAAATCATCGAAGGTAATTCTTACATACATAATAACGATCGTTCTGACGCTTGTAATAACAGGCGGAATATGCTACTTTGCTTTTTCAAGCGTACTCTCAGGCGATGATAAAAGCACCTCCGAAACTCCCTTGAACGGGGTTGAGCTTCAGCCTATGACCGTTCTTGGAGATTATACCCCGTCAGCCGAGGATGCACGGACTGCTCTGCTCATCCTTGACGCGGAAAAAAGAGAGAGCGGAAGCTGTTTTCTTATCGCAAGATTTGTCCCGACCGAAGGGCAGTTCGTTTTCCTGCCGATACCGAGCAACACGAGTGTTTATTCGGGCGAGGACGAGGACACGATATATAACATTTACCGCAACGGCGGCACAAAAAAAGCTGTTGAAGCGGCTGAAAGCTGCCTTGATCTAAAGATTGACAAATACATAAAGTTCAACCGTTCGAGCTTTTCCGTTATTGCGGATATTTTCGGAAGCATTGATTATGATATCCCGTACAATCTTGTTTATGACAATCCCGACACGGGCGAAACCACGGTTTTCAAATCGGGCAAGCAGCTTCTCGACTCGACTGCACTGCGCAAGATTCTCACCTATCCGAACTACACGCAGGGCGAAGAATACCGTTCAAAATGTCTTGGCGTTGTGGTAAACGACCTTGTTACAAGAGGCACTTCCAATCAGTCCGGCTTTGCAAACAATCTTGACGATTATTTTGTTGCTGTAATTAACGCCGATATTGACACGGACATAACGGCTTACGATTATGACGAAGTAAAAAAAGCAATGAAATACGTTATCAGAGATTCAGACAGGATCTCGTCGCTTGTCCTTTCAAGCGGAATGCAGAACGAAGACGGACATTATGTTATTGACGAAAAATTCCTTACAACTCTGCCCGAACTTCTTTTTCTTGAAGATGAAAATGCTGAATAATAACGAATAATCTGCATAAGCTATTCACGGGGTTTGATAAACATTTGAAAGGAACAGCATTATGTGGGATAAAATCGCTCTGACGCTGCTTATTATCGGCGGTCTGAACTGGGGACTTGTCGGTGTTTTCCGCTTTGACCTAATCGCATGGCTCTTCGGCGGAACAGGCGCAATAATAAGCCGCGTACTTTATATTCTTGTCGCACTTGCGGCAGTATGGTGCATATCGCTTCTTTTCAGAGAAGACAGTGTTGTAAACAATCACAGCTGACAAAAACCGCCTGATTCGTTTTTTACGGGTCGGGCGGATTTGTTTATTGAAAAAGGTTTGGATATTTCGGCAGTGCAAATTGCCGCAACAGTACATTTGAATTTGTGCAATATGCTGATAGACAATACCCAACAATCTTGATATAATATAGTTAGAGTAGTAATATTCTCGCTGTAGAGAGCAGCGTAAAAAGTTGTACCACAGATGGAGTGGGGTATAAATCCATCACACTGTAAGCACTTTAACTGGGTGCTCCGCCCTGCGGCAGGGACTAAATGCCGTAGTCGTACGAGGACTATAACGCGTAACACTTAAACACCTTAAATGGGTGTTCCGGCTGACAACCAGCATGGTAACTCTCAAATTTGACTTGTTTAGAGGAATGTTATTGCACACATTCCTCTTTTTTTGAGGATCAATATGAAAATACATTATACACAAGCCGTTATCAGGAACATGATTTGTGCAGCATAAGCTGAATATAAAAAGAATCTCGCAGGTAAAACGTTTATGTACGTTTACGGAGAAGAACATTTTGAAGTAGTGTTTAAAGTTGAGTGTTTCAAACACCTTACAGGTGTAGAATCTAAAATAACAGCAAGTCGATTTTATCAGTATGCTAATGACGGCATACTTGCACCAAATCAGTTCTTTTTTACAAATAATCATCCACGCCGACTTGCAGTGCAGAAACTAGAGCAATTATCATCATTAAGTGTAATTACTAAAGAACAGGTTTGTGTATTAAAAGACTTGCATACTGTAAGCTTTACATATCGGATAGGTTTGACAAACCTTAATTTCACGCTTTGTTTGACAGAAGATTCCAACATAAGCGGACAAACTTTATCTGCATATTATGTACCAAGATCATTTAGAGTGAAAGATAAATCTATTGAAAACAGCAGGAACGGCGAATTTGTAGATTTCATTTTTGAAAAATCAGCTGCAGATGCAATATATGATAAATTGAACTACGCTGATCCTGAAAAGAAAATACCCATGTGCTTAAAAGGAAAGATCAGTGACAAATTCTTTGAAATGTGTACGGTTTGATCCGATGTTGAATCGTGCGGCGCAATACGGTATAATAAAAAAAAGAGATTTACATCATCGTAAAAAGGAGGAGTTCCCCTTGAAGATCAGAACAGCCAAAGTGCTCGCTTTAGCTGCTGCGTTTATAATGGCGCAGTCAACGGCTTTTACTGCCGCAGCTGAAACCGTGACGGCTTCACTTTCGGCAGACCAATTTTACGCCTCGGAGGAACAAAGCTCAAAATACAACGACAACACCGGCTACACCGCTCTTGACAAGTGGGGACACGCTTATCCCTACTCATACTACCTTTATGCGGAAAAGGCGCTTGAAAAGGGCAAGGAGGATGCGCTTGAAGCGTACATAAGCGTTTACAACGCTCTCCATGAGGCAGACTGCACGGATAACAAAAAGCTTATCGTTGATGTTCCCGATCTAAAGGGCGAGGTTTCCTATTTCGAGGACAAAATGTATTCGCTTTACACGATAGCAATGTATGTCACCCGTGAATGTCCCGACCTTTACTATGCCAAAAACTACGGATCGGTCTACACCGAGCATACAAAGGACGGTTTGACAACCATCACCGTTCCCCTGCTGTTCACCAAAGCCGAGATCGAAAAATACAACAAGAGCTGCGCTTCTGCGCTCGATGATTTTAACAAAAAAATATCTCTGAAAAGCTCGGTCACATCCGAAACATTCTATCGTGAAGCGCTTGATTTTATCGCCAACGGCTATGGCATTTTCTACAGCGACTCATCGGATACGGAGGACACGGCGGCAGGCGCATTTGCAAACAAAAGAGCCTGCTGCATGGGTTATACAGAGGCTTTCAACTATCTTTGTCAGATGAACGGTATGCCTTTTGCATCGGTCGTCGGCAAGCTGGGCGGCTATGGTCACAGCTGGTCAAAGGTGCCTATTAAGAATGTATGGTATGCTGTGGATCCCACAAATGCACGCACCTTCCCGAATTACTCCTTCGTCACGGACGCCGTATATACGAACAGCACGGGCATAAAAGAGATCTCCTACCCCGGTTATTCCACAATTTCTGCAAACGGCAGCGCAGTCTATCCCGATCTTTCCGCAGTCGGCAGGTCGTCCGCACCGTTCTTTGAAACAAAGGAAGAAGAACCCAAGACTGCCAAAACTGTCAAAAAGGTTTCCAAAACCAAGACCGTAACGATAAAGAAAGCGTTCCTCAAAAGCTACAAAACTTTTAAAAAAGTGCTTAAATCAGCTGTGAAGAAGGCACAGGACGGCGGTTACAGCTATCTTACGCTGAAAAGCTCGTCTGTAAAGACGCTTGAAAAGTATCTGAAGCAGGCAAAAAAGGACGGGGTTATCTCTTACAAGAGCATTAAGGTCAACAAGGATAGTATTCGGATAAAGTTCTGATGTTTACATAAAAAATTCCCCGAACCGGTTGTGATGATCGGAATTCGGGGAATTTTTATTTTTAATCCAAGCTCTTCATCGTGGGGAAATCCGCCCTAATTTGCGAATAGGTCTTTATATCTTATTATATCTGTGTTTCCGTTCACTCTGTTTTAAGCTCTGATTTTACAAATCTACACTTATCTTCATAAGTGGTCGCAAATCAGTCGCAAACTGGTCGCAAAGTCGCAACCTGCTAATTACCAGACTGAGCTTTCTTCTGTTTTGCGAAATAATCGTCAAAATTGATAAGCTCTGCTTTCTTCAAATCCTTTGTAGCTTCTGCATAAATATCCATTGTTGTTTCTGCATCCGCATGCCCCAGAATCTCCTGCATAGCTTTAATGTTTACACCTGCTTCGCACATTCTGGTAGTAAAGGTATGTCTTAAAGAATGGTTGCTAAACTTTGGAAGAATGACTGCATTATCTCGGTGATCTTTATCAAGCACCTCGTAATTGCAGTCTCTTATAATTCTTCTGAGTGCTTTATTAAGTGTGCCTTGATGCTGAACATTTCCAAAGCGATTTACAAAAATGAAATCTCGATAACCATCAACAACAGCTTCACTCTTGATTCCGCATTCTTCTTGATATTCCTTTTCCATGAGGAAAGCTTTTTTCACAATTGGAAGCATCGGAATAATTCTTTCACCTGCTTTTGTCTTAGTGGTATTGATTGCAAAGACCTGTCCTGCCTCTGTTCTGGTGCAGTAATATACCAATGTATGATTTACATTGATAATTTCTTCCTTCAAATCAATATCACACCATCTAAGCCCTGTGATTTCTCCCACACGCATTCCAGTCCATAACATGATGATAAATATAGGATACCATCTATGGTACTGTCCCTGCTTGCTAAGAAACTGCTCGAATAATTCCTGCTCTGGAACTGTTAGTGCTCTCCTTTTTTCAACTTCAAAATTATGAGCCTTTTTGAGTTCTTTTAACGCATTATCAGAAGGATTATATCTAAGATAATCATCCTCTACACCAAGTTCTAACACTTGATGCAATACTGTATGAATGCTGTCAATGGTATTGACCTGTATATGTCTTTCGTCTGCCAGATAATTATAAAAGCCTCTAATATCTGTACGCTTCAAATCAACAATTCTACTTTTGCCAAAGTCTGGTTCAACAAACTGCTGATACATGTACTTGTAATTTGAAAAGGTATTATCCTTCAACCCTCTTTTAAGCTGTACCCAACTATTATACAAATCATTAATAGTAAGATTATTCTTATCAGCTCTGACACCATCCAGAACATCACGAAGCACATCTAATTCTTTTTCTCTTAATTCCTCAAAAGTGATAGCACTTATTGAGTGCCGACCGCCTCGCTTGTCTCTCCATTTGAACTCATAAGTTCCGCTACTTCTCTGGTATTCGCCTTCTTTCAAAACTCTATTTTTATTATCTTTTCTTCTCTCGATTGCCATAAGAAACTCCTTTCATATAACAACAAAGAGAACAAGCTATGTATGATTGTAACATAGATTATTCTCTTTGTCAAGTACGTCTCTGTTTTTCATATTGAGTATGTCTCTGTTTTTCATATTGAGTATGTCTTTGACAGATACGCTTCAAGCTCTCTTCTTTTTATAAGTCTTTTGCTCCCTACCCAAAGAACAAAGTTGCATTTATCATCATCAGAAAGTTCACGGAGCTTATTAACGCCGATACTAAAATAAGCTGCCGCTTCTTCTAATGTAAGATTTGATTTTTTATAAATCGGCACTTCATATTTCATGATAATGCCCCCTTTCATTTTATTCTGTCAAATATATTATTTAAAGTATAAGGCGACTGGTTTTTCCTGCTATAATGATTGGGCTTTTTATCAACTTCTGAATACATATAACAATGTGGTTGGTATTCCATCTTATATATCCAGTCCATATCGAAATTTAAAACAGATGATAATCTACGGAAAAGCTGTTCTCCCTTATCAGAACGATTTAAACGATAGCCCATATAAAATGATACAGGATTATAAGGCGTAGTAATGTAAATAGTCTTACATGATAGAGCTTTATTGAAATATCTTGATGAAACGGACACTTTACCTTTAGAAAAAGGATTAAGTAGTGCAAGCAATTCGGAATATGGAATCATTTCGGGTCTTAATTCATCCAGTATTATTATTTGCTCCGCCTGATAAAACTGAAAAGGGTCTGTCGTAGTAGTTGTTTTATAGTATTGTACTCCAGTTTCTTTGGCTAAAAGCTCAGCAAGAAAGCTCTTACCAGTTTCAGATTCACCGTAAAACCAATGAACGGCGACCATTTCATTATTTTCAATCATTTGCTTATGTAGTGCCTCAGCACTCCTTTCAAGATATAATTCATGAGACTTTTTCAACTTATCGGCGCTTTTAGCGTAATCAGAACCTGAAAGCTGATTTTTAGCTTCTGAGAGTGTCATTTCACCTGTTGCAACCAAATCAAGAATACCATTTATTTTGTGAGCTTTTGTAACAGAAGAAACCTTTGTCACTTTCTTAGCTATCCTTGCGATGGTTGCAGGATAATCAAAATTTGCTCTGACCTCATCGGAAGAGTATTGATGCTTATGTCTTGCATTATCAGTATCATGGACGAGGTATGAAAAGCCATTTTCTACATTACCTTTCCAAATCTCCAACTGTTGCGGATTATCTCCGATATCTTTGGCTACCTGATTAATTGAACGAGCATTATCAAACTGGAGCATCATGTGTATATGTGCTTCGGCAGGAGTCTTATTGTCATCTTTCAAGTCTTTGTCATGCAAGATGCAAGCCATGCGTTTAGGTTTAAGATTCTGCTCAACATGATTATAGATATCATCTACAGTCATGTTATTAGGAAGGTGAGACACTTGCTGTTCATACATATAATTGCGACACTTCCTAGGCTGTTTGATTTTTGCCATTGTGCCATCCTCCTTCCGTTTTATTAGCTTTTGCCGCTAAAAAGTGGCACACTTTTTATTATGGCTGGGGAATAACAAGCCCTCCCCAGCCGTATTTATAAGCATTTCTTATCATCTGGCACTGGCACAGTGTTCCGCTTTTTCGCTTCGCTCAAAGCGGAACATCTTTTCGATTACAGTAATAAGAATCTAATAATTCTGATAACGCATCATATTCACCAAACTCAACCTTTGGAAACTTAATGAAGCGTACATCATTGTTAATTCCATCATCGGCACTAAACCACGCATCACCTGCAGAATACTGACGTTCACGCATAACCGATAAAGCATCACTGCTCCATAAATATCTTGCTTCTTGTATGCTCGGCTTAAACAGAATTCTGATACCGCAAGCATTATTTACAGCGGATTCAAGACCACCATTGCCAACGGAAGCTTCTGCCGTGGATAAAATCAAAAAGCATCCTGCCGAAGCGCCTTGCGTTGCAATCTGGCGCAATAATCCTTGAAAATCTGCAAGACAATAATTTGGCTTCTCCTTAGATGCCTTTTTCGGAAACATATCCTGAATACTGACAAACTCATCAAGGAACAAAATGCTCGGTCTCATTCCTACATCAAACCATTTAACAGCTCGACCTTCAGATTTACAGAAATCATTTATTATCTTTTGTCGCCCAACTCTAACTTCATTAAATTTGCGAATTGCTTCCAGAATATGTTCAACGCTTCCATCTGGTGCAGGGGATAGGACATGCGGACATAAACTTAGCTCAGCTGATTTTGGGTCAATAATAATAATTCTTGAACCATAATCATCTCGTCCAAGCTTTAATATAGGCAATAAAAATGTTGATATTATCGCTGTAGTCTTGCCTGAACGACTTCGTCCTGCGACGATGGCAGAACTATTTAGGACACGGGCATAATCTATATAAACATCCTTACGGATATATATCTTTGTCAGATGTGACGGAACATCATCTGCTGATGAATAAACGCTTTGCTTATTGTAATTTGCAACAACATCTTCTATGTAATAATCGACATATCGTCCAGCTATATCTTCTTTAGATACAACAGCATAATTAGCGTACCTATTACGTAGATAACCAGATATTACAGTTTCCAAGCTTGCTACATCATCATAATCAGCCGATATACAATCAACTGTTATCTTGTAGCCCCTATCCGTATTTGTTACAATCACGGAAGGTTCTATTTCACCATCGTGTAGATTTAACGGATTGCCATAACAACTAGCGCATAATCCTTTTCTAACAATATATTTAATATCTCGTTTGCTGCTTCGCAATACTATTTCGATAATTGCTATTATTAATGAAGCACAAGAAGAAGCCAAGAAAAATGCTATCAGATTTGAAAAATCAATAATAGTGTTTCTATGTAGCAGTCTAACGAAACAGATTGCAATCAATTCTAAGATTTTGGACAATCCTGCAATAAGAAGAAGTACCACCCCGAAGAGCAATATCTTCGGGGTAGGTGAACAGTACCGTAAATAAGAATCTTTGCGCCAACTGCTCATTTTTACTTCTCTCTAGGAGGTATTGTCAAAATGTCATCACACTTTACCGACAGCTGATTTCTATAATCGCCATAGATTGTAGCGACGGCATTAACAGGCTTTACGCGGGTTTTAATAGGAAGCCTTATATCCTTACCTACTTTGAATGAGATTTTCTCATAGATATTTGAAAAAGTTTCTCCGTTCTTGTTTTTATAATTTGTGTCATCCGATGCAATAACGCACTCGACTTTTGTGCCAAGATGTGTCTTTGTATCATAATCCTGATATTCGCTAATACCGATTACTACGAATGTTTTGCCTTCTGCAAACGCATCCCAATCAAATGTCATAAACTGATTAAGTCCTTTCATACTCAAAATCCTCCTTATTTGTTTCAAAAATACCTTTGACTATAAAATTTTCAAGATTATTGAACTGTTCCACAAGCTTATCAAAAAGCTTTTCAACGGCGCACATAAATTTATATGCATCATATCCACCTTCCTGATATTTCTTGTACTTGTCTCCAAGATTCTTACAATTGAACCCGAATATGCCTTTCCCTTCGAGCAATTCTTTGGTTTCTTCGGGAATATCATCAGGATCACCTACAATAACCAGACACTTTTTATAGTTGTACTCCCTAAGAATTACATCTACTAAAGACTTGATTCTTTCGTCGATTTCCTTGTCAGTAAGTCCTCTTCTGTTTTTCTTTGACTTTTCTTCTGAAAAGTCCTTTGCATTTACAGCTTCATCAATAGCGCAAGCATTAACTTTGCCGTTCCTTTTTCTAGCCATGATTCTTGGCTCCTTTCTTTTTTGAAATTTTGAAATGCCATTTTTTACTGTTAACAGTACGGAACACATTTGTAACCATAACGAATCACATCCTTTCATCCGTGCATTAGCACTTTCTCTATGCTATAATCATACCATGAAAAATAAACTTACAGAGACCGAGGAAAAAATTCCTTTATTTTATTAAAACCAACGAAAAAAATGAAATAAAAAACTCCTTTTCAGTGAAGAAAAGGAGTAAAAACATATGTAATCAGGGAAAAATTATATAACGGGTACAACTCAACTGTTTTTTAACTTTTTAAAAAGTTTCTCTACAACTTTATCTGACAACTCATCCATAAAGTCTTCTTGTATGAATTCTTTATAGAATTCATAATTATAATGTGGAGTATGGAATATATCATACAGTTCTTGATATCTTTTTCCAAAATCCCAATCTTCATACAGCGAATCCATTTCATTTTTATATGACTCATATTTGTCAAAATCAAAATCAGAGAACAGCTTGTCAAAAATAGCTTTGACCATAAGATGTGTTTTTTCATCAACTGTCAACGTATTTAAGCTATCGCATTCTGTTTCATTATCAATATATTCCAAAGAATCTAGATATGCAATCTTATCCTTTTGAAACTCATACGCTCTCCATGCTACAGAATCTTTATGGATGGTATTAGATTCAGCTTTTTGAATTTGCTTTTGTATTTTTTGTTCCACATCTTGATGCGAGATTATTTGGTGCGCTGTAGCTAAATCAACGCATAAGGTATTTACCGTTCTAGATACGCGTTTAATGTATGCCTTATTCGTAATTCCTTTTATAATATCTCTGATAGTTTTCTCAAGAGATTTAATAGACATTTCATCTATAGGCGGAACACCCATACTATTAAGAGCCATATACGCGCAGTCTTTTGCACTAATATCATGGTTGCTCTTTTCGTAGTACCTATTAATATATTCCCGAGTTATTAATTTCTCTGGAACAAGTATTATATCATTTTCAACCTCTATTGTTTTTTGCGACATTCGTAAAACATAGGCATTGAAATTTGTAATAATTCCTGTTTCGTATTCTGATGCCAAATCGGAATCTATACCAAATAAGACTTCTTCATAATAATCGGATAGTTTCTTTTTTTTCATATTAACTCCTATCAGAAGAATTAACTATAATATTATTAATTGGCTTCCAAACGTTGCTATTCATAACATTTTCATCCCATACTGTGTTTGACATTAATATTTGTGAACCAACAGCCCTAACAAACCCCCATTTAATGTTTGTGTATTTTTCTGCATATTGCTTTAGTGCTTCAAATTTTCTTGCTGCATATTTATCAACATTATTTGAGCTACCATCAGCTGTAATGCCACCTTTTGCTTCTATAATCCAGATGTCACCACATTCTGTCTGAATTATATAATCGGGATAGAAATGACTTCTCCTAAATCCTTTTCGATATACAATACCAAAATACTCATCACCTTTATCGCCGTTTTTATAAACAGATTTTACATGATTTTTCTTATCTTCACACCATTGTTCAAATGCTATTTCAGAACAAGTTCTGTTTGGATATATTAGAATATTGTTACCGTATCCTTCAAATGCATTTGTTTCCAATACGTTTGTTGAAGCAATCTTTTTATGCTGCTTATAGTATTGATACTGAGGCACAGACCATTCTTTCTCAATTATCTCTGTTTCTTTAACGTCAGCTATTTTACTTTCATCAATCGTACTGAATAGCTCAACAAGTTTGTCTCGATTATTCACAAGAAAAGCATTGTATTCCCTAAGAGTCATATCTTCAAGGAGTTTATTCTTATTTTCAAATTCTCTTTCTTCTTCTGATAATAAAGACATTTGCATATCTTGCGGTCCGAATAAAATTCTTAAAGCATTGTTCGATATGTTTTCATCAATACCAATAGCTCTAGCTATTCTACGTTTTGCATCCCTAATGATAAATCCGTCATCACGGTTATTAATCTGGTGCTCACCGCCGAAAATAGAGTTAAGCTTCGTCATATCATGTGTTGTTCGTGCAACACCTTCAATAGCAGATGTTTTAAGCTTAGTGCCGAAAACATAGCCCTTGCTTTTTTCCATTTCACGTTTTTCAAGTTTTCCGTCGCCATTCACATCGCATTCTGAAAGTATATGTTCTCTGACTACTTTAACAACAGCTTCTGGATTAACAGATACTCTATCATTTCCATTAAGCAATTGTCTGGTGAGTGTTATATTCAACGCATCTGGCTTCTTTTTATACTGATATGTATAGAAACTATCGCTAATACTGCTGGTTAATCCTTCGGAGAACTCACTATCAAGAGTATATAAATAGCAGCAATCTAATAAGTCATTATCATAATGCTTTCTTTCGGGCATTCTGCGTATTCTTCCGACAGTCTGAACGTTAAACCGCTCCGTTCCGCCTTCACGGAGCTTTACAAGGATTTTGGCTCTTGGGCAATCCCAACCTGTTGCAATAGCCTGTTTGAAAAGAAGGAATCTATACTCGCCGTTAAGCTTGGTGATTTCTTCGGGATTATCAGGGTGGTCGCCTGAGAACCATGAAGCAACAAAACCAGAATTCTCCGAATAACCCATATCATCAAGAGCCTTCTTCACTCTTTCAATCCAATCCTCATTGCCATTAGGAAACTGAATAACAACGAGCGGATTTATATCTAATCCGAGTTTTTCGTATTCCTTCTTAACTTGTATCCTTTTCTTGTCTGCCATTTCAAGAAGCATTAAATCATCATCAAGGTTATTATTTTCTTGGATTGCCTGACTAACGCCTTCATTGACAGATATACCCATAGCTATTAATCCTGCACCGATTACTTCATCATCGGTAATCGTTTCAACATAATCTGCGACAGTAACAGGTGTCGCAGAAATTCTTAAAACATGAACAGGGTGTATTTTTGCAATGTATTCATTTGCGGTGTCACGGTATTTATGTTCTTCATCAATAAGCATAAAGATATTGATACCAGAATTATGACAAGCATAAATCTTTGACATAAAATCCTTATGCTCACCCTCTTTTAATACGACATTTGATGCACTGTTGATTTTATCCCAATTGATAAAAAAAACATGCCCTCTAGGGTCTGGTTCACCTATAAAGTCATATACATCACCACAAGATATTCCCGAAGTCATTTCTTTAAAACTGTCTTGGGACTGCTTATGCAATCCGCCTGCACCTGGGCACAACCAAAGAAATACGGTATCAGGGTTTTCATCAAGGTAATCATCAATGAATCTGCAAGCTATCACTGTTTTTCCTGAGCCTGTCGGAGCATACAACACCATTTCCTCATGGTCGGCACATTTCAATAATAGTTTTTCCTCGTGAGTAGTCTGGAATTTAATAATTTTACCATTAAACATTATTCAGCAGCCTCCTTTAATTCTTGCCCAAAGAATTCCCTTGGAATGTACTTGAATCCTTTTTGCTTTAAGAGTTTAACTTCCTCGGCATTAAGTATAATGTTCTGATTTAGCCAGATATTCTCTGCTTTTTCATACATTACAGGGTCAAGTATGTTTTTTCTGATATCGTCTTTGTTAAGCAGCAAAACATTCTTTTCACCATCAACTTCAATGGCATTTTGCAGTTCAATCATTTCTTTGATATGTAAGCAGAGAACATTACTCAGCAGATAATCTTCGGGCTTTCTCGGTGTCCAGTCGCACTTGAAATACTTGACATTCGCCTTAAATCCATCTGCAATTTTAATTTCAGCCAATTCAGGATATATTTGAGCCTTTCTCTTCTTATAGCACCCTTTATGTTTGGAGTCATCACTTTTTTCATACACTTCTTGCTCTACGCCATAGACTCCATCTATTGCATTACCATTTGTATCTATACCCAGTATTGAACAGACGGTTCTTGGCCAAGTAATATACTTAGCAATTCCAATAGATTCCCATTCAACGTCTCCTTGTTTCAGTCCTTTATTATTAAGTGTTTTGGCTTCACTTTCAGAAACCTCGTTGTTTGTTACCATAATAAAGGTTCTTTTCCCACCATCTTGTGCATTTAACAAATTCACTGCATGACCTGTTGTGCCAGAACCAGAGAAGAAATCAACAACAACTGCGGCTTGCTTCTTGGCAACAAAAAATTTAATCACATCATGTACTGCGTAGAGTGATTTCGGAAATGGGAAAGTGCGGTCTGGCAGAAACTTGCTCAATAATTGTGAGCCATGATAGGTGGCATCGTGTGATTCAATATTCCACTGGGAAGCAGGAATAAACTCATGCGAATATTCGCTAGCATCAACCAGTATAGTCCCACTTTCGGGGTCTCGTCCAATAGCGACCACTTCGCCATCCTCGATTTTTTTAATGCTACCTTTTTTGAGGTAGGAAACAGGAATGGTATTGTCTTTTTTTTTGCCGATTTTTATATATCCTTTTTCAAGACGAGCTAAAACTTCGGACTGGGATATTTGCCAGTTTCCCTCTACGCCAGTTCCCTTGATAGGCCATAAAACCAGCCTATCTCCATCTTATTCAAGAGCATTAGTCGGGTGCTCACCATTCGGAAGTGCATCTCCTACTCCAATTATCTTTTTACCAGACTTATTGAAGTATATAGGATAAAAGAGATTTGGACGGTCGCTTCTCAAGTCGTTTGTTCCACTGCGCCTAAGTTGCGACCACACTATGCCTTTCGCAGCAGCACTATCTTTTTTACCCAACTTCCATGCATCAGACAGCGGAAGTGCTGCAACTTTGGATTTTCCTAACTGCACAATATACAAATACTCATTTACTCGATAAAAGGAACTTTGTCTTGAAACACCTTTTTGTGCAATAACCGAACTAATCATCTGAATATTTGCTGTCGGGAACAATTCTTCAATTAGGCAGCCAAGACGCAGATATTCTTTCTCATCTATCATCACGATGAGCACAGCGTCTTCTGGGTTAAGCAACTGCTTTGCAAGCAGCAAACGGTTCTTCATCATGGACAGCCACTTACTATGTCTATAAACATCGTTGCTATCCACATAATCGTTGTTATACTTCCAGTCCTTTGCACCCGTGTTATATGGAGGGTCTATGTAGATGCAGTCCACCTTGCCTCGATGAGTCTTCTCCAAGAGATAAAGAGCCTGTAAGTTATCACCCTCGATGATAAAGTTCCAAGGGAGCTTCTCATCCTTACACAAACGGCGGTCTGGGTCAGCAGTCAAAATAGGGATATTCTCCGTCAACAGTTCGTCTACTTCTTCTGAATGTTCCTCCCAGATAAGACCGTACTTTTTCTCTCTGAGGTGGTTCTCAATCTCGTTAAACGCACGAATAGAAGCGTCATCGGAGTGTGTCTTTTTTAATTCCTCCAGAAAGGCTATCATATTATCACGCTTAATTTTTGATAAGTTCGCCATTAGACATTTCTCCTTAAAGATATAGAACAAGGAGGAAGAAAGTTTCCTTCCCTCCTCCTTAACTACTATATTAGTTTTTTAGCATGTTCTCTTTGTTTGGTCGCAAATTGGTCGCAAATACGTTTACTCTTCGTTCGTTTCCTGCATATTTACGCAGTTTATCAATCTAAAGACTTCATCGTGGGGAAAAGCAAAACATCACGAATAGCAGGAGAATTTGTCAGCAGCATTACAAGTCTGTCAATGCCGTAGCCGATACCGCCCGTCGGAGGCATACCGATCTCAAGCGCACGGAGGAAGTCCTCGTCGATGCGGTTTGCTTCGTCGTCGCCCTTTTTGAGCAGCTCTTCCTGTGCGATGAAACGTTCACGCTGATCGACAGGATCGTTAAGCTCGGAGTATGCGTTGCACATTTCCCAGCCGTTGATGAAAAGCTCAAAACGCTCAACATAATCGGGCTTATCGGGCTTTCTCTTTGTGAGCGGAGATATCTCAACGGGATGATCCATAATGAATGTAGGCTGAATGAGGTGTTCTTCAACATATTCCTCAAAAAAGAGGTTGAGGATATCGCCCTTTGCGTGGCGGTCTTCAAACTGAACGTGCTTTTCCTTTGCAATAGCACGGGCTTCTTCAAGTGTTTCGATCCGGTCGAAGTCAACGCCTGCATACTTCTTTACGGCTTCGGTCATTGTAAGGCGCTCAAACGGCTTGCCGAGGTCGAGCTGATGTTCGCCGTAAGGGATAGTTGTTGTGCCGCACACTTCATTTGCAAGATAGCGGAACATATTCTCGGTGAGATCCATCATGCCGTGGTAGTCGGTATAAGCCTGATAGAGCTCCATAAGTGTGAATTCGGGGTTATGACGGGCATCAACGCCCTCGTTGCGGAAAACTCTGCCGATCTCGTAAACTCTTTCAAGTCCGCCGACGATAAGACGCTTTAAGTAGAGCTCGAGAGAGATTCTAAGCTTTACATCTTCATCGAGAGCGTTATAATGTGTGTCGAAAGGACGAGCAGCTGCGCCGCCTGCGTTTGCAACGAGCATAGGAGTTTCGACCTCCATAAAGCCCTGCGCGTCAAGGAAACGGCGGATCGAAGCGATGATCTTTGAGCGCTTCTTAAATGTATCGGCAACATCGGGATTTACGATAAGGTCAACGTAACGCTGACGGTATCTTGTATCCTGATCCTTCAAGCCGTGCCACTTTTCGGGGAGCGGAAGGAGCGACTTTGTGAGGAGGGTGATCTTTTCGCAGTGAACGGAGATCTCGCCCTTCTTTGTGCGGAAGACGAAGCCTTCAACGCCGACGATATCGCCGATATCCCACTTTTTGAAGTCGGCGAACTCGTCTGCGCCGATCTCGTTCATACGGACATAGACCTGTATTCTGTCGGAGGAATCACGGACATCAATGAAATTAGCCTTGCCCATATCTCGGCGGCTCATAAGCCTTCCTGCGATGCTTACATACTGACGGTTTTCATCAAGAGCAGCTTTGAGAGCCTCGGGGTCTTCCTCCCCTGCCTTTGCCTTTAACTCGGCTTCAAGCTTTTCATAAGCAGCCTTTGCCTCGCCGCAGTGAGCGGTAACGTTGAACTTTGTTATTTCAAACGGATTCTTGCCCGAAGCCTTGAGCTCTTCAAGCTTGTCCATACGAATTCTCTTATACTCGTTTACGTCCTGCACTTCTTCCTCTTCGACAGCAGGATTGGTGTTCAGATTTTCTTCTGCCATTTTCATTTTTCCTTTCAATATCAAGATAGAAATACCGCTGACCGGCTTTCAATCAGCGGCAAAAATTTCAAGGGGTTACTTTGAGATGCTGAGTATCTTCATTCTGATGATGCCTACGGGAGCGTCAACCTCGATCTCATCGCCTGCTTTTTTCTTTAAAACAGCTATACCGATAGGCGAATCCTCGGAGATCTTGTTGTTTTCGGGGTCAGCTTCCGTAGAACCAACGATCTGGAGGTTCATTTTTTCGTCAAGCTCAAGATCGAGAAGCTCGATATAAGAGCCAACACCGACTTCATCGCTGGAGATATCTTCATCGCTTACAACGACAGCGTTTGCGATGGTCATTTCGAGCTCCTGGATACGAGCTTCAACGATACCCTGCTCGTTCTTTGCTTCATCATATTCAGCGTTCTCGGAAAGGTCTCCGAAGCCGCGGGCTTCCTTTAACTTCTGAGCTACCTCTGCTCTTTTAACGGTAATGAGATATTCTTTTTCTTTTTCAAGATTAGCAAGTCCTTCAGCGGACATTCTGATTTTTTTAACTGCCATTATGGTCTGCTCCTTTCAGAAATAGGACGGCAGACAGCCGCCTAAAGCATATATACATTTATTATATCGCATTTGTGTTGGTTTGTCAACAATTTTTCTTACGGAAAATCCCCCTTTGGAGGCTTTATTCGCTTCCAAAGGGGGATAAATGTTATACTGTGTTGTAATTGATCTTTTTATGCGGCGTAATCTGCTGCAAGAACGAGTTCGATGGCTTTCAGCTGTGCTGCTGTAAGCTCGAAGTTGCCGCTGTTAAGTTCTGTAAAGTAGTTTACATAATTAACAAGATTTTCGCTGCTCAAAGCGGTGACCATGCTTACCGTTACATTCGATTCGTCATAGAAAGAAAGTGTGGCGGCATTTGTTGGGATCAAACTATTCTTACTAATGACAACACATCTGAATTGACAGTCCTTATATTCCGCTGTGTTATATATTGAAAGTGTCGAATATGTTGTGGTTCTTATGCAAGAAATATTGCTGTCTTCCTCCAAAGTTGTCCAGCCACTGCCGTTGTTATACTGCCATGCATAGCCAATAACTGCCCCCGATACCTGAACTCTCATTGTAAGCTTTGTTCCGCCCACAATAGTCATGGATGTCGGGTGAGAGGTAATGGAAACGCCCGAAGTCGAAGCAGCTGCAGGTGTGACCGTGACAAATTCGCCGTAATCCGATTCCAGACAATTGTTAGTAGCAGTTACCGTAATGTAATACATTGATCCGTTTGTAAGATCGCCAATTGTTATTGAAGTATCTGTAGTTCGGTAATAATACGACACAGTTGCATTTTCCTCTGTTGTATATACATAATAGTATAATGCGTCAGAAACGCTGTCCCACGAAACATCGATCGAAGCGTCACCCGCAGTAGCCGTGATATTGGAAGGCGCTGCAGGAACAGTCAGTTCAAACACTTTTGAAAGCTCTGATTCAACACCATTTACAACAGCTGTTACATAAATGCAGTATGCCGTATTGACCGAGAAATTCGTATAGTTGAAATACGTACCGGAGAGTGTTCCGATAAGAGTCGGGTCTGCCGAGGAAGTCGCTAACTTGCAGTAAACGTTATAAGAGGAAGCGTTTGAAACTGTATTCCACTGCAGCTGTATCTTTCCGTCCGTATGCAGATTCACTGCCTTGAGCCCTGTCGGTGCGTCGGGCTGTGCCACAGTTCCGGGAACAGCACTGCATACATCGGAATAATCTGCAAATCCTGCTTTGACCCAGAAATAATATCTTGTACCGTTTGTAAGACCCGTTATTGTTATCGATTGCGCTCTGGTGATTTTATATCCTTTTGCGGCAGATACATCGTTTGTCGTACCGTAATATACAGCGCAGGTAGTATTGCTTTGGCAGCTCCAGGAAAGCGTTACCTGTCCATCGCCCGGAACGGCTTTAAGGTTAGTTGCCTTCGGCCCGGTCGATGATATGGGAGTAGCAGAAACCGAGCTGCATTTTAGCGATTCTCCGCCGTTGATATATTTTGCCGAAACCCAGAAATAATATTTGGTATCATTGGTAAGTCCCGTTACCTTGCAGGAATTTGTTGTAACGGTAGTGTAGAGAGTGGCTGAATCTGCGCTGTCCGAGGTATAGTAATAAACCTTATAGGATGTTGCACCCGTCATAGCGTTCCAGGTAAGGGAAACCGTTTCATCGCTTGCCGTTCCGGAAAGACCTGTCGGAGCTTTGTATAATACTTCGCCTGCTTTTGCCGTTACGGTAACGGTTTCGGACGGATCGGATTCCAGGCTGCCTTTGACGGCTGTTACCGCAAATTGATAAGCGGTTCCGTTCGTAAGTCCGGTTATTGTTGCGTAATTGCCTGAAACGCTTCCTTTATACGAATAGCTTCCGTTTGATAAGAGATAAACGTTATATCTGTCTGCGTTTGCCGCAGGAGTCCAGTACACAAGTGCCTCTGTGTCGCCGGGCAAAGCAACAAGACCGGTGGGAGCGCTCGGTTTTTTGTTTTTTGATGTAAGGGCTTTTATACATACATTAGTGCCGCTGGCGTAGGCATCATAGAAATCAGCAGATGATGAAGGCGATGACGTTCTTGAAAAGAACGATATTCCCTTACCTTTATTATAGGAATCCATAAAAATTTTTGTGTCGCTTGTGTTCAGCACAACAGAGAATCTTTCGCCTTTGGAGATCGAAACAGGGCTCGGCAGATCGACGATATGATAACCTGCGTGTTCCATGGTACCCGGTACCTTAGCCACAAGAGTACCGCTCATCGGCGAGTTTGCAGATGCACCGGTATAAACGCTTACGGTATAATCGGTATTGTAATCATAGGTAAAGAAAGATACGGCAGCAATCGAATCATCGGATTCTGCTGTAAAGATATTTGCAATAGAAGTACCGCTGCCCAAATTTGCAACGCCATGAACTGCACCGTAATTCTGATATATCTTATCTCCGTAAGGATTATCCGGAATAAATTTATGGGTATAAAACTCTCTTAATTCCGGTTCCTCATAGGAAATATAGAAATATCCGCCGTCGCCCTTGCTTTCGCCCCAGCTGTTTCGGCAAAGCCATGCACCGTCTTTCTGCGGACGAAGATCTGCGGCGGCAATAGTCGTTGTCGTTTCTGTGCCGTCTGAATTTTTTTTAGTAAACCGGTAGTAAGACCCATCGCAGTAGAAATTGTTTTTTGAATATGTATCGTCCCAACCTATAACGGTTATTTGATGGTTTGCTGAAAGGGTTCCGTTCGAAGTCACTAAACCGCTGGCAACAAATGCTTCCTTCGGTAAATAGTAGCCGTATTTGGAGCTGACCATATCCTGTCTTGTATCGGCATAATAACCGAGCGTAAGAGCACCGTATTCCATAATAGCTGCTTTTATATTATCAACGGAGCTTGAATCGGAAACACTGTAATTATAAGCGTAGCCATCGGAGTTTAACAATGTGTATTCACTTTGATAACGATACTGCTCATCAATAGGAGTGAAGAAAAGATCGTTTTTGATATTATATGTAACGCTGTATGGCTTACCGTCCAAAGCGATCTCCACTCCGTCCTTTTTATAGCAATAGCAATTCAGGGTATAGTTTGGGTAGATCGCAGATTTTTGTACCGTATCAAAAATTACGGGATATGTTCCGCTTTTATCAAGAATTATATAATAAGAATCATCCTCGGCATAGTCTATATCCCATTCGGGAAGCTCATAAACAGGGCCGGTACCTCTTGAAAATAAAGAGGCAGCAAGATTCTGATTTCCTCCGTTATCATATACTTCAAAATAATCGTTGAAAACTGACGGTTCTGTATAATTGAAAGCTGAATCGCCGTAAATATCACTGCTTGTATCCTTATCACTGATCATTGCAAAATAATTCAGATGCGCTTCGGAGAAATTACAATTTGAAGGAGACACGATCCCCTCTAAAATACCTCGTATTTCAAAAACAGCCAGAGCGGCATGAGCCCAACAGGTTCCTGTTGAAACCTGATCCTTTATTTCGGGGAAAGCGATACCTTTATTTGCAAACACCGTTCTTGTATCATACTGACTCGGGATACTTAAGTTGGCATAATCCTTCATCATCGGATGATGATCTTCGGGAAGAATTACATTTCCGTTAGCATCACGATAAAGCTGGTACTCGGGGTCATAAACAGCGATCTCGTAGCTTTCGATACGGCCTTCGCTCGCAACGGGAACATCGCCCGTATTTTCGGGTTCTTCCGATTTTTCGGTTTCTTCAATTTTTATGCTTTCTGCAATTGTAATGTTTTCTTCCGCTTCTGCGACTTCTTCTGCGCTTATCGGAACGGAAACATTCAGCGCCGCTGTTGACAAAGCCAGCAGTCCGGCAAGAAATTTTTTGAATTTCATGTAAACATCTCCTTTTTTAATTTATTGGTTATTGATCTTAAAGTTATAATTTCCCTATTTTATTACATTATATACCCATTGCAACACCTTGTCAATATATGACTTTGAAAAACACGAAAAAATCCCCCTTTTGAAAGCTTTACCGCTTCCAAAAGGGGGATAAATGTTATAATATATCGGTTTTATGCGGCGTAATCTGCTGCAAGCACAAGCTCTATAGCTTTCAGCTGTGCTGCTGTAAGCTCGAAGTTGCCGCTGTTAAGTTCTGTAAAGTAGTTTACATAATTAACAAGATCGGTGCTGTCGAGAGCTGTGACCATGCTTACCGTTACGCTCGATTCGCTGTAGAAATTGAGCTTTACCGTATTGGAGGTAACGCTGTTTCCGCTCGAATCGGAAGCTACACATCTGAACGTACAGTTTTTATACGCAAGCGAGCTTGAAACCTTTGCTGTATAGCTCATAATTCCGTCGGAATAATGGATGCTGCTCGCCGAAGAAAGCTCCTGCCAGCCTGTACCGTCGTTATACTGCCATTTCATAGAGCTTGCCTTGGCAGAAGCTGTCAGCTCGAACTTTGTACCGCCTATAACGGTCACATCTGTTGGCTGCTCTGTGAAGGAAAGCGAAGTGGCTGCCGTGGGGGTAGCTGTAACATAACTGCTCTTTGCAGAGGTTTCATCAGTCAAATAGTAAGCAGATATCCAGAAATAATATTTCTTTTCGTTTGTCAGACCGCTTACTGTGACGGAGTTAGCTTCGGTAGTACCGGCAAGCACAGAATTTGTTCCTATGCTTGAGGTACCGTAATAAACATTGTAATAAACAACGCCCTTCATATTTTCCCAAGAAAGCTTAACAAAACCGTTTCCGGGAACAGTCTTGATATTTGAAGGCGGCTGGACAAAGTCCTTACCGGAAGATGCTGTTATGTACTCCGGCTCGGAATAATCCGATTCAATTTCGTTCGCAACAGCTGTTACAACAAAATTATATTCATAATCATTTGCCATATTTATCAGTATCATATATGTTTCTGTGGTATTTGCTATAATGTCATAACCATTAATAGATCCATCATAATAATATACGTTATAGCTTTCGGCATTTTCCACAGCATCCCAGAACAGAACAGCCCTTGTATCACCTGCCAGTGAAGAGAGATTCTGCGGTGCGTCGGGCTTTTCGCAAGGCGTTGCCGAAACCCAATCGGACATAGGAGATTCTTCAAGGTTATCATTCATAGCTGTGACACGGAAATAATAGGTAGTATTATTCTCCAGGGAGCTAAATGTGTGGGTTGTTTCTAACGTGATAATATGGGCATCCGATTTTGTTGCTGTTTTTGAAGAATAACGATATACAACATAAAACTTTACATTTTCAACAGGATCCCATGAAATCGTTACTTCGCCATTTCCTGCTTTAGCCTTAACATTTTTCGGAGCGCCAAAGGATGATGAAGAGCTTGCTGTATGTGCTTTTAAGCAAACATTATAACCGCCGCTGTATGTATCATAGAAGCTTGAGGATGATGTAGGATTCTGTGTTGCTGCACGGAAGGAGTTACCCGAACCCTTATTGTAGGTATCTATTATCAACGCTGTATCGTTCGTGTTCAGAACGACAGAAAATTTCTTTCCCTTTCCGACCGAAACGGAGGACGGCAGATCAATTGTATGATATCCGCCATGTTCAATGGTACCCGATAATTTAGCTGCAAGAGTTCCGCTCATTGGCGATTTTGCCGACACTCCCGTATAAACGCTTACGGTATAATCGACGTTATTGTCATAGGCGAAGAAGGAAACGGCAGAGATCTCTTCATCAGCTTCCGCTGTAAAGATATTTGCAATGGAATAACCGCTGTTACATCTGTAAAACATATTACTTGATACGCCGAAATTCTGATAGATCTTATCTCCGTATGTATTGGCAGGAGCTAATTCATAGGAATAGATTTCTCCTAACTCGGGTTCCTCATAGGACATATAGAAATAACCGCCGTCGCCATAGTTTTCACCCCAGCTGTTTCGGCAGAGCCATGCACCGTCCTTCTGCGGACGAAGATCTGCGGCATTAAAGGTCGTATTAACTATTGTATAAGTAGAGTTATCGCAGTAGAAATTGTCTTTTGAATAGGAATCGTCCCAGCCGATAATGGTCACTGTATGGTTTGTCGGAAGCTCTGATTTTGACGTAGATGAGGTGATATCGGAATATTCAGCCATAAACGCTTTCATCGGGTAATAGTAGCCGCCTTTGGAGCTGACCATGCCCGAGTTTATATTCGCATAATAGCTGATCGTCAGACCACCGTTTTCCATTATTGCTTCTTTGACGTTATTAACAGAGCTTAAATCGGAAGAATCATAATCATAGAAATAATTATAGGTGTTCAGCAGAGTAAAATCATTCTCATAACGGTACTGCTCATCGATCGGAGTGAAATAAAGATCATTTTTGGTGTTCCTTGAACGGCTGTAAGGTTTGCCGTTCAGAACGATCTCTTTTCCGTCCTTTTTGTAACAATAGTAACCCAAGGAATAATTCGGGTAGATCGCGGAGCTTGGCACCGTATCATAAATAACGGGATAGCTTCCGCTGTTATCAAGAATTACATAAGAACCATCTTCGGCATAGCCTATGTCCCATTCGGAAGGCTCAAAAACAGGACCGGAGCCTCTTGCAAGCACAATAGAGGCCATGATCTGATTTCCGCCCCTATTGTATATCTGATAATAATCATTGAAAGAAGTGATCCCTTCAAGATCATAAACGGTATCGCCGTAAAGATCGCTGCTTGTATCCTTATCGCTGATAATTGAGAAATAATTAAGATGCGCTTCGGAAAAATTGCAGTTTGAAGGCGAAACAACGCCCTTTAAAATACCGTTTATCTCGGATGCGGCAAGAGCTGCGTGAGCCCAGCAGCTGCCGGTCGGATTCTGATTCTTTATTTCGGGGAAAGCGTAGCCTTTATCTGCAAATACGGTTCTTGTATCATACTGGCTCGGAAAGGTTACACCTGCATAATCCTTCATCATCGGGTGATGATCTATAGGTTCAACAACATTTCCGTTTTGGTCGCGGAACAGCTTGTATTCGGGATCATAAACGACCAAGCCGTCCGAGCCGGGATCTCCCTCACGGGCAACATCTACATTTTCTTCGGTTTCTTCGTTGTTTTCCGGCTCCTCAGTCTTTGAATTTTCTGCAATTAACGCCTGCGGCTTTGTGGGGCTATCTGTTTTTTCGGTTTCTTCCGCAGTTATGGGAACGGAAACATTCAGCGCCGCTGTTGACAAAGCCAGCAATCCGGCAAGAAATTTTTTGAATTTCATTTGAACAACTCCTTTTTTGATTTTATTTTTAAGCTATAATTTCCCTATTTTATTACATTATATACCTATTGAAACACCTTGTCAATATATGATTTTGAAAAACACGAAAAAATCCCCCTTTTGAAAGCTTTACCGCTTCCAAAAGGGGGATAAATGTTATAATATATCGGTTTTATGCGGCATAATCGGCTGTAAGCACAAGCTCTATAGCTTTCAGCTGTGCCGCTGTAAGCACGAAGTTACCGCTGTTAAGTTCTGTAAAGTAGTTTACATAATTAACAAGGTCGGCACTATCGAGAGCTGTGACCATGCTTACCGTTACGTTTGATTCGCTGTAGAAATTAAGCTTTACCGTATTAGAAACAACGTAGTTTCCGCTCGTATCAATAGCTACGCATCGGAACGTGCAGTTTTTATATGCAAGCGAGTTTGGAACCTTTGCTGTATAGCTCACAATTCCACCGGAATACTGAATATCGCATGCCAAAGGAAGCGTCTTCCAACCGGTGCCGTCATTATACTGCCATTTCATGGAGCTTGCCCTGGCAGAAGCTGTCAGCTCAAACTTTGTACCGCCTATAACGGTCACATCTGTTGGCTGCTTTACAAAGGAAAGCGAAGTCGATGCTGTATGCGCTTTTAAGCAAACATTATATCCGCCGCTGTATGTATCATAAAAGCTTGAGGATGACGAAGGTGTCTTTGTTCCTGAACGGAAGGAGTTACCCGAACCCTTATTGTAGGTATCTATTATCAACGCTGTATCGTTCGTGTTCAGAACGACAGAAAATTTCTTTCCCTTTCCGACCGAAACGGAGGACGGCAGATCAATTGTATGATATCCGCCATGTTCAATGGTACCCGATAATTTAGCTGCAAGAGTTCCGCTCATTGGCGATTTTGCCGACACTCCCGTATAAACGCTTACGGTATAATCGACGTTATTGTCATAGGCGAAGAAGGAAACGGCAGAGATCTCTTCATCATTTTCCGCTGTAAAGATATTCGCAATGGAATAACCGCTGTTGTATATATATCCGGCACCGCCCGATACGCCGAAATTCTGATAGATCTTATCTCCGTATGTATTGGCGGAAGCTAATTCGTAGGAATAGATATTTCTTATCTCCGGTTCCTCATAGGACAGATAGAAATATCCGTCGTCGCCATAGTTTTCGCCCCAGCTGTTTCGGCAGAGCCATGCACCGTCCTTCTTCGGGCGAAGATCTGCGGCATTAAAGGTCGTATTAACTATTTTATAAGTAGACTTATCGCAGTAGAAATTGTCTTTTGAATATGTATCATCCCAACCGATAACAGTTATTGCATGGTTTGTCGGAAGGTCTGATTTTGACGTTGATGAGGTGATATTGGTATATGAAGCAATAAAGGCTTCCTTTGGATAATAATATCCGTTTTTGGAGCTGATATCACCATTAGCATTATAGCTGATCGTAAGGCCGCCGTTTTCCATGATAGCTTCTTTGACGTTATTAACAGAGCTTAAATCGGAAGAATCATAATCATAGAAATAATTATAGGTGTTCAGCAGAGTAAAATCATTCTCATAACGGTACTGCTCATCGATCGGAGTGAAATAAAGATCATTTTTGGTGTTCCTTGAACGGCTGTAAGGTTTGCCGTTCAGAACGATCTCTTTTCCGTCCTTTTTGTAACAATAGTAACCCAAGGAATAATTCGGGTAGATCGCGGAGCTTGGCACCGTATCATAAATAACGGGATAGCTTCCGCTGTTATCAAGAATTACATAAGAACCATCTTCGGCATAGCCTATGTCCCATTCGGAAGGCTCAAAAACAGGGCCGGAGCCTCTTGCAAGCACAATAGATGCCATGATCTGATTTCCGCCGTTATTGTATATCTGATAATAATCACTGAAAGAGGAGATCCCTTTAAGCTTAGTAATGGTATCGCCGTAAAGATCGCTGCTTGTATCCTTATCGCCGACAATTGAGAAATAATTAAGATGCGCTTCGGAGAAATTGCAGTTTGAAGGCGAAACAACGCCCTTTAAAATACCGTTGATCTCGCAAGCGGCAAGAGCTGCATGAGCCCAGCAGCTGCCCGTCGGATTCTGATTCTTTATTTCGGGGAAAGCAATGCCTTTGTTTGCAAATACGGTTCTTGAATCGTATTGGCTCGGGATATTTACACCTGCATAATCCTTTATCATCGGATGATGATCTATGGGTTCATAAACATTTCCGTTCTGGTCGCGGTAGATCTCGTATTCGGGATCATAAAAGATCATTCCGTCCGAGCCGGGATCTCCGTCACGGGCAACTTCGACATCTTCTTCGGTTTCTTCGTTGTTTTCTGCGGTTGCCGACTGCGAATTTGCGGGATCATCTGTTTCCTCGGTTTCTTCCGCAGTTATTGGAGCAGAAGTATTGAGCGCCACAGTTGCTACTGCAAGCAGTCCGGCAAGAAATTTTTTAAATTTCATTTGGACAACTCCTTTTTGTTTTTATTGAAAAAGAGACAATTTACCTATTTTAGAATATTATACATCCGCTGCAATTTATTGTCAATATGTGGTTTTACTAAAATAACAAGGTAAATTTCATCAATCAATGTGCAGTCCTCTGTTTTACAAAATATGAATGTCTTTTCGCATCAAATCTTTAATGATTCGGGCTTGTATTTTATGTTTTTTTACAAAATCACGGCATATTCTTTCACTGTATGACAGAACCGTGATTTTCTGCATATTATAGAATGTAACTTTATCAGATATGAAAGCCATTTTGCTTGCATAATATGATTGTTCACGATCAACAAGCCTTTATGCGGATGACTTTTCTTCCGCAGAATGGAGATAATGATGAACTATATCCTTGAGTTTTTTGAGAATTTTGATATGCCTGCCGC
Source organism: Oscillospiraceae bacterium (assembly GCA_051891935.1). GTDB lineage: Bacteria > Bacillota > Clostridia > Oscillospirales > Ruminococcaceae > UMGS363. Next base: position 29,333 of record JBJFFR010000108.1, read on the forward strand.
TGCTGCCGAGCTTTCAAGCGGAAAGGTCGTTTATATGAATAAAAAAGCACACAAAGATATGAAGGGCGTGTACAATATCAGCCTTACCGAGGGTGAAAAAGCGCTGCTTCGGCATGGCGAATTCATGCGCAGGACGGTTAACGGAAACCTGCCCGATACTGCCGCCGAGGTTCAGACAACGCTTATAGAATCGGACGGAAAAACGCTCGTTTTTGAGATAATGACGGCACTCATACAGCACTCCGATGCTGCGGACACCGAGCTTTGCCAAAACTGGGCAAGCTGTGCTTTCTGCTGTGCGATGCAGGCAGAGAATCCTAACGATCCGCCGATTATAATGCTTGAGAAAGCCTGCATTTCGCTCAATGCAAAAAGAGCCTTTATTTACGAAAAAGACACCGAAAACAGGTATCATCTTTCCCACAGATACGCTTCCGAGGGCGCAGCTTACGGATGCGAAATGACGAGGGAGCTTTGCGGACAGATATACGATATCCTTTCAAAAGAAAAGCGTCTTGTTATCACAAGTGATGACTTCGGACAGCCGCTTTCCGAAATTCTGACGGAACGGGACATTCAGTCCTTTGCCGCTGTTCCGATCTATGACAGCGGAGAGATGATCGGCTTCTGCTGTGCTGAAAACTTTCCCGTATGCAATCAAAAGAAACGATCCGAAGCGTTTGAGGTTTTTTTCGGCTCGGGTATCTTCATCGGTTCGTGCTTAAAGTGGGGAAGGCTTTTTGAAAAGCTGAAAAAAATGGGACTTACCGATGATCTGACAGGCATCGGCAACCGCCATGCAATGAATCTGCTCGGTGGAAAGCTTAAAGATCCGGTTCCGCTCGGACTTATCTTCTGCGACATCTCGGGGCTCAAACACATCAACGACACATTCGGACACTGTGCAGGCGATGAATACATACAGAACGCCTGTGCAGTATTAAAGAAGCTTTTTCCGATCGAAACGCTTTTCCGCATCGGCGGCGACGAGCTTCTTGCCGTGCTGACCGACACGAGCGAAGCGGCTGTGGATGAGAAAACCGCTCTGCTCAAATCGGAGCTTGAAAAGTCGTCTATCGCAATGGCGGTCGGTTCGGCGTTCGGGATCTCCGACGGAAACGGCATGAGCAAGCTTTTGTTTGAAGCGGAAGCAAGGATGTACAAGGATAAAACGGATTATTACCGAAGAAGCGGACGGGAGAGGAGAAGGTACTAAGGAAACGCTGATATTGCTGCGGCAAAAACGGCTGAAACGTATTAATCAGCTTTTTCCTAATCCCCTATTATAAAGTGTACAAAAAATGGTGCGATCTCCGATCATCTGTTCACGGTATTTCAACGAGTAAACAAACAATGAAATTCTTGTGAAAATGTGGTCGTGACTGGCGTATTTTACTGTAGGGGACGGGTCGCCCGTCCCGTTTTTTTGAAAGTATTGGTGACAACGGGACGGGAAACCCATCCCCTACAATAGTTTGTTAACATTTTGGAGAATAATAATTCACTCGTTAAAATACCGTGTCATCTGTTTTCGACGTATTGATTTATCCCCTGAAATAATGTATAATATAGAAAATATCTGCTTTTGAAAGGGGAATTTTATGAGCCACAAGATCTTGATAATCGAGGACGATAAAAATATCAATGATATGATCTCCTCTTTTCTGCGGCAGAACGGTTTTGAAACAATTTCGGCACTTAACGGAACCTCAGCTTCGACCCTTATGAAAAAGCAGAATTATTCCCTTGTGCTGACCGACTTAATGCTTCCCGACAAAAACGGCGAACGGCTTATTTCGGAGCTTCGCTCATATTCAGATATTCCCGTAATTGTGCTTTCTGCAAAGTCAATGCTTGAAACGCGTCTGGAGGTTCTCCGACTGGGGGCTGACGATTACATACTCAAACCCTTCGACTTGAACGAGGTGCTTGTGCGCATACAGGTCGTCCTTCGCAGAAGCACTGCAGGACAGGCCAAAGACGCACTGGTATGCGGTGAGCTTCGGCTTTCCCCCTCCGAGCATACCGTCACTTACTGCGGCGAGAATATACCGCTTACGGCAAAGGAGCTTATGCTTCTGCAGCTGCTTATGGAATACCCTTCAAAGGTTTTTTCAAAAGCAAATCTTTACGAATCCGTCTGGAACGAGGAGTATTTTATCGAAGACAACACGATCAACGTTCACGTCAGCAATCTTCGTTCAAAGCTGAAAAAAGCTACGGGCTTTGATTATATCGAAACCGTCTGGGGAATAGGATACAGGTTTAAGGAGAATTGATGGAAACTCTTATTATAGTATCGGGAGTGCTTGCGGTACTTCTTTTGATCGCCGCTTTCAGGCTTTTTACGATAAAACGTGAAATGCGCCGGATAAAGCACGAGCTGAAGGCGACCCGTGATAAATCATACAACCGTCAGCTTACGGTTTCGCTGGTTGACCGCGATCTGACGGATATGGCTGCGGAAATGAACCGCAATCTTGCTTATCAGAAGCAGTTGAAGCTGCAAACCGAGCAAGCCGAGCGAACTTTAAAGCAGTCCGTATCGGACATTGCACATGATATGCGCACACCCCTTACCATTATAAAAGGAAATCTTCAGCTTCTTGAAGCAGAGGAAAAGCTGTCACAGCACGGCTCGGAGCAGCTTTGCCTGTGTATAAAGAAATCTGATGAAATGAAGCAGATGGCGGATGATTTTTTTGAGCTTTCGGTGCTTGAAAGTGACAGCTCCCCCGTAAATCTGCAAACCGTAAATATAACAAATGAGCTGGTACAGCTTCTTGTGGATAATGAAACAGTTATCCGTCTGAAAGGCTTATCGCCGAATGTAATTCTGCCGGAGCACACAATTCTTGCAAAAGCCGATAAACAGCTTTTGCAGCGAATGTTTGAAAATCTCCTTAACAACGTGCTGAAATATGCCCGTGACAGCTTTGCCGCCGAAGTAAAGGAAATCCCCAATGGGCGCTGCCGTATCTGCTTTTCAAATGAGATGATTGGTCCTGCTCCCGATGCGGAACGTATCTTTGACAGGACCTATCGTGCAGACGGAGCAAAAAACGGAAGCGCCGGACTTGGCTTATATATCGTAAAGCTTCTCGCACAGAAGCAGAATATGTCTGTGGGTGCAAAAACAGACGGGAACGTTCTGACATTATGGATAGAATTTGATGCGGAAATAAAAAAGCTGTGATTACAAACTGAATCTGCGGATTGTTCCGCAGATTTTTTTTGAAAAATTTTTATTTCTTAAGAAATTCTTTATAATTGTACTTTACAATAAAGCTATAAACCACAAGGAGGTAGCTATGTCGGAGATTTTGATTGATGTACAAAACCTTGGTAAGCAATATATGAAGAAAAAAGCTGTATCAAACACTTCTTTTCAGATAAGGGAAGGTATGATATGCGGTCTTATCGGCCCCAATGGTGCAGGAAAGACGACCATTATGAAAATGCTGGGCGGACTTGTTCTGCCCACAGAGGGAAACATCACACTGTTCGGCGGAACGACCGAGCAGGAGCTTGCCAAAGCGCGCAGCCGTATGTGTTTTATGATTGAAACACCCTACGCAAAGGAAAATCTTAACGCTCGGGAAAATCTCGAAAAGCAGCGTATTCAGCGAGGTATCCCCGACAAGAAGCGCATTGACGAGGTGCTTGAGATCGTCGGACTTTCCAATGTGGGAAAAAAGCAGATTAAGCATTATTCCCTGGGTATGCGTCAGCGCCTCGGAATTGCAACAGCGCTGCTGTCAAGCCCCGAAATTATGATACTTGATGAGCCGATAAACGGACTCGACCCGGAGGGTATCGTTGAGATTCGCGAGCTGCTGCAAAAGCTGAACAGAGAGCAGAATATTACTATTGTGATCTCCTCCCATATATTGAGCGAGCTTTCCTTGCTCTGTACAGACTATATCTTTATCAACGAGGGTAAAATCCTGCAGACGGTTTCCGCACCCGAGTTGAAGCATATCTGCCGTGAATATTACCATATCGGCACCGATAACAATTCTCTTGCGGCGGCTGTGCTGGGAGAAAAGCTTGGATTGACGCAGCTTGATATCGAGCGCGACGGAAGCATTCGCCTGTACGAAGGCTTTGACGATATGGTAAAGATATCGAAAACGCTGTACGAAAACGGGGTTATTCCTACGACCCTTTGTATGAACGAAGCAAACCTTGAACACTATTACATGAATATGGTAGGTGACGCAAATGCGGAACATAATAAGAGCGCTGAACTATCAGACGCGAAATGATCTTGTTGTTATCATATCGCTTTTGTTTTTAGGCATATTATCTGTAATTTCTCCGCTTATGAATTTCTCTAACCTTACGTTTCCCGAGATGACCGGGAGTATGTATGCCGTAAGTTCGGACAAAAGCCTGATAATATTTCTGATACTGATAATCACTACACGGATATGCGGCTGGGATCAGTCTGACAAGACCATAAACTACGAGCTTTTCGCCGGACACAACAGAATGGCAATTTATTTCGGAAGAATAATCGCAAGCTTTATATGGGTAGTTCCTGTATGTGCCTTTCTTATGCTTGCGCCCATGGGCGTGTGTACTGCAATAAACGGCTGGGGTTATTCCGCTGATTTTTCGGGAATAATGCTGCATTATCTGCTTGTGTTCCTGCCGATTTTTCGTTTAGTATGTGAATTTGCCCTGCTTTCATTTCTGCTGAGAAGCGGTGGATCAAGCACTATTCTCGGATTTATACTTGTTGATGCTGCTGCGATTGCAGATTCCATTTTAAGCTCCACGGGGAGTATTTCGCTGAAGTGGCAGTTGGGAGCGCTGAACTTCATGTACCTTTCCGGTTTTCCCGATTACAGCTACGGTTATGTCAATGGAAAGGATGTTCCGGTTTTCGATACGGCGATCGAGTCGTCGTTCATCATCGGAACTGTTGCAGCGTCCTTGCTGGTGGGAGCAGCTTGTCTTGTTATCGGAAGCATATTTTTCAAAAAAACCGATATGAAATAAGGAGCATATATGAAAAGTATTTTAAGGGGGCAGCTGTATATGCTGCCGAGATATGTGATGTCACATCTTGTTTTTACAGCATTGGCTTTTATTCAAGTTTTGTTGACTGTTTTCACCATTTCGGACACTCCCGAATTGATAACCAGCGCGGGTATTTTTGCTTCTGTTTTCGGTAATACATACCCTCTGACAGCGGTTCTGTATATCTTCATACTGACCGCCCAGGTCTGCCTTTACGATTTCTCCGATAAAACATTGTACTATGAGATTATGGGCGGACACACCCGTTCTGAGGTTTATTTCGGCAGAGTGATACCCTGCCTTGTTTTAGGGACGTTAGGCTCGCTTGTGCTGTTGATCATACCCGATATCACAGCGACAGTTATGCTTGGCTGGGGCAGTGATATTCCTATGAGTGATATTGTGATACGCAGGCTGCTGCTTATTTTTCCGCTTCTGCGGCTTGGCTGTGAATTTGTATTTATTTCATTCCTTGCGAAGAATATGGTCGGAGCTGTTATCATTGGCTTTGGCATATTTTTAGGCGGATCGAATTTGGCGATGATAAAAAGCACTCCCTGGCTTGGTATGACATCTATTTCCATGCTCTACGAAACCGATATATGGACTACCTATGGGCTGGATTCTGCCATTAATTACTCATTTGAGGCATCTATTCAAGCGGACACTATTATTTCCGTAGTGGTCTGTTCTGTGGTGGCTGCTGTTATAAGTCTTGTAATGGGTTATCAGTTTTTTAAATCAGACGATATGAATTAAGGAGGACAATGATGATCAGAAACGATATTATTCTCCTTTCGGGTATGCTTGTGCTGGCGATCGGTCTGTTTGTGCTGGCAGGTATCGCCGTGAAATATATTTCAACGAAATGGCGGATATTCTATGTAGTTCCCACATTTTTCTGCCTTGTAATGCTTACATTTGACGGATTTGAAAAATACCTGCTGGGCGTGTATATCGGTGCGCTGCTTATGCTTGCAGGCTTTATCTTTGATAAGGCGAAAATCCGAAAGACTATGAGCGTGATAGCTGCTTTTGGAGTAGTCATTTCACTGCCTATGTGCATTCTTGCAAAGGACTATCGTGCGGCTGATTATGTAAAGGATTTTGAAAAAGGCTTCCGCATAATGAAGGAGCATTATATCCTTGCCGAACATAAGGGCATCGACTGGGATTCGCTTTATGACGAGTATCTTCCGAGATTCAAGGAGGCTTACGCAGAAAATGACGCCTTGCAGAATCAGATAGTCTGGATGGAGTTCTGCTCGGAATTCAGGGATGGACATGTTGGATATAGCAGCAGCGATGAAAGCCTGCTTGATAAAGCAAAAACTGCTCTCAGCGGAAATGACTACGGTCTTTCTATGATGACGCTCTCCGATGGCAGAACGGCAGCCGTAAATGTTGACGAAGCTCTTTCAGCCCTTGGAATACACAACGGCACGATAATTCTGTCCTGGGACGGCGAAAAGCCGGAAAGCCTTGCAGAACAGTCCCGGTATTTCAACGCCTCGAATTTTGCGGATATCGAAAACCGTGATTTCTACCGTGCTGTCTGTGCTGCAGGAGTCGGTGACGACAGCGTTACCGTGTGCTATATTGATGATAACGGAGCCGAGCAGACCGCCGAGCTTCCGAAGCTGGGAGAATACGGTGACAGACTGAGTACCACATTAGAAACTGTGAACCGCGGTCTTGAAGCAGGACATATGACCTGGACAGAGCTTAACGAAAATACCATTTGTCTTCGCATTAAAATGATGGCTTATGACAGCCGTTCATCACATAAAGAGGATTACTCCTCTATGAAGAAAACAATTGAGGATCAGCTCAATGATTATAACGAGCGCGGCTATGAAAATCTTGTCATAGACCTTCGTGAAAACGGCGGCGGTTCGGGAATTATGGTTAGAACCCTTGCGGAGATCTTTTCGCCCGAGGGTGAGCATTACTACTGCACCGACGGAAAATGGGACGAGGATAAGTGCCGCTACGCCGTTGATGAAAACGGAAATTTTATCCCGGATATTGACAATATGTACACCGGCGAAAACAAGTGGTCGGGAAAACCGATAATTATTCTTGTAAATTCCAACAGCGTAAGCGCAGCGGATCATTTTGTAAAAGTAATGCGCGGCTTTGAAAATGTAACGGTAATGGGCTTTACCAAATCATACGGAAGCGCCCAGGGCGTCGGCTCGGTCTTTCTGGAAAATGGTATGCTCTGCTTTTCATCCTCCCTTATTCTGGACAAAGACGGCAGCGTTTTCATAGATGCCGGCACTGACGGAATATGCGGAAACGATGTAGACGTAAAGATCCCCTTTGACCAAAATGCAATAAGGGTGATGTTCGACGAGGACGGCGATTATGTTATGCAGCAAGCGCTGGAGTATTTTGATTGACATTTGATACTAAGGAAACGCTGATTAATACGTTTCAGCCGTTTTTCAAAATGTCCTCAAAGGCGCAAACTCGTACATTTCTCAAAACGGCGAAACGAACGCTGCGCTTTAATCAGCGTATTCCTAATCCCCATTTGACCCGTAGATAAATTTGGCAGCTATAATTGCACCACTCGGCGTCAAACTCCCTTGAAAGGCGTAATCTCCCCCTACGGGGGGAGGTGTCACGAAGTGACAGAGGGGCTGACCGACAGACCAGCCTGTCTGCGGTCGTCTTCAAGGTGAACAAGTTCACCTAACTTGGATTATTCTATCTGTCAGCTTTGTCTATAGAACGATTTGGAATTAGTATAAAAGAAAAAAGCGGTAGGCTTTGGAGTGCTTACCGCTTGAATTTTTTTAATGATACAAAAAAATCCGAACACCGTAAAGTGTTCGGATTTGGTGAAGCGTACTTCAATATAGACGAACCATTTTTCCTCTCTGAGGCGTTTGGGTTTGTCATAATCTACCGAACATAGGGCAAGCTTATTGGGCTTGCCCTTATTTTGCATTAAATTCAATTGATTAAATGATAAAACAGCAAAAATGTCTTCAATCAAGTCATCATACTAACACTAGCATCAAAAAACGCTTGCAGCATATATTATTCTTATAATTACAATTACAAGCCTTTATTCGGAGAATTAGAACACTTTTTATCAAAAAAACGCCCGAAATCTAGTTATACTCAAATTTCAAACAAAATTGCCCAAAAACCCGAAATAACTCTTGACAATATTAAAGTTTCATGTTATTATATATCATGGAAGGAGTGGTAAAGTATGTCTATCTGTGTTTTAAAATCATTGTTTGCAGAGAACTATGCTCCTTTTGCTGAGCGTATTGACTTCACAACTGTCGCTGATTTCACCAAAAAAGAGTTCATCGAAAACACTTTTAAATTTGGCGATCTTCATTACAATAAGGTGTCGTATGTCTATGGTGCAAACGGTTCCGGAAAGTCATTTTTTTGCAGAATTCTTAAAGAAATTCAGCGTCTGCTTGCATTGTCTCCTTTTTATTTGGTAAATGATTCACAAATGCTTTCAATGCCGCAACTCAAAGGTATTGACGCCCCTGTTGCGCATTTTGCTTTCGACACATCATACAATGATAAGCCAATAAAATTAGGCGTTGAAGTTGTTATTGATGAAGTAATATATCATTACGAGTTTGACATTCTTGGCAAGGCTGTAATATATGAACTTCTCACCAAAAAGTATCGAAGAACCGAAACACTCCTCAGCCGTACATCAGCATCATTTAAGTCTATCGAATTGAAATCTGATTTCAAGGATTTTGACACTAAAGTCGTTAAAGACGAGGCATTATGTCTACCTATGCTCGCTATGCTAAATAATAGCCTCGCAAAAAAATTGGTATCTACATTAACAAGCATTGACATTTTTAATATGGCAAACCCTGTACCATACTCTTATGATGCAGCAAAGTCATTTTCTGAGGATCGGCTTAAAAAGTATGTCCAAGTACTAAAAAAGGCTGATCCGACCATTAGAAATTTGTCAGTCAGTTTAAAAGAAGAGGAAACAGGACGCCAGAAAATAATTGTTGATGATTTTGAAAACAAGGAAATCATCTCGACTAAAACTACGCTTGAAGTTAAAAGCGAGCACGCTGTTTATGACAAAGGAGTCGAAACCACCAGCACCCCCATCGACTTTTTTATGGATGAATCCATGGGAACTTCGAAGTTATTCTCAATGTTGGCACAACTGTATAATGTTCTGGAAAGCGGTGGGGTTCTTTTATTAGATGAGATTGAAAACGGACTTCATCTCTCGCTGGTTCGAGAAATTATTTCGCTATTTCTTGACGAGCGTACCAATCCTAACCATGCTCAGCTCATTTGCACATCTCATCAGCCTCTGCTGGTAGATAAGAATGTCAGAAGAGATCAAGTATGGGTCACCTCAAAAGATAAGTTCGGCAAAAGTAACATAACATGCGTAAGCAAGCTTAAGCTATCAAAGGCAAAGCTTGATATCTCCAGAAAAATTCTTGAAGGAGCACTTGGGTGTAATCCGGAGCTTTTCTTCGAGGAATTTCGAGTGTAGATAAAAATAACACAATGCGGACAAAAGAAAAAACACCGAGTTGTTGCTCGGTGCTTATGGGACAACAAAAGCACATAATTGTGATTTGGTTATCTGGACAATAACTATTATATCACATTGCTTTATTATGTGCAATAGGAAATTTGTGTCGGAAAGGTAAAAAACATAAGCTTTTCTCCTTATTTGTGATTAAATATATATCATTTTATTAACAATCATATTTTGAAGGAGGAAATTTATGCAAAAAATTTCTGATTTATTTAAGCTTGGCTGTAAAGGTCATGCAAATTTCAATTTTGTTGATGTAAGTCTTTTTAATGACACCAAACTTTTCATCGACCCCTGGCTTATTGAAAAAGCCGCAGACCCATGGTGCATCAACGCAAATGCCGTATTACAATCTTATATGGATCGTCTCTTCATTGCATTTAGGTACAAAACCGACGAGAGACGCACTCTTCTTGAACACGCAAGAGAGCAAAATGCAACCAAGCTCGGTTACGGAAATGGATACAACGGCAAAGGAAAAACTCCTGACGGACTGTATGCGAGCTTGAAAGGACTTTCTGAACTCGTTCAGAAGATACCAACAATAAACAAAGCATCAGACCTCAAGGTATTTGTGCAGAAATTCGGCGAAGACAATATGTCTGACCTTATAACAAATATACTTCACCTACAGCTAAATGAATTCACCGTAAAAGAACTTACCAATAGGGGCATTATTCCAAATGATAAAATCGACTTTTGGACTTGGGATTTGGAAACAAAATCATGGATAAATGTTACCAGAGCAAGCTACACATACAATGGCAAAGAACTCCTTCTTGTGCCCAAATGGATAGTTCGGAAAAATTATCTTTTCAGTGTACATCAATATCTTTATACGGTACTCATAGATCGGATTCGTGAAAACGGATACGATGGTTGGACAAAGAAGGATATTTGGACTAATATCCCCCGGAAGTCCAATGATTGGGAATATCGTTATGCCTTAAACAAGACTTTGGATGATCCAACACTACTTACTCAATATCACGAGCGTATTCCTAAACATTACAAGCGTTCTTACGGCGGCTTGACGGACGATGAACTCGATTTAATTGCTTATGGAAAGGTATTCCATAAAACAGCGTAACCAATAATATTCAAAATCTAACCTCGGGGCAGAGCATACCTTGCTTCTGCCCCTTTGTTATTGACAAGTCATCACAAGTGCCACCAATGGTTATCAAAATGCACTTAAATATATGCTTACCCACCTTAAATAATTGCCGTATTAAAACTTTAAAACATCTTTCCCATAATACTTCTTATAAATATTATAAACCACCCAAAATTCATCAGCTGTTACAGCGTGATTTCCTAATGGTTGAGTTATCTTTATCCCCGGCATACCCGGAGCAAATGTCTTGCTGTTGATGTTAACAAATACCCACGGACAATTGCTATAACAACCGTGTTTTCCCCAACTGACAAACCCTTCGGATATCAATTGTTTGTAAAACGCAGCTTCCATACCTGATTTAAGGCTTTCGTCATAAACAAGTATTGCTGCAGAACCTGCTCCAATGTCCAATTTAAACACCCTTCTTAGATAGTTTATCGATTTTTTCTATCCCGTTAAGGTAATCCGTTACACGATTTGCAATATGCCAGAACATTACCGGAGGTATAGCGTTCCCCAAAGCACGGTATTGAGCCGCTTCTGTTCCGACTAAACTGAAATTTTCGGGAAACGACTGGATTCGTGCAACTTCACGGGGAGTAAAGCGGCGGTAACGTCCGTTATCCATAAGTACAGGATCCGTGCTGTTGAGTGATACTTTAGCAAGGTGGGAACCTACAGTATTGCACGGCTTTGTAATATCCTGCGCTCTGCCTTTATTCATAGTATCACGTTTTTTCATCATGCCTTGAACAGCTTTTTCGCTGAAAAAATATTTTTCTGGTACCGCTTCCTCAATAACCTGTCCCAAAGGCACATAGCTTTCTTCATTATTAATGATATTTTCAGGAAAATCAAAATCAATATTCAGATTGTTCCTGAAACCGACAATAATAACACGTTCACGTTTTTGTGGAACACCGAAATTCACCGAATTGACAATAGTATGCTTAACATTATATCCGCTGTCCTCAAATTCTTTGATAATTAAGGGAAACGCTTCTTTGTTGTTGGCAGAAAGGATACCTTTGACGTTTTCCGCAATAAAACAAAGCGGCTGGCGGTCTTTAAGTATTCTGCACATTTCAAAAAACAGTTTTCCTCTGTCATCCTTTACGCCAAGCCGCTTGGGATTTTGTGCAACAATCGAAAACGACTGGCAGGGAAAGCCCCCTGTCAATATGTCAAAATCCGGCAGCTCAGACGATTTGATCTCTCTTATATCACGGTTATCAGGCACGATTCCGAAGTTTTCCTTAAATATATTGCAGGCATTATCGTCAATGTCATTGGCATATACGATCTGCATATTATTCTTTTTGTATTTGTGACCCAAAAACTCAAAACCGCCCAACAATCCGACGTCTGTACCGCCGCAGCCACAAAACAGGGAGGCTACTCTTAATTTTCCCATACTAATAACTCCTCAAATGCCCCAACGTTACTGTCATTGACGTTAAAAGTAATGTCAGCACCGTCTTTGGGTATCATTTCAATCAAATCTTTTTTATAAAGTCCAACCGGATCCTGAATAAGAAAGAGTTTCTTTTCATTTTTGCTTATCATTAACCGGTAAATGAAATATCTGTCACGGGTTGTTGAAGCAGTATTCCATTCATTCGAGGTTAAATGAACCTTGTTAAAATGAAGAGGTTTCAAGCTGACAGTTGTTTTTACCTCAATATACCGCTTGCGCTCGTCAAGTTCAACCGACTGAATATCATATCCAACCGCAAACTGGGTAGGAATACGTTTAATAAGATGTACAAGATCTTCTCTTCCACCGTCTTTGACTCTTCTGCATTCATGACTGTGAACCAAACTCTCTCCGATATCGCCTATGTCTTTTGTCTTCATAGTTGAAGTATCTTCAAGCATAGTATCATACAACTGCAAACTTTGATTTTTAAGGTCGTTGTACTCTTCCGGATTGTTTGAAATAAATGCAAGAATATCTGTTTGAAAGTCCGTTGTTGCTATATCTCTGTTTACATAATTAAACCAGCTGCCGTAACACCCGTTAATTTCATCATAATTGACAGAGTCGGATGAATAAAAAGCATCATAGCCGGTAAACCATTCCGTGGAATTAACGAATTTCAGAATTGCTTCATTCTCCAAAGAATTCATATAGTAATTTTTTCCGCCGTGTGTGACAAGTAAATTTGCTATTTCCATATAGTCCAGTATATCGCCTGCATAACGTATTACATCGCCCCGTTCATCATACTCGGCATTATTGTTTCTGTTTTCCGTAATGCGATTCCAAACTTTTTCTGGACTTTCATCGTCACGTGTGCAGCGCAAATCATTGAAAATACAATGACAAGCTTCCGCCTTGGTTATGTAAGCACGTTTGCCGGTAGACTCTTCCGCATATTTTAACACCTTAAGAATATACTGTGCCGGTTTGAATTTGATCCCGTTCTCAATTTGTTCTTTTATTTCATGTGATTTAATATGAGCCCCCGGATACTGAAAGCTGTAAAGAAAATATTTGAAAAATTCTACAAGATCAGCGTTTTTTGCAAGCTCTTTTGCACGTCTTCCTGGTACAGACAGTTTACCGTCATACTCCACAAATCCGAACAAAGCTGATATTTCAGTACGCCAGTTGTTTACGGTCTTTATTTTTAAAGTGCTGTTTCCCGGATATCTTTTTATTGCATTATTAAGCTGTTCTGAAAACTCTGCTTTTTCAGAAGGAGCCAGTTTTGATATCTCCGTAGCCATATAGAAAAGAACATTTTCCACATCATTTTTAAATCTCGGACGGCAATGATGAATGCGGAAATACAGATTGTCCGGAATTGAATATACCATAATGTCACCTCAAATATTTTATTACTTCTTCTGCAATTGCCTGTGCCATAAGCGGCGGAACCGCATTTCCGACCTGTCTGAACTGCTGTGTCTTATTTCCTTCAAATATAAAATCATCCGGAAAAGACTGCAATCTTGCACATTCACGTACTGTCGGCACTCTATTATATTTATAATGGAAGTGGTGTCTGTGTCCCGTATCAATTGTAGGAGCCGGTTTATCGCTGCGAAACCTTGTCCATGCAACGTGAAAATTGCGAGTATTTCTGAATTCTTCAGGCAGATCTTTGTAATTTCCGCCGTCGGGAACGAGTGATATGATTTTTTTCACCTTTTCCGAATGAACAGCGGCAATGTGATTGTGAACCTGATCGGATCTTTTCCTCATCAGCGTTTGATAATCATTATTCGGTTCACAAGCATATTCTGACGGGTCGGTACCTATTTCATCGATCAACGGGGGCAAATCCGAAAGAGCCATTTCACAAGTAACCGTGTCATTGACTTTCAGTTTTTCAAAATCAAAGCAACCATTTTTTAATCCTACAAAAATAACACGTTTTCTGTTTTGCGGAACCCCATAATCAGCAGCGCACAATATTTTGTAAGTAACGGTATATCCCATTTCCTTGAATTTTCGTATAATATTATCTTTAATCTGACCGCCGAACAAGCTGACCAGACCCGGAACATTCTCAATAACAAACGCCTGCGGACCGATCTCCCCGACTAAACGTATATAGGACAAGTACAGCTTATTACGGGGATCATCAAATTTACGAGGTCCCGATAAAGACATACCTTGACACGGCGGTCCTCCTATTATCATATCAATAGTCTGACTGCCTGTTATTTTTTTTATATCGTTATATGTAATTTGGGTTATATCACCGCATATTGACCGAGCTTTTTTATGATTTTTTTCAAATACCCTTAAAGCCATATCATCGTTATCAATACCAAGCAATATATTTACTCCTGCTTGTTCAAAGCCGTAGGACAGACCACCGCAACCGCAGAACAAATCGATTGCATTTATACTATCTTTTGTTTTCATTGCAGCTGTTCCTCTTCTTTCTGTTATCATCGGGCTTTTGAGCTTCAAAAGGTATAGCCCAGTTTTCGCCAAGTTTAAAAACACCCTGTATCCTGTTTTCACAGCAAAGCTTCTGAACTCTGCGCTGCGATATCTTCCATTTTGTTGCTGCTTCGCTTGCTGTCATATATTTCATATCAATCACCCATTCTAATTATATTCGACGGGACGAACAATGTCAATATTTATAATGTTAAACCATAACATCAGTACCAAAATCAGGACAATAAAAAAATCCAATTGATCCAGATTCCATCCATTATTCTAAAACATGGTAACAGTCCGTTTCGAAAAGGGCAAGCCCACCAAAGCAAGCTTGCCCTTATACTATTCCTCATCCTTTTCCGCCTTCCATTTCTCAAACTCCGCCTTGCCCTCATCGCTCTCATAGAACTTCTGTATTTCCGGAAGCAGCATACGGGCAATACCGTCTATAATGTACTGCGGAATTTCTTCTTTTTCATTTTTCATATTGCACCAACTTCCTGTCATAAAAAAACGTCAACTGTAATGTTAAGTCATCTGAGAACTCTATGTGCAAAACAGAGTTAAACCGTCTTAACAGAGCTTTATATTACAAAAAAGCCCTAAATAATATTGAATCATCTCCGGCAAGCATTACTATGCTCCGACAAGTCAAAGCCATTAGGCTTAATAGACTTTTACAGTTTGAAAAAACTAATCTTAAAAATTTGCATATCATTCGAACAAAGATTCAACATATTTAAGACACTTCTGTAAATATGTATTCAATTCGGATCAGGCTTTTTTTCAGGTCTTGAACAGGACCGCCCTCTCTCGCACGATAAAATTAAACAAACATGATATGACCCCGATATTTCATTTTAGTTTCAAGTTTTTTCTTGATGCTTAGATTTTACTATGAGTTTTATAGATTGTCAATAAATCTTATGAAAAAAATATTAACAAAGATCCTTTAATTGTTTGTGCATAAACAACAAATGCAGGGTCATAGTTCCCGGTGTTTTATAGTTTATGCACAACCCAACACTATTTACCACTGTAAACCTCTCATATGGGCAACCAAAGCAGCTTTAGTATCCCTATTTGCAATTACGGATGCTTTATTCTTCATACTAATACTATCCAATCATATTGATACGTATGCCAAGATTCGGGGGTTAGGAAAATTTGAGTTTAAGCTTGCATCAAGAACCCTATCTTAATTGATGTTACTTAAATCTTTTTTTAAGATCCGAACTATGGTTCCGAGAAGGATCCGGACCGTTATAGATCCTTTCACCCATTCTCGCTTTCTTCCTTTCCATGTCCTTCTTCTCTAATAGCGGACATTATGCATAGATGCGTGGGATAAAATACCAACAAGTACAATTTGGAATAAAGCCTATCGTTACAATAGGAAAGTATGAAGCACCAATCCGAACTCAACCTTCATAGCATCGGCAAAATGCTCAAAATGAACTCGATTTTTGCCTCATTGCAACATTTGCAACAGTGTGACATTTGCACTCTAATCGAGTTGCAACTTTCGCAAAAACGCCAACGTAGCTGCGTCGTTTACGACGCACCTTGCAACATTGTTGCAAATGTTGCAATAGGCGCAAGTGCCTGAGTTGCAAGATTGCAACTCCTACAAACCGCATAGATATGCGGTGCGCGCTGTTGCCTCAGCTTACGCTTCGGGGAACAGCTTAAAATGGGGAAGAGCATAAGGGGCGGTGTCACACAGAGGTTTAACCCTCTGTGTTGTCAGCATAGCTGACTCCGCTGCCCTTCGGTCACTTTTTGCTGCTCAAAAAGCCCTTACCGGCTGCCTGCATCAGCCGGGTTTCAGCTGAAAATATAAAAATATGAAACTGCTCTTTCTCAAAATCGACTTGCATAAAGAAATAAAAAAATGAGTCGATTTCATTGTACAATAGACTGCAAATGTCGCAAACGTAATCTTTTTGTTGCAGTCTATTTCTATTTAAGGATACGATACTGAATCAGCGTTTGCTTTAATGTGCTAATATAGTTTTCAATCAGCAAAAGAATCATCAATAACAGATCGTGGCGGTGCAAGGAGCACCGCCGATTGTTTTTTAAAGGGATAAACTCAAGAATATGTCAGCAGTTCTTGTGTATGTCCTTGTA
>JBJFFR010000109.1:0-11981 GCA_051891935.1 Oscillospiraceae bacterium
TAATAGTGATATTCCTTGCCTTTATAGTGGTTGGTCTTTCTCGTCATTCGGCTGCCACAGCAGCCGCAGACAAGCACACCTGAAAACAAATGAACCTTTTCCAAATGCGGCGCTGTTCGGGTATCAAGTCTGCGGAGCTTCTGCACCAAGTCAAAATCGGCTCTGTCAATTATCGCTTCGTGAGTACCCTCAACACGCACCCATTCTTCGGGCGGCTTCGTTTCCAGCTCTTTGAGCTTGAAATGTGGGGTTTTCTGCTTGCCTTGTACCATTGTTCCCGTATATATCTCGTCCTGCAAGATACGGATAACAGTTGTAGCAGACCACTTGCAATCCTCTCTATCGGCATAACCGCCCTTTGCATAAGGCAGCCCCTGCGAGCGCTTATAAGCAAGCGGTGAGAGAATACCTCTTTCGTTCAGTTCGGCGGCAATGTTGTTTGCACTATATCCCTCCATACGTTTGCGGAATATATCTCTTACGACATTTGCGGCAAAGGGGTCAATGACAAGGCTCTTGTGGCTTTCTCCTGTTTTCAGATAGCCATAGACCGTGAACGCTCCGACGAAATCACCGTTGCGGCGCTTTATATCAAGTGCGCTTCGGGTTTTAACCGAAATATCACGGCTGTATTCCTCGTTCATTATGTTCTTAATGGAAACGGACAGCTCATCGGCTTTTTCGTTCAGCGTATCAAAATTGTCGTTGATAGCTATGAAACGAACACCGTAAGCAGGAAAGACACGGCGCAGATAACGTCCCGTTTCGATATACTCACGTCCAAGTCGGGATAAGTCCTTGACGATAACGCAATTTGCCTTGCCTTGCTTGATAAGCTCCATCATTTCCGTAAAAGCAGGACGGTCATAGAGGACGCCGCTGTAACCATCGTCAACCTTTTCTGCGACAACCTCAATATCATCGTGCTTTGCGATGAAGTCATCAATGAGCTTTCTCTGATTTGCTACGCTGTTGCTTTCCACCGTCTTGTCATCGGTGTAGGACAATCGGATGTACTTTATTGCCCTATAAATCTGCATAAAAAAACACTCCTTTCGCAACGGAAATGCCCGCAGTTCAAGGAGCGCACCGGTACTTGGAGTGTACTTCAAATTATTCAATTCTTTTTCCACTTATTATTGTAACACTACCGCATTGAAAAGTCAAGCACTTTTTGCAATTTACTTGATAATACCCTTGATACAATCTTCAAGGCTCTGTCCGTTATCGGAAAAGCTCGCCTTAACAACAAACTCTCCGCACTTGAACAGGTACGGATTTTTGATTTGCCGGACGAACTCTGAAATTCGTTCCTCTTTCGGTAAATCCATATCCACAGAAACGGTACGAATATCCACCAGCTCATCTGCCTTGATATCTTTTACTACATTTGACATAAATTCATCTCCTTTACTGAATAGCGTCCGAAATCACATTCATAAGTCGAGCCGCCGTAAGGCAGCTCGGCTCATAGTATCTAATTTCGGTGTAATTCTCAAAATCAGTCTATCGTATTTTTCACTTTCCCCCGACAGAATGGGATTATTTCAGACAGTCGCAGGCTTCACAGATGTGGCTCTGTTACGACTTCATAGGAGTTTCACCTCAATGCGGTTCTCGCAATGCCGCCCTCACTCAAATGACCGAACGGAAGTATCATTATCCCCCTATACAGGTCTTGGCGTATCAGCAGCCACGCTGATATTTTGCAACTTACGCTTTCTCGCTCGGATATGAAATGATGTTCGGAACGTATTTGGCACAAATGGGTTAAGCACCCTTGCTTGTCCGATTAGCATAAATCAGGGAACGTCTTGGCGGCGTGTTACTTTCGCTTTCAACCACAATGGGCTGTATAAGGGAACGTATCTGAAATAATGGTATTCAGTTGTCAAAGAGCATTTATCGACGTTCCGTCAGCCCGAAAGGGGAGTTTGCCGCAGAACAGCCGTCAATTATGCTTACAGCTTTACAGCCTTAAACATAAGTGTTCGTGTGATAAGGCGTATTTTGAGCCTGTTACGCATTTCTCGTCAACATAGGGAATGGTGTTGCCGTATTCGTCACGAAGTGTGCGTGTGCAGAGCTTGGCGATATAACCGTCATAATGCTCAATCACCTTACACATAGCGTTGGTATCGCCCTGTGTAGCCGCAGCAATGACTTCAAACGGAAGCATTTCTGCGGGGTTCTGATAGTGTCCTTTCGTCATCTGTCATTTTCCTCCATAAACCGTTTCAGCATTTCAAGTGCTCTGTGCCGATGATATGTAACGGTACTTTGCACAAGATTAAGCAAGTCGGCAATTTGAGTATCATTCATATCCAAAAAATAGGACATAAGAATAATGTTCCGCTTTTGTTCTGAAAGTAAGGTTACAGCTTCGCCAAGCAGCTCATTCTTGATAACGACATCAAACCCGTTCACCTCAAACTGAAAATAATCGGTAAGGTATTCGTCGCACAATCCCAATGTTTCAATAAAGCTGTCGCCCAAATCGGCAAAGGTAATTTCGTGAGCCGCCCGTTCTGCCAGCTTTGCCTTACAGTTTCTTGCCTCGCCTCTCAGAACCTGCTTAATAAGCGTATCAAACTGATGTTCGACTTTTTCCTTGTCGGAAGTAGGTGTTCCCATAGAGTTCACCTCCTTCCGCTATATTTCAAAGGAAAGAGTATTGTCTCTTTTTCCCCCTTCATTATCACTACCCAGTCAAAAAAGGCGTAATTATCGAAGGAATTTTCAAATTCGTGCAATATGCACAACGACTTTTGTTGATTTGAACATAAAGACAGAACTGAAAAAGAAAAAACAAGCACCTGCGGGTTGATTAGTTTATATGGGTGTGCAGAAATAGTAATACAAATGAAAAGCATAGTCGTTTCCTCCGAAAAATCTGTTTTATAACGAAAATCAGATTTCGGATCGGCGGAGAACGACATCTTTCTGCGCCTTTCAAGTGAGGAAAAGAAAAAAAAACCCTGTTACACGGTATAAGCCGTATAACAGGGGATAATGCTATTATTTCATTATAAATATGAATGCACAGTTCAGTATCTACGCTCACAAATCCCGTAACACAAGTTACGCTTTTTTTGAGCTATCATTATTTACTTTTATGCCTATACGATATTTAGTATTCGCTGCTCATAACAGGCAACGAAAGGCAGGAACTATTCCAGCGCATAAAAAACCTCCAGTCCAAAAACTGAACCGGAGAAAATCAAGGCAGATAAAAACACCCCGTTGCAATTCAGTTTTTTTAAACGGGGTAAAATATATAACGAACTAACAGTACACTTTATAACGAACTTATATGCCATTATAATTTCGACAAATTTCTGTATAATTAGATACAGTGGAGGTGAACTGTAAGTGCATACTAAAACTGAAACATTCGGAAAAATCATCAAAGCAGCCCGACAGCGTTCTGAACTCACAATAGAGGAACTTGCGGAGCGGGTAGGTATTACCGAACGATATTTGTACAGAATTGAAAACGAAAACAAAAAGCCAAGTTATGATGTTCTTTATAAGCTAATCCGAGAGCTTTCCATTTCACCGGACTTGATTTTCTACCCCGAGAAACCGTCCACAGAATCCGAGGTAGAAAACCTTATCCGTATGCTTTACAACTGCGATGAGCGTTCTCTGGAAGTAGTCAAAGCAACTGTGAAAGCCTTAGTTGATACAGCTTGTAAGCAATAGTTATATATAACATATAATGGATTGCGTGAAGAGGTATTAGATCAAAATTCAATTACATTATTATAACCTCGCATCCATCATAAATGTAATCAGTCTGTTTGATAACTACTCGATCATTCAACGACAAACCTGCCACAATTTCAAAATACCCATCCTTTTCTGCCCCTGTCACAACCTGAGCAAGTCTTACAAAACTGCGCTTCGTACCGTTCTTTTCGGCAGAATAAACTACATACACACCCTTTTCAATCTGTTCAGTGGTAAGCGCAACTTTGTCCGTGTAAAATGTATGCGTTTTGCCGTTTTCATCTGTATACATTTCTTCAAATGTATGTGTTTCGAGACGGGAAACTGTCACTTTTGGAAGATTCGCATTGTGGATTTTCTCTGCAAATAGTGAAAGAAAAAGCATGGAAAAAAGAAACAAAGTGCTAATAACTATAAGTGCTTTCTTGATCATAACACCTCACCTAGCGTTAAACCCTTCTCTAAATTTTCATTGAAAAACAGGTATAGCAAAAGTACGGGAATCATAAAAATCACCGCCGAGGGAAACAATACATTTCCTGTGTAGCTCTGAGCATTAGTAATAAATACAGATAAGGTTTTAAGGCAGTTGTCCTTTAAAAACAGCATAGGCTGTTCCACCATATTCCAGCAATCCGCAAAAGTAAACAGCACCACAGCGAAAATACACACCCTCATCTGCGGTATAACCGATGTCAGCATAATTCTTATAACCGAGCTTGTTTCAAGGCGGGTTGCTTCAATGACGGAGTTGTCGATATTTTTCATATACTGGTGCATTACCACAACGCCGAAGGGACTGAAAATCATAGGAAGAATTATTCCGAATGGCGTATCTATAAGACCCATGTCACGAAGCCCGATATAATTCGGTAAAATCGTCACCTGTAAGGGCATCATCATAAGCACAATATAGAATGCGAAAAGAATTCCCTTACCCTTAAATTTTGCCTGTGAAAAGCCAAAGGCACAAGGGATAATTACTAAGAGCTGGACTATGGTGATAATCGTCGCATAAATAATGCTGTTCCAGAACATAGGATAGAACACAAAGCAATCAAAAAGCAGGTCAATATAGCCCTGAAAACCATTACTGAATGACAACAGGATTGTTGCGGTTAAAGGCAATACAAAAATAACCGCAACGAGAGAAAATATTGCTGCAATAACTCTTTTCATTGTCTATACCTCCGTTGAACCGCCATTCCGCCGATTACTATGAAAAAGACGATAACCGATGTTAAAACCGCACTTGTTGCAAGGCTCTGATAGTCCAGTTTCAGAAAGTTATTGTTCATATAATACTGGAGGGTGTAGCTGTGGTCGGGTGGGTAATTCGTGCCATAATAAAAATAGCTTTCCTTGAAGATTTTGAAGCTGTTCACGACGGATAAAAGCGTTGTAAAAAACACTGTCGGCATAATCATGGGAATTGTGATTTTCGTATGCAGTATAAAGCTGTTCGCTCCATCAAGTCTTGCTGCCTCATAAATACTTTGTTCGATTGAGGTGAAAGCCGCCGTTAAAAGCACAATACAGATACCTATATTCTTCCAGATAAACAGTAGATAAATAGGCAGAACGGTTGCGTCATTTTCAAAAACACTCCGCCATATGAGAACTATGCTTGCGGTAGGGATTACCATAGGCAGAACGAAGGCAAAACGGGTTTTCCGCACCCATTTTATGCCGTAGGACAGCACCAAGGATACCACAAGTGACAAGATAATCAGCACAGGAACGCAGATAATTATTAACAGCAGGCTGTTTTTAAGGGCAAGCTGGAAATACTCGTTTTGTAAAGTTTCCATGTAATTCTGTAAGCCTACAAAATTACGGCGAAACTGGTTATCAATCAACGAGTAGTATAGCACACGTATGTACGGAATTACAAAGAATACTGCCGTGCCGATTAAGCTAGGGAGCAGGCAGAGCTTGCATTTTGTGTTCCATTTAAGTTGTTTTTTCATAGTTATTCGTTCATATATGCAGATAGCTTTCGATCTGCCTCAGTTATAAATTCATCAAGGGTAATTTTGTTTGAAAGATAATTTTCAAAATCTGATGCATAAATTTCATCTGAATAGGTAAATCTAACAGTTGCATTCTTATAGATATCGTATAACTCACCATGAAATTGGCTTTTAGAAAAAAACTTTGAATCGACGAGCATATTGTTTTCTGTTACTGTCATGTTTTTTGCAAGTCGACTTACATAGTTCAATGTCTGTTCAAGATTAGCAGAATTGGGATTTACGCAAACAAAGGTGCAATTAACAATTGCTTCGGTATCTTTTGCACACATCGGAACAAACGCACAAGAAACGCTTGTTGAAGTGGTTGCAAATGATTCAATATCGCTATCGGTTGACACAATACGAAACGCTATTTCAGAATAGTCGCCACTCATCATTGCCTCTTCGATACATGAATTTATTGTGAACGCCTCATAACATCCATAAATTTCATTCTTAATTTCAACTGCTAATTTACGGAACTCTTCTGTATTGAAATGCCCAAAGTTTATCAAATAGTTGGAAAGCAATAGTTCTGAATAATACTCTGCACCGATATAGAACGGAATATTATGCGAATATAAATTTCTTGCAGTATCTACAAATTCATAGACTGTCATTTTTTCAGACAGATCAACACCTGCATTCTTACAAATTTCATCGTTGTATGCAAGAACATTAACCTTAATATCGACAGGTAACATCCATATTTCTCCATACTGGTTAATTGCCGCTTTTTTTATAAACGGGAAACAATTATCAATGTATTCCTGTACACCATCAACGTCATTGAGAGGATAAAAGCTACCTTTATCACGTATATTGGCTGAAAAAGATTGACGGGAATTTAATAAATACAAATCGTAATTACTGTCTTGCGATAAAACCGTAAGTGCATAACTGTCATAGTCTACAGTTTCTTGCTTCACTGGATAGCCAGCTGCTGATGGAGCCTCATATATATATTCTGCAGAAACCATTTTTATATTTGTATCAAGCCTGCTTTTAAGTGGTATAGATATATCAATGATGTTAATTCCGTTACTATTCATAAATATGTATTTTTCGTCATATACTTCGCTTGTCCCATATATAAAAGTATCAGCATCAAATATTGAAACCAATCCATCTTCCTTGGTAGAACCTATCGATGTCCCCGACAACGCTTCATTGCTACTGAATATGTATTTTTCATTATCAACAGCGCAAAAACTTAACAGCATACCAAGATTTTTGTATATTTCGGAACCATATTCCTCTTTTAAAGCATTATATGAAACAAAGTAAAAACCGGATTCATTGTGAGCATACATAAGCAATTCTTCATTATTTGTCTTTGAAAAATCAACAATTCCATTTTTAACAATAGTTTTTTCCATAGATGTATTCAGATCGTATGAAACAAGACATTCGCCGCTATCGTAATATCCGTCATCATAATTTACATTATTATGCTTAGGATACACTCCCACTATATATAATGAGTTGCCAATCAGTTCCATCTTTTTTATAGTTATACATTCCTGAAAGGTATAAATTCTTTCAGCTTTAACTTCGCCAATGGTATATTTCATTAAGGTTTGTTGTGTTGTTTCTCCGCTTAACTCCGGAATAGTATAATAAAACATTCCGTTCTCGGCATATATCAAATTTTGAGGTGCAGTTTTCTCGTCAAAAACATATTCGTTAATCAACTCACCATCAAAGTTGTATTCCGAAATTGCCGTTTCATAAATCGGCAGTTCAATATTCCCCCCATCTTCTTGATAAATTTGCACTTTTCCACTATCATAACATTCTGCAATATATATTGTTTCATTATTTACATCAAATGTTGATGCTTCTATATCAATGGTTATGATATCACTGTGAAATTCCTCGGATATGCTCACATCACCGCTTTGCGAACATGAGGTAGTCAAGAATATCAACATGGACATAATTAATACTGATATTTTTTTCATTTGGATATCTCCTTTATCAGTAATTCGTTATTATCAGATATATCTATATCAACTATATCTATAGGATTGCCATATACATCACAACGCATAGAATATAAGTTATCTGCATCTGTATATAAATATTTTAATATTTTACCATCAGGTTTAGTGTTATAAATCATTTCAATACTGCCACTTTCGTAATCCCACTTAATTATATTTTCTGACCATATTGATAAATATGCAATATCATCAACAATGGTAAAATCAGATATTGAGATTTTTTCCTCATTCAATGTCGCCTCAATCATTTCATCCGTAATTGATGTCTTTTTTCCGTTTTCCAAATTTATTATTTCAACAATGTTTTTTCCCAGGGATTTATAGCATAACATATTATTATATATACAACTATTTCCACCGTTAAATTCCTTGTCAAACAAAATAACGTTTTCTTCTGAAATCGAATACCTATCATCGCTTATATCGTATAGCCCTTTGCTATTTATAACATAATTTCCGCACACTAAAGGTAAAGGGTAATAGCATCTCTTGCCTTCACCCTCATATTCCATATAATGCAATATCATTTTATTTGCATTTTCGTCATCCCGTAAATAATAATAAATCCCATCTGCATAAGCATTCAAATAAGTTACGTTTCCGTCAATAAACAAAGATATATCCCCCGAACGCATATCATAAACATATACTTTGCCATATATATTCATATCGGTAATTTCTGTTTCGGGTGATATAAAATATACTTTTCCTTGATTATATGACGGGGAATAAGCCTTTGCTTCACTGATTTTAATATTCTCGCTTTTATTTTTCAAGTACAAACTTCCACCATCAGAAAAATTCGTATAAAATATATTTCCGTCATCATCGGCGCAAAAGAAGGAAGCATATAGCCAAAGTTTATTATTGATTTGATTAGCAGACAAATTTGTAGCATCAATTTTTGCACCTATAAAAAATGTATCTGTAGTTATATCTTCAATGGCATTGTCTGAAATTATATGTTCATGTTGCTCTGTTGCTATATCTACAGTACCAATGGTAGTTTCCTCAATATCAGAAACATTGACATTGGCACAACCTGCCGAAAATACTATAATAGAAATCAAAACGAACACTTTAATTATTATTTTCATGAATGCCTCCTAAAGAAATATAATTTTACAGTGCAAGATACTGCACACAGCCTTTTTGGTAATTATTATATGAAAGGCTGTGTGCGATATATTGGTTTTTATTTGCTTAATTCCCAAATATGCATTTGGGCTGATGTTTATTGACCACAGCTAGAATGTCTAACAGAATTACTTACCCATGTTGACGTAACTGTTCCACACTTTGTGCATACATAACCGTAACGTGTACCAATAGCACGCATGGTGCAAGTAGCCATAATCTGTTCAACAGTACCATCCTCATGAGTTCTAACTTCATAAACATACTGATGAGTACCAGCAGCCTGATCGTAAGCGGTGCCCATGCTCTGGGTTACTGTTGTATGAGGAGGACAAGTTGCCGCACTAGCAGATACCGCCATACTTGCTGCCATAGCCGTTGCCATGATAACAGCTGTTAATCTTTTGGTTAACTTTTTCATAATAGGTTTTCCTTTCCACTAAAGTTTTGTAAATTGATTAGACAATTCACGACTTATGAAATTGTCTTTTCTTCACTATAAATAGTGATAGTTTCCGTTTGACCACTAGAACTTGTCAGCGTAAATACAGACTTCAAACGATATGTACCGCTTGACAATCCGCTTTTGGTGTTAATTGCGGAAATAAAACTTCCGCTTTTGGTTTTTAGCCAACTTGCGCCATCAACATCGTTCCATATCCACAAACCCCAAAATACTTGTAATGTCTGCTCAACCGAAATATTAACAATGTCAGAAGAACCTGTACAATTGCTTGTGCATTCTGCAGAATTTGCTGAAATATACAATAGGCTTTTCGCCGAGCTTGCATATTCATAAGCTGGCGCTATGCCTTCGTTTGAAATGCTTGTAGTTGCTTCAGCAGAAGCAGGTATACTTACACTTGAAAACATCATGACAGCTGACAGTAAAAGTGCAAAACTTTTTTTGAACTGCATTGGATTTGCCCCCTTTCGTATGTATTCGAAGTTTTTAGCCTTCTACTTACTACATTCCGAAAAAGGGGGCTTTAGGGACACCATATTTTAAATATTTTTTAAAAACCTATAATTTCGTTACTATTTGCTAAATCAATTAATGTTTCTTTGGCGAAATCGCCATATAATTCTAAAATATACTCACTACTGTTCCAAATAACGATTGAATGAATTCCTACTTCACTTACATACTCAATGCATACACCATTACATCCATTTATATCAATTTCTTGGATCGAGAATTCTTCGGTGTTAATATGCGAATTATATTCAGATTTTACCGTTTGCATAAATACAAACTCTTTATTTAGAGAATTTCTGTACAATTTAGAAGAGTTAATATTTCCTGTTAAACTATCATATAACTGATATCCCTCTGGAACAATAGAAAGTATATATTCTTCCTCAATTACAGTCGGACTATCACCTACATCAAAGGCGAAAAGATAAGTATTGTCATAATAAACCGTACCACGAAAGCTGTTGGAAATAAAAGCAATAACGCATCCTGTAATAAAAGCAAGAGAAACTATAATAATAGCCGCAATAAGAATTTGCTTTCTTATGCTTAAAGGTCTTTTAGAGACTGTTGTCATTGGCTGGCTATGTGTAGATACTATGTTTTTAGCGAAAATATCAAATACCTTTTTCATTTTTCGATTGTGTTTGGCTGAAAATTGCGGAAGTACAACTTCTTCGACAGCCAAAAATTCATTCTCATAATACATAGCCATTAAATCGCCGATGGAATAACTCTTACTCATCTTTCATACCCTCCATATACTGTTTAATCTGACTGATAGCTCTTGTCACCCTTTTCTTGGCAGCTTCTTCAGATATTCCAAGAGCATTTGCAATATCACTGTTTTTCAAGCCTAAGTGCGTTTTTAGATAAACCGCTGCTCTTGTTGTTTCGGGCAGGGTGCCAATAAATCTTAATATCTGCTCACAAGAATAGTCGCTCAATATCATTTCTTCAATTGATATTCGTTCATCAACAACCGTATCATCAAGATCAGTTTCGTGATCATAAACCTTATTCCTTTTGTCCCACATTTTATATGCGGTATTCCTTATAATAACATTTATATATGATACTCTTTTGTTTGTAGGAATATTAAATAACAGTGCAGGATTTTTGGCAATGGCTAAAAACGACTCTTGTATAGCATCCTCTGCATCTTGCTTGTTATGTAATTTTGAAAACGCAATTGAATAGAACATTTTAATATTACGCTCATATATTTCCGATAATTCATTGCGTTGAGATTCATTTTCGATTATCGCTAAAGCCGCAGAAATCATATTTTTTCCTCGTTTCGTATATTTCTTTGCTATCAGTATAGCATTAAAAAATAAAAAACGCAAGATATGAAAAACTAATAAACAATATTATTCTAGTTCGATTTTATATATTATAACGCTATATCTTTGTTTTGTCAACGCTTTTGCTATCTTATTTTTTGCATTGTTTTGTACTATAATAAATATAATATTAAACAAGAAGGAGATGAGCTGCGTGGATATTTCAAAACGATTAAAAGAAGTACGCAAGGCAAAGGATATAAGCGTTTATAAGCTCTCGCAGCTTTCGGGCGTATCTGAAACGCATATCAGAGATTTGGAACGGGGCGATAAAAATCCCTCGCTCGATACTTTGTCGAAGATTGCCGCACCGCTGGGTATATCTCTTTCCGACCTCCTTAACGAAACCGACGGCGTTTCATATCTCAACGAAAAGGAGAAAACGCTTGTAGAGTGTTTCCGTCATTTATCCGATGATAAGGCGGATACGCTGCTTGCTTTTCTCAAAACACTTGCTTAAATCTACCCTTGACGGTGAGCTTATGCCCGCCGTCTTTTTTTATAAATTGCATTTTTCTTACAGATATGATATAATCCATATATCACAAACGAAAGGAATATCACAATGGAGAAAGAAAATAATTTTGAACTATCCCGTGAAACATATAAGAAAATCAAATCTTTCAACAGGCAGCAAATGCAGCAGTTTATCGTAGATATTATCAAAGACGCAAATTCAGCTACCGTAGATTTAGACAAGTTCCGTAACGAAATCGGACAGGTCAAAGGTATCGGAGCAAGCCGACTTGATGAAATAATGTCTGTCATT
>JBJFFR010000110.1:0-11882 GCA_051891935.1 Oscillospiraceae bacterium
GCTGACAAAACTCATTACGAGGCTTTGCTCGTGTCCCGGTTTTTAGAGAACCCCTTAAGAAGTCGGTAAGCTTACGATCGCTTCAAGTCCGTCATTATGATTTTTAAGCAGGATATCTCCGTCCATCTGCACCGTGATATATTTCACAATGTAAAGTCCAAGCCCCGAGCCTTGTTCGCTTCCGCAATTTTTGCCCCGATAAAATTTCTCGAAGATAAACGGCATATCCTCATCGGGAATACCCTTGCCGAAGTCACGGAAATGTATCAGTACACTGCCTTCGGACAGCGTTATTGATATCTCAATATCCGTCATTGCATACTTCCGCGCGTTGCCGATAAGATTTTCCGTTATCTGCATAAGTCTGTTTTTATCGGCAGATACTTCTGCGGTAAAAAACGGCTTTTTAAAGCGCACATCGTTAAGCTCCGCCGCAAGTTCAGCAACCGCATTTTCAATAAATCCGCAAAGCTCGAACCTTTCGGGATAAATTTTCAGCTTGTCCATATCGGAAAGAGAATGTAAGAATAAATCGTTTGTAAGCTTTGATACCTCATCGCATTTTTTCATAATAATGCCGATATATTTTTTCCGCTTTTCGGGAGTGTTGTCAAGATTTGCTTCAAGTCCCTCGGCGTATGCTCGGATAGATGCAACAGGTGTTTTTATGTCGTGGGAAAGCGTTGCAATGACGGTCTTATTATTCTCGACAGCCTCACGCTCGCAGGAACGGGCTTTTTTTATCTCACGCCGCATACTGTCAAACGCCCAGGTGAACTCACCGAAATAGTTGGAGCGTTCATAATCAAGAGGAATATCGAAATTTCCCTGTGATATTTTTTCCGCAAAGCCTTTCAGCTTTTCAAATGGACGGAGTATTTTAAAATATACATAACCGAAAATCACGGCGCAAAACACGATACAAATACCGCACATTATAAAGATACCGATGTTCACATTTGACACTTCTTTTGATGAACGTATGCTTCCCGACAGCTCCGCAGTTTTCTCGGACAGCTTTTCATATTCTCCCGTTTTTACAAGCTGCTCTATTTCATTTATTGCCACAAGCTGTTCCGATTTATTATCCTGTGAATTTGCTTGCTTTTCCGTATAAAAAAATACACCTGCAACAATTATTATCAGTACCGAAAACAGTGCTGTCACGGAAATAAGTCTGCCTTTCATTCCTTCACCTCCAGCATATAGCCTACCTTGTAGACAGTTTTAATAAACTGCGGCTCTGCCGGGTTTTCCTCTAATTTTTCCCGAAGCCATCGGATATGCACCGTAAGGGTGGACGGCTCAACTGCCGAAAATGCTCCCCACACCTCCGACAGCAGCTTGTCCTTCGGAACAGCCGTATTTTTATGCTCGCAGAGATATGCGAGCAGGTCAAATTCACGGAGAGAAAGAGCTACATTTTCACCATTTTTCGTGACTGTTCTTGCCGTGATATTTACGGTAATATTTCCGAACTTTACGACCGTTTCTTTCTCGGAAAATCCATAAGTCCGACGGATAAGTGCGTTTACTCGGGAGAGCAGCTCCTTCATTGAATAGGGCTTCGGCAGATAATCGTCGCCGCCGATGTCAAAGCCTGTGATGCGGTCGGATTCGCTTGTTCTTGCGCTGGCAAATATGACGGGCACGGTGGAAACTTTGCGCAGCTCTCTGCAAAGCTCAAAGCCCGTAGTATCGGGCAGGTTTATGTCAAGCAGTATAAGATGATATGTATTTTCCGACAAAAGCTCAAAGGCTTTTTCACTGTTATGGGCGCAGGTCACGCCATAGCCGTAGCTTTCAAGCATTTCGGATATTATAAAGGAAAGATCCTCATCGTCATCGATTATCAGTATTTGTTTTTGCATATTCTTCTCCGTATAAAAAGTCTTGAAGGTTATTGATACATTATATCATATTTAAACGTAAAAAACAACCAAAATCAGGAGCTATAGGTTAAATGTTATTTTGAAATGAAGGTCGGTGAGGTGTTGCAGCACCTACATTTCTTTGATGCTTGCTCTTTGTCTTGTTACAATTCATTTGCAAATATTTTCTCGTTGAAATACTGTGATCGTGATTATATCGCTTACAACTGTTGACAATTTAGACAAAATGTGATAAAATATTCGTATCAATTAATGAAATACATACCTTTGATGTAATAAAATAGAAGTTTTTATGTTCAGAGTCATAAGGTATGGATCTTTTCTGTAATATTGATATTTTATTTAGGAAGTGATCAAATGAATTCAGGAAAGTTTTCTGCTATTTCTATTTGTCTTGCAATGTCCGTTTTTATTTTAGGCGGCTGTGCGGCAGACAATGAGCTTGAAAGCTACGACGATTATGTGGTAAATACTGCCGCTGCATCAGATGAACAACAAGTTCAGACCGATACGGAAACGGTCATAGGTATTCCAAAGGAAGATATAAATGTAGGCGTTTTGTATATATCTGACCCTGCCGAGGGCAGCGGATATTCCTACACTCACGATCTGGGCATACAGGGAATGCAGAAAAATCTCGGCCTTGCTGACAGTCAAATACATCGCGTCATTGTTGATGATTCGGATGCTGCGGCTACCGAACAAGCAATAGATTCCCTTGTCGGGGACGGCTGCAATGTTATCTTTACCACGAGCTGGGGTTATATGGAAACGACCGCTGCCTGTGCAGAAAAATATCCCGATGTATATTTTTCACACGGAACGGGCTATCTTTCCAACGGAAAGAACTTCACCAACTATTTCGGAAGAATATATCAGGCAAGATATTTGAGCGGTATCGTCGCAGGACTTAACACGGAGTCGGACAAGATAGGATATGTTGCGGCAATGGGTACCGGAAGCTCCGAAGTCACCGGAGGCATTGACGCATTTGCTTTGGGAGTTTATTCGGTAAATCCCGACGCAGAGGTTTTTGTCAAGGTCACAAACAGCTGGTATGACCCCGAGCTTGAATCACAGTATGCGTTCGATCTTCTTGACGAAGGCTGTGATGTTATCACACAGCACGCCGACACTGCTTATCCTGCCATAAATGCGGAAAGCAGGGGAGCATACTCTATCGGATATAACTCGGATATGAGCAAGGAAGCTCCCGATTCGGTGCTGTGCAGCGTAATTTGGACATGGAGTGCCTATTATACAGAAGCTGTTCAGAGCGTTATCAACGGCACATGGAACGGCGAGAATTACTTCGGCGGACTTGCCGAGGGACTTGTAGGCATTACAAATACGTCCGATTTCTGCAACCCCGAATGCGATGGAAAGGTTGCTGAGGCAACACAGAAGATGCTGGACGGAAGCTTCAACGTTTTTGACGGAGTGATCGAAACAAATACCGGTGAAACGGTGGGCGAGGAAGGCTCAACTCTCAGCGATGCGGAGATAACAGGCGGAATCGACTGGTATTTCAAGACCGTGACCGTGCTTGAATAAAGGGGGAATATGAAATGAAAGTAAGCATACTTGTAAAATTCCTCTGCGGAGCGGTTCTTCCTATTCTTGTTCTTGGCGGAGTGATATACTACATTGCTGAAACAACCTTCCGAAGCTCTGTTCTGGAGCAGGCTGAAAATGCGATGAGAAATACGGCTACCTGTACTCTTGCCGCTTATGAAACAAATTCGGGTGAATACTATATTTCCAAAAACGGTGACGTTTGGAAGGGCGGATATAATATTTCCCTCTCCGACAACCTTATTGACGGTATCGCAGGCGATGACGGAACGGTTGTAACATTCTTTTACGGTGCGGACAGAATAATGACCTCCGCCAAGGACAGCGAAGGCAGAAGACTTCTTGACACTCCTGCAGGCGACAAGATCGTTGCCGAGGTGCTGGAAGGCGGAAACGAATATTTCAGCAGCTCCGTTTATATTGACGGAACGGTTTATTACGGATATTACATACCTGTATATCAGGACAGCGGCAGTTCGCCCGTCGGAATGGTTTTTGCAGGACAGATAAAGGATAAGGTTGACAGCAGCATAAACAGCCTTATCAGCAAGATACTTGTTGTAGTGTTCGTCATCGCAGCGGCAGGACTTATCCTGGCGGTTTTCGTGGCGATGTCGGTAACAGGCGCTATAAACAAGGGCGTTAAAGTTTTGAAAGAGCTTGCATCCGGCAATCTTTCGGCGGATATACCGAGGCGCATCACACGCCGCAGAGATGAAGCAGGCGAGCTTGCAAAAGCGGTCGTTGATCTGAAAAATTCTCTGACGGACATCATCTCCCGTCTTAAAGCAAACTCGGATTCGCTGTTAAACGCTTCGGAAATACTCAATAATATGGCAGCAAGGACTATGGATACTCTCGGCGGCTTTGAGTCTGCTATTTCGGATATGACCTTGGGCGCAAACAGGCAGGCTGAAGAAATGAACAGCGCAGGAAATAGTGTTTCCGTAATGAGCAGCGTTATCGGCACTACTACCGATGAAATTGCCGCACTTAATGAAAACTCGGAAAGTATGCTTAAAAACAGCGATACTGCTGCTGTAAATCTTAAAAATCTGCTTGACGTAAACAGCAGGGTAACAGATGCTATTGATATAATCGGCAAAAGCACGGCACAGACAGACAGCTCAATAAATGAAATAAGCGCAGCTGCAAAAATGGTGTCGGAAATAGCCGAGGAAACCTCTATCCTCAGCATCAATGCCAATATCGAGGCTGCAAGAGCAGGGGAATACGGACGTGGATTTGCAGTAGTCGCTTCTCAGGTAAGGTCACTTGCTGTGGAATCTACAAAGTGCGGAAAACAGATACAGGAGCTTGTTGAACGTCTTACTGCGGATTCTGCGCTTACCATGAAAACAATGAAGGAAGCAAAGCAGATAATCACCGACCAGAGCGTAAGTATGGAACATACTGCCGCTGCGGTCAGCGAGGTCATCGGAGGAATACACTCTTCCGCCGACAGTATCCGCATAATCGAAAAGCATACGGCACAGCTTGAAAATGTCCGTGCGGATATTGTAAAAATTGTCGATGATCTGACTGCTATTGCGGGAACTACCGCCGAGCTTTCCAACAGAACCAGCGGAGAAACTGCGGAGATGTCCTCGGGATTCTCGCAGATCGATCATTACGCAGCAGATCTTAAGCGCATTGCCGATGAGCTTTCACAGTGCGTAAATGAATTTAGGATATAATACTAAGGAAACGTATTATACTAATATCAAATCAACCGTAAGACTAAATCCTCGGATATAATAATCCAATTCTGCGTCTGGCTCCTATGCAATGTAATTGCATTGAAGGGCATACAGCCTTACTGCGGTCTGCCTCCAAGGTAAACAAGTTTACCTAACTTGGATTATTCTATCTGTTGGCTTTGTCTATAGAACGATTTGATATTAGTATTAATCAGCGTTTCCTTAGTGATAATAACTGATTTCAACAAAGTTGGCAATTTTTGCAGCATTTGTTAAGAAAAAGTTGACAAAAACGGTAGATCAGTGATAAAATGGGAGCATTCGGAAAGTCGGCGGAAAGAGCCGTTATACTTAAAACCATTTAAAAACTGTACAAAAAATCTGCGCAAAATCTTGTAGCTGTTGAAAACAGCTTTGTATGGATTTTGCGCAGATTTTTTGTCTACACTTTAATGAGAGATTAGTATAAAAAATCCCGTAAATCAGATGAATGATTTACGGGACAAATTGAGCGAATGTTGAAATATTGGTTTTGATTACTGTAATGACTTTGCTGTAACGTTCTGACTGTCGGAGAAAAAGTTTTGCCGAGCTGTTCAAAAAAATCAGTTACTCTTCTCGCTGTTGCAGCTTATTATCTCTTCCTTGATGCTTTCAGCTATATCGGAAATGGGGTCGAAAACAGGTTTGCCTGTATAATAGCCCTGAATGTAATCAACACCGAAAGAGATGACCGTTTTCATTTCCTCGGAGGTTTCAACACCCTCCGCAAGTACCTTGATGCCGTTGAGCCGTGCGAATTCTATGGTGCTTTTTATGAACATCTGCTTGTTTACGTCCTTGTCGATATCGGTGATAAGAAATCTGTCGATCTTGATTATCTGCGGCGAATATCTGAGAAGGTTCACAATGTTTGAATGTCCCGTACCGTAGTCATCGACCGCAACCTGATTGTTTCGGGAATCACCGCCAAGCTTCTTGATGCGCGCAAGTTCATCATCGGACAGCGTGTTCTGCTCGGTGATCTCAAATACGAAATCATCCATATATTCGCCGTATTTTGTACCGATCATAGCATAATCCGATTCGTTAAGGAAATATCCGGGTATAAGGTTTATAAACACCTTTTTACGTCCGAACACCTTGGGATTGTGGGCATAATGCTCCATTACATTGTAAAGAGTAGCGCGTTCAATGTCATAAAGCCGTCCGCATTGAGAGGCGGCGTTGAGTATCTCGAAAGGCGTCATATGAATGCTATCATCGGTGCGCATAAGTGCCTCGTAAGCGTATATATCGCCCGTTTTAGCGTCGACAATGGGTTGGAAGCAGTAGCGGAACAGGTTCTGCTCAATAAGCAGCATGAACACCTCTTCATCATATTCTTGAGTGTTCTCGGCGTTCTTTTTACGCTCGGTGTTGGCGTTCAGCTTGTTCATATACAGCTCGCCGCTTGCCGTTTTTATAAAGGTTGAAAGCGTACCGTTCCAGCCCGGGTCAACGACTGTACAGCCGCAGTTTACCTCAATATAATAGTCCTTGCCGTTAATGCTGTTAAAGCTTGACATAAGGGAAAAGAAATTGGAGGTTGCGCTGTTTATGGTCTTGGAGATCTCCTCCGCCGAATTGTAATAATTTATTACGATAAATTCATTTTCCGAAACGTGTCCCAAAAAGCAATTGTCGGGGTTGGCTGATCTAAGTCCGTCCGCAACAGTTTTGACAGCATTTTCCACTTCCGAAATGCCGTAATTTTCGTAAATATATTTATATTTTGCAATAGCATAGATCGATACAGATATCGGTCTGCTTCTGTTTTTTTCGTCCGATGCAAATTCGGTGAACCATTTGCAGGCACCGCGCAGATTTGCAAGACCCGAAATTGGATTTGTGTATGCCGCTTCTTCGGCAATAAGCGTCATTGTTTTTTGCTTATGACGGTTGTACATTTCATTGAAGGAAATGTTTATAGCCTTTGTTATCCTCTTTATCTTGTGAGCGTATAAGCAGGCGTTGTCGATCACCGCTGCGTGATAACCGCAAATGATTTTTCCCATAAATATTGGGTTCAGAACGATCATTCCGCTGCTATTCGGTTCGTGACCGGGGAGTGAAGTTCCGTCAGCGTTAAAGGGAGTACAGGGATCGGATTCTGTGTCCCAGCTGTCGGAGTGAGTAACTATGGTGTAATCGCCCTGATATGTCCTGCGCTCATCGGAAAGGTCGTCAAGCTGAACGAGAAAACTGTTATCAATAATGAGATACGACTCGTTCATAAGCGCATAGGAAATGATCTTCAGCGCCTCGGAAAGCGACGGCTTGTTCAGAATCCTGTCCAGCTTTGAGTATATGTAATCCTCGTGGGAATTCATTTCCGTCATAACATTGTAAATATCCCAGACTGCCTGACGGTTCGTTGCTTGAGTAACAGCAGGACATCCGCAGGACTCTGCAAACTTGTTAATAAAGCTGTTCACATACTTTTCTTCGGTTTTTCTTCCTTCAAAAATATCGGTGATAATGTCAACTGTCATATCGGCAAGGCTCTTAACGTCCTCGCAGCAGGTCGTAATGGCAGGGGAGAACATATCCGCCTGCGTGATGCCGTCAAATCCGGTAACGATAACATCGTCGGGGACGGTTTTGCCATATTTTTCAAGACTTGTGCAGGCAGCCATTGCCATTGTATCATTTGCGCAGAAAATAGCTTGAGGTATTTTATTTTTCGCCGCCAACCTGTCGATTATCTGTTTAACAGGGGCGTCCCAGTATTGACCATAATCAAAATTATTCTCGGAAAACTCCAGCCCCTCTTCCTCAAGCACAGCCTTATAACATCCAAGACGCTTTTCGGTGTTGACATCGCCTTCCTTGTTGCCGGCGATAAAGAACGTGTCGCGCGCTCCGTGGTCACGGATAACGTGTCGTATCAGCTGCTTGTATGATTCTGTATAATTATCGGTTATGGAAATGCAGCCTTCGGCCTCGCCCCTGATAATAATAACGGGGATATTATTTTCCTTTGACTTGTTTATGATACGTTCAACAATATCCTTGTCAAAGATGGTTTCGTTCATGATTATCATTGCGTCAAGGATAGAGTAATCTATGTTATCATAAACATATTTTGAGCCAATAAGATATTCGGACTTTTTAAAGAAATCGTTAAAGCTGTTGTAAACAACAAGTCCATATTCCTTTTTCTTGGCAGCACTGAACAGAAGGTCGGTAAATTCCGATCTTCTTATGTCATGGAATTTTGTAATGCACAATCCAATGGTCTTTTTGTTATTGATCAATCAAACTCACCTGATTTTCATGGTTATTTCCAAAGACAATTTTATTTGTACAATTATAACATAATTTTTTCAAAAATTCAAGGCTTTTAGTGAAATTTTACAGTAAGAATTAATAAAACTATTTAATGCGATATTTTAGGTCTGTGAAATTGTCTTCAGCAGCTTTTGGGTAAACAAAAAAATCTAATTTTGCTCTATCCTGCCGCCAAAAAGTATCTTGATCAGAAGGTCACTTTTGTCGGGCGTTTTGTCCTGTGAGTGCGGTTCATATATTATGAAAACATCGGAAAACGACATGAAGCAGTGGTCATGACTTCATACCACATCAAAACGTCGGTAAAGCATAGATTATTCAAAGCTTTTTCAGCTCGTCCAGACGTTTTTCAAAGTCTTCCACAGGCATAGGCTTGTCAAAGTAGAAGCCTTGAGCAAAGAAGCAGTTGTTTTCCTTCAGCAGCCGTACCTGTTCAGCGGATTCAACGCCCTCTGAAATACATTCGAGTCCGATGTCCTGGGCAAGTGCGATAATATGCTTTAGCATAACGTACTTCTGGGAATCCGAGTCGTTTTCGTCCGGCAGAAAGCTTTTGTCTATCTTGAGTACGTCCCAGGGAAGCTCTTTTATAAGATTCAGCGAAGAATAACCCATGCCGAAATCGTCGATAGAGGTGCTGATACCTGCTTCGTGCAGACCGACTACGATTGTTTTCAGATCGGAAAAATTAACGTCGGTGGTGGTTTCGGTAAGCTCGATCTCTATGTATTTATGCGGCACATTGTATTTGTCTATGCAGGAAATAATGTGATCCAGCAGATCCATATCGCCCAGATGGCGGCGCGAAAGATTTACGGAGACCTTTACAACAGGTCTGCCCTCGTCAAGCCAGCGGCGGATATCGCGGCAGGTATGTTCAAGCATATAAAAATCAAGAGCGCATATAGATTTGCTCTGCTCCAATGCAGGAATGAACTTGTACGGCGGTATCATTTCTCCGTTCCTGAACCAGCGGCAGAGTGCCTCGGCACCGTGAAGGGTGTAGTTCTTAAGGTTTACCTTCGGCTGATAATAAACACGGAATTCTTCTCTGTCGATGGCGTCGTTAAATGCGCTTTCGACCATTTTGACCTCATTGCGGCTGAGCCTGAGCTTTTCATCGTAGAAAACGAAATTGGCTTTAAGAATATTTTTGG
This sequence comes from Oscillospiraceae bacterium, assembly GCA_051891935.1. Lineage (GTDB taxonomy): Bacteria > Bacillota > Clostridia > Oscillospirales > Ruminococcaceae > UMGS363. The sequence continues at coordinate 9,658 of JBJFFR010000110.1, forward strand.
CAGTGCTGACCGCAATGCTCAGGCTGTCCATTATATCGGAGAGCTTATGGCAGTCGGAGGGTATCATATAATACCCTGCATAAGCGGAAACAAATACCCTTTCATTATCTTCCTCGTCGTAAACTATACCTACGCCGCCAAGGTGCATACTGACTGTTTCAAGTTTCTCTTTTTCAAAGAGCACGACAAAGTTATCACCGCCGATACGGCAGACATACTCGCTGTCCGAGAGCTTATTCTGAAGCTGTGAGATATACTTTCTCATTACAATAGTTCCGCGTTCACGCCCGATATTCTGGTTGATCACGGAGAAACGCTTCAGATTGAAATAGCACGCACCGTACCTGTCTATCTGTCCCGATTCGATAAGCATATTGATTTTTTTCATAAAGAATTTGATATTGGGGATATTCATGTCCTCATCGAAAAAAACAAGACGGTCTATAATGTGCATAACTCTTGAACGTCCGTTAAATGCGAACAGCGCCTTTTCCAGTATGGAGAGCTTTGAACGTTCCTCATCGCTCCAGTCGGAGTCGCCTGACCGCTGCATCATCGTATATACTGCAATACTACCTCCGTTTGTGAGTTCACGCGCAGTAAAAATACGTTCGTCATCCGCCTCGCCTTCGGAAAAGAATACTATTGATTTTCCCTTGCCAAGTTCTTCGTGATGGGAAGTTTCATAAGATAATACCGATACCCTTGCTATCCTCAACACATTGCATATATCGGAAAGTGCGTCAGATATGTTTGGGTCGAAAAAATCCGTGATCTTCTCGGCTTTAATTATAAAATTATCAAATGCTTTAGAATATTCAACTGCATTAATACTCATTTTATGTCCCTCTTTAACCCTTTACCTCAAGCTGAGGAATTCTCAATCTGAAAGCAGGTTCGCCGTTGGTTCCGTTTATTACTTTAACCTTGCCTGACATTTGCTTGGTAAGTGCTGCTATTAAGGATATTGCAAAGCTTGATTGATCGTTTCCTCCGATTATTTCTATCGTGGATGAATTCATAAAATAAGACTTTATACTATCCATGATATCGGATGGAATGTTCAGTGCGCCGGAGGATATATCAATATCAAGCATCGAAGCATAGGAGCTTTTGTGGCATGAGGCATTTACGGTAATTTCCGATTTTTCGGAATAAGCGATGCAGCCTGAGAGAAGCTTGTTGAGTATCTGACCGATCTTTCCCGAATCTCCGAGCAGGTATTCCGGAACGCTTCCGTCGATCTTTATAATAAGCGAAATGTTTTTTTCCAAGAGATTGTCCCTTATGCTGTCGGCGACCTGACTGAGAAGCACGTTCGGATCGTATGTTGTTTCATTAAGCTCCACCTCGCCGCCTGCCATGCGTATATAGTCAACGGTATCGCTTACCATTGAATAAACGTCGGAGCTTTTGTTTAGCAGCTCCTTGATAGAGCTTTCCATAACGTTCCTGTCGCCGTTGCTGACGGCTTCCTTTGCGATGGACATCCAGTCGTTGACGTTTTTCTCCATGTTAAGGCTCATATTCATTATATAAGCGGACTGGGAGCGGGCTGCACGTTCAAGCTTGCGGCTCTGCTTGAGCGCAAGGTAGTTGTTATATGCCATCTCGGAGAGAAGCTGCGCTATTTCATAAAGGAACTCTGCAGCTTTTTCTACGGTTTCTATGGCAAGTATGGAAGTCTTTTCGGCAGAAGCTATGTAAATATCGGGGTCAATATCCAGATCTTTGGCAATAGCCGTCATCTGCTCCGTGTCAATGGGAGAGGTGCGAACCTGTCCTCCTATTACGCTGCCGATAAATCTGTCATCCACAATAATAGGGGAGGCAAAATCCACCAGACCTGCATGGCAGCGGTAAACGACAGGCTTTCCGTTGCGCAGCGTCATCAGAGCACCGTTTTTGTCACATTCCTCGCAGCGCTTGCATCCTATTTCGGATTTTCTTGTAAGGTTGGTGCAAAAATACGTAAATCCGCTTCCTACGGTGACGGGAATACCGTTTTCATCCGTGATAAGAGCTGCCATTCCTGTAAATTTGGAGAAGCCGTCCTGAAATTGCTGTAAAATATTAGGCGGTATCAAATCTATTAATTTTATGTCTTTCATAGCACACCTTCTTTTAAATCATAATGCTAAAGCGGTACCGTATAAAGCTCTGCGCTGCGTTAATACTAATCCTCATTTAACCTGTAGATAAATTTGGCAGCTATAATTGCACCA
>JBJFFR010000111.1:0-11602 GCA_051891935.1 Oscillospiraceae bacterium
CATTGGATATCAACAACGACATATTCCCAGCCGTACCGTTTAAGATTTTTTGCCATAAATTCAGCATTTTTTCGTACTGTTTCTTCATCAACAGCTGCGCCGTAGCAGTCCCAACTGTTCCAGCCCATAGGCGCCGTAAGCAAATTCTTATTCATAACTATCACTCTCCATCAATATTTCATGCAAAGATCAAATAATTCTGCGATATTTATACCGACCGAAAACAATGCCGGTAATGCCACCGAAAGATCATCTGTCCAAGTCCGAAAATAACAAAAACATTGCCGCATTTAAAACGCTATACGGCAATGTCTTATTTTAACATATTTGATCAATTGTGTCAATCAGAATTCATACGGTTTTGACTGATATTTCATGCGGTCACTGATCTCTTCCGCAAATGCTGTACCATTGACAGTCACCGCAGACCTCGGAAAGCTTTTTTGCTACTATGATATTTTCGGAAACCAGCTTCACAAAATCACTCCAGTGCATCTTTGTTCCGCTTTCAATTCCGCAGCGTTCAAGAACAGCGCTGTCGTACTTTTCTACCTTGCCGAGAGAGCTGCATACTCCGCCGTTATTATGAGGGCAGGCTCCGCATATCTCGTCAGCATGATCGACAATTGTTACGATAGGGTCTTTTTCAAGCAAAGCTTTCTTTTCAGCCATATTGGTTGTAAACGAATCACTGTATCCCTTGCCCTCGAAAAAGGTCACACAGAGTCCGTGGTGAGCCCTTACATTAAAGCTTGACATACTTTTTCAGCTGCTTTGTCAGAGCAATGGCAAGTGCGATCTTGATGCAGTCAGGTACGATGAACGGAAAAACACACCAGCCAAGTGCTGTTGCAAGTCCTATCGCTTCTGCATTCTTTGCATAAACGATCATAAACCAAGCCGTTCCGAACGCATAGCATACTATAAGCCCAAGAACCATTGCAGTTATCATTATCGGAAGCTTTTCTCCGAATGCTGCGGTAATTGCCCAGTAAACAAGTCCCGAAAGCAAAAATCCGACTATGTAACCTCCCGTTGTTCCGAAAAGGACACCTATTCCGCCGCTGAAGCCTGCAAAAACAGGAACGCCTACCGCACCGAGAAGAATATAAACCAAAATTGCCAAGGATCCCTTTTTGCCGCCGAGAAGTCCGACCGCCATAAATACTCCGAACGTCTGGAGTGTGAACGGAACTGTTGTCGGAATTGATATCCACGAACAAACAGCGATTATGACTGCCATAAGTGCTGTGAAAACAAGTTCCTTTGTCGTTATTCTGCTTTTGGTGCTCTCTGCACCGGTGCTTTCTGCTATTTCTGCCATACAGAAACAAACCTCCTTAACCCACGCTTGTCTACCAATCACAATATTATTGTTTACAATACTCATTATACATAATATCAACAAAATTGTCAACCATTCCGCTAAACAAAAGATACAATCATTTAACTTTTTACAGTTATTTAAAATAATATATTGAAATTGATGTTTTTATATGGTATAATGTATCCAAATTCAACAAAGGAGACAGAAATTTATGAAACCAAAAAAATTAGGTCGTTTCATCGCACCTGTTCTGACCGTCATTGTCGGCATAATTCTTGTCGCTAATTCGGTACAGGCTACTGTTATGATCTGCCGTCTTATAGGAATAATACTGCTTGTGAGCGGTATATTTTTCTCGGGAGCTTCCCTGCTCAATATGAACTCACCCGTGCGGAAATTCAACCTTATCCCCGGACTTATCCAGCTTTTCCTCGGACTTTATATAACCGTTCGCCCCGACAAAATAATCGGCTTCATTACTATTATAATAGGTATTATTGTCCTCGTCCAGAGCTTTAACATACTTGAACACGGTCTTGAAACGAAATTCCTCGGCTACAAGATATGGTGGATAACAGCGGTCTTTGCAGTTCTTATGGCTATTCTTGGTATCGTAATCATTATTAATCCGTTCGGTGCAGTTTCCGCTGCAATGAAATTCACAGGATTTGTTCTCATCGTTCAAGGCGCGCTCGACGCTGTCACTCGCTACAGAGCAGACAGGATCATCGAAAAAATGAAAGGCAGCAGCGAATATATCGACGCTGACTATACTATAAAATAAACAAACAGCCTTTGCAAACCCGACAAGAACAGCGGTTTGTAAAGGCTGCATTTTAAAACATTTCTTTTCTGCGCTGCTTTCGAATCTCGGCACGTTTTTCGGCAAGCGCCCATTCGGCTTTTTCCTCTTCCGTTTCAAGCCTAAGGCGAGGTACTTCGACAGGCTTTTCATTTTCATCAATGGCAATGATTATAACATAAGCTGTATTGATAAGCGTTCTGCTTGAATCGAGATGCTCAACATAAGTTTCAACGCATACCTCCATTGAAGTTCGTCCGACATAGGTTATCCTTCCGCAAAGAATAACCGTATCGTTGAGATGTGCAGGCGCTTTGAATGTGAGTGTATCAACGACAGCAGTTGTTACATTTTTTCCCGAATGTCGGCGAGCAACTACGGACGCTACAATATCTATCCACTCCATTAATCTTCCGCCAAAAAGACGGTTATAGCCGTTCATATCCTTTTGCGTAAGGATCTGAACCTGCTCCGCATACGAATCTTTAACTGTTTTTTCCATAAAAAAGACTCCTTTTTATTATTTTTTGATTTGGTGATATTTTGGACAGAGAAAAATACTTTTATGCTCTTTCAAAGGTTCTTGACGGAGAACATAAAAGAGCAGGCATAGGAACCTACGGAGAAAAGACCGTTCACTCCGTTCTGAAAAACTACTTTGAACCCTTTGATGACAGCCATGAGCAGAAGATCGGCGGTTTTGTTGCCGACATTGTCGGAGAAAACGGCATAATCGAAATACAGACCGCAGGCTTCGACAAGCTGCGTAAAAAGCTTGCTGCATTTCTTGAAGTCAGCGATGTGACCGTTGTTTATCCGATACCCTTTAACAAGTGGCTTATTCCGATCGACCCCGAAACGGGTAAAGTCGGAAAAAAGCGCAAATCTCCCAAAAAGGGTTCTCCATTTGATGTTTTCCCCGAGCTTTACAAGATAAAGCCGTTTCTTGCAAATGAACGGCTGCATTTTTGTATCGTTATGCTCGATGTCGAGGAATACCGTCAGCCGCCCGAAACAACAGGCTTAAAGCGAGGCCGAAGACGAGGCAGCACACGCTATGACAGAATACCGATAGCATTATGTGACGAGCTGCATTTTGATACCCCTGCCGACTGGCTTTACTTTGTGCCGAATATGCCGGAAAGCGAATATACTTCACAATATTTCGCCCAAAAAGCAGGAATACATATTTCACAAGCGCAGCTTGCACTGAATATTCTGACGGCACTCGGAGTCACCGAACGCATCGGCAAACAGGGCAGGAGATATCTTTACCGCACTGTCATTCAAACAGACGAAGGAATCTTTCCGACTCACGTTTCAGACGAGCCGTAGGCAGACCGACTACATTGAAATAGTCACCGCAAATCTGTCTTGCAGGAAGGAATCCTTTATCCTGTATCCCGTAAGCGCCTGCCTTATCCATCGGAGAACCTGTCCCGATATAGCTTTCTATCTCTTTTTCGGAAAGCGGATAGAACTCTACCTCGGTCGTTTCGGAAAAGCTCAGGCTTCTTCCCTTATAAAACAGACAAACGCCTGTGATCACCTTATGGACATTGCCCGATAGCTCGGTCAGCATTCGCTTCGCGTCAGCCTCATCGTGCGGCTTTCCGTAAACGCTGCCGTTAAAAACAACTATCGTATCGCAGCCGATAACAAGTGAATCCTTGTGTTCTTTTGCGATATATGCAGCCTTCTTTACGGCAAGGAATTCTGCACTCTGCTCGGCAGGGATCTCCTCGGGTATTGTTTCGTCCACGTCGGACGGCATACATTCAAATTCATCAAAAACGCTTGCAAGAAGCTCTTTCCTTCTTGGCGAAGCGGAGGCAAGAATAACGTTCATTTTTACATTCCTTTCAAAAAAGAGGTATTTTTACAATGAAAATAAAAGCTTATAACAAACTCCCCGAAGAAGCACGTTTCATACGTCAGACTGTTTTTGTCGAGGAACAAGGCTTCAGGGAAGAATTTGATACAACCGACAATACAGCCATTCATGCAGTCGGATTTATCGACGGTGCAGCCGCCGCAACAGGAAGGATTTTTCCGTCGGAAGAAAGCGGTGCTTACTGTCTTGGTAGGCTTGCTGTATTAAAAGATTTCCGAAAAAACGGTACGGGAAGCGCTGTACTTGGTTTTCTTGAAAATGAAGCTTTAAAACGAGGTGCTTCAAAGATCATTCTTCATGCGCAGATACAAGCACAACCATTCTATGAGAAGAACGGCTACACTGTCGAAGGCGAACCATTTCTTGAAGAATCCGCACCGCATATCACAATGGTAAAAATGCTGAAATAATAAATCAGAAGTTTATAATGCCGAGATGTTCGAGAAGTATCTTTGCGCCCATAAGTACAAGGATAAGTCCTCCTACAAGCTCGGCTTTGCTTTTGTACTTGCTTCCGAACTTATTTCCGATAACAACGCCGATCATTGAAAGAATAAATGTTGTCACACCGATTATTGAGATTGCCGACCAGATATTCACACTCAAAAACGCAAAGGTTATTCCGACAGCAAGAGCGTCAATGCTTGTTGCGACGGCAAGAACAAGAAGCTCCTTGATTTCAAGCCTGTCTTCCTCCTGCTTATCCTCGGCATTCCATTCCTTTATCGCTTCGATCACCATTTTTCCGCCGATAAAGCCGAGCAGCACAAAAGCTATCCAATGATCTATCTTTGTGATATACTTTTCAAAGCCTATACCGAGAAAATATCCTATCAGCGGCATAAGCGCCTGAAAACCTCCGAAGAAAAGCGCAATTATACCTGCGTGTTTGAAATTGACCTTTCCACGCATATTAAGTCCCTTGCAGACAGAAACAGCAAATGCGTCCATTGAAAGTCCCACACCGATCAGAAAAAGCTCAACAAATCCCATAATAATTCTCCTTATAAATAAAAAAACTTATGTCCGTCTGCGGTACATAAGCCATATAAAAAGGGCGCAGATGTACAGCAAACAAAGTAAACGCCAATATTGCTTTTACGCAAAGATCAGCTTTTCTCTAAAGCTATACATAAGTCTTGTCAAGGAAAAAACTTCCCCGTCCGAACCGGGCAGATATTGCCGGTATGTCGATCCGAACACGCTGCATTTTCCAAAAAGCAAAAGCGGCGCTGACTACTCCCCTATGAATATGAGATCAAAGGCAATAACAGTCATTCGTTTATTGCCTTTGATTATTTTACAATATATGCCGATGCTTGTCAAGTCATTTTATGCGAAAAAAATATTTTTATTCTTCAACAGCCTGTTGTTTTTGCATTGCAGGATGCCCGAGAAGTCTGATAATGAGCGGAATGACCATAAGCACCCACACGATCGGCTCCGAAAGGATTATTCCCATATATCCTATCCTCGGTGTAAGAAGAATAACGACTCCTACCTTTCCGATAAGCTCTATGGCACTCGAAACGATTGGCGTTTTTCGCACAGCAAGTCCCTGCAGAGCGTTTCGGAAAATTGATATGACAGCTGTCACGCAGTAAAGTATACAGTTGATACGCAGATAAAGCACTGCCGTGTCGATTATCTCCGGAACATCGGTCGAGGTTATGAATCGGAGAAGCGGCGGTGCCAATGTGTAAATGAACACTATAAGGAACACACTCCATATCCACGCATAAAGCACGGAGAGAAAAACTCCCTTTCGTATCCTTCCGTATTTTTCTGCACCGTAATTCTGTGCGCAGTACGCAGCCATCGTCATTCCTAAAACTGCAAACGGCATCATAAAGAAGCTTGTCAGCTTTCTTGCTGCTGTATGCGCAACAATGATATTCGTACCGAAGGTGTTGATTGAGCTTTGAAGTGCGACCGTGCCGAATGCAACAAAGCTGTTCATAAATCCCATCGAAAGTCCGCTGCCCATAAGATTCTTGACCATATTTCCCGAGAATGTAAAGTCTTCTGCATTTACACGCAGTATTCTGTATTTTTTTAACATATACACGAAGCATAGAACAGCTGAAACGATCTGTGAGATTATCGTTGCATAAGCTGCACCTTCGACACCCATTCCGACCTTTGCAATAAAGATAAAATCAAGAGCAACATTGAAAACGGACGAGATTATAAGGAAAATAAGCGGAGTTATCGTATCTCCTACCGCTCTTAAAATACTTGCGCAAACGTTATATGCCATTGAAGCAGTCATACCGAGGAGTATTATCCTTGCGTAAGCATAAGCGTTTTCATAATGCTCGGACGGGATATTCAGCGCCGTGAATATCTGCGGCAGGAACACAACACTCAAAACGGTCAGCAATACCGAAACCGAAACGCCGAGCATAAGCGTATGAGCAACCGCACTGCGGAGCTTCTTTTCGTCCTTGGCACCAAAGCTTTGCGCTGTAACAACTGCAAAGCCGTTCGTCAGTCCGATAAGAAATCCAACGATAAGATCATTCAGCGTTGACGTCGAACCTACAGCCGCAAGAGCATTGTTCCCGAGTGTATTTCCCACGATATAAACATCCGCAAAGCTGTAAAGCAGCTGGAATATATTTCCTATTGCAAGCGGTATTGCAAATGTGATGATAAGCTTGCCGATTTTTCCTTTTGTCAGATCTTTCATAAACTTCACCCATGTAAAACTAAAAACATCACCTTTAACAAGTGCGTCATTTATACCAATTTCAAAAATATATATGATTTTATCACAGGCAAAAAATCTTTTATTGCAGATAAACAGGATTTTTTGTAAAATAATTTTGGCTTATACGTTTTCGCAAGAAAAATATTACAAACTGTAAAAACAGAAATGAGTTAAGATATACTATTTATAAAGCAAATATACCATTTATGTATATTTTATGATGCATTTATATTAAAATTTCCAAAATCATCCGATTTTTTAAAGTGATATATATAAATTTATATGTATTATGTATCAAAAAACAGTTGAAATTTATAAAAAATGTGTTATAATATAATTGTAAACAAAAAGAATTCAGCCCGAACAAAAAAATTCAATTTGGTTTTGGCTGACGAATTTAAATAACAGGAGGAATTTACACATGGTTAATTTTGATCAGTGGAACGGCTTCGAAGGCAGACTTTGGAAAGAACAGATCGATGTCAGAGACTTCATCCAGAAGAACTACACACCTTATGACGGTGATGAGTCTTTCCTTGCAGGTCCTACAGAAGCTACCAATAAGCTCTGGGGCAGACTCCAGGAGCTCATGATCGAACAGCGTAACAAGGGCGGCGTTCTCGACTGCGAAACAGAGGTTGTAACAGGTCTTACAGCTTACGGCCCCGGATACATCGACGAGTCCATGAAGGATCTTGAAACAGTTGTTGGTCTTCAGACTGACAAGCCTCTCAAGAGAGCATTCATGCCTTACGGCGGTATCAAGATGGCACAGCAGGCTGCTGAAAGCTACGGCTACAAGGTTAACCCCAAGTACGACCAGATCTTCAACGAATATCACAAGACACATAACCAGGGCGTTTTCGACGCTTACACACCCGAGATCAGAGCTGCTCGTAACAGCCACATCATCACAGGTCTTCCCGATACATACGGACGCGGACGTATCGTAGGCGACTACAGAAGAGTTGCTCTTTACGGTGTAGATCACCTCATCAAGATGAAGGAAGCTGACAAGGCTAACTGCGGCGACGGTACAATGACCGATGATATTATCCGCCTCAGAGAAGAGATCACAGACCAGATCAAGGCTCTCCAGGGCATGAAGAAGATGGCTGAGATCTACGGCTTCGATATCTCCCAGCCTGCAAAGAACGCAAGAGAAGCAGTTCAGTGGCTCTACTTCGGTTACCTCGCTGCTATCAAGACACAGAACGGCGCTGCAATGTCCGTTGGTCGTGTATCAACATTCCTTGACATTTACATTGAAAGAGATATCAAGGCAGGAATCCTCACAGAATCCGAAGCACAGGAACTCATCGACCACATGGTTATGAAGTTCAGAATGGTTAAGTTCGCAAGAATTCCTTCCTACAACGAGCTCTTCTCCGGTGACCCTGTATGGGCTACACTTGAAGTTGCAGGTATCGGCATGGACGGACGTTCAATGGTTACAAAGAACGACTTCCGTTTCCTCCATACTCTTGAAAACATGGGACCTTCTCCCGAGCCTAACCTCACAGTTCTCTATTCTTCCGCTCTTCCTGAAACATTCAAGAAGTATGCTGCAAAGATCTCTATTGACACAAGCTCGATCCAGTACGAGAACGACGATATCATGAAGCCTGTATGGGGCGACGACTACTCCATCTGCTGCTGCGTATCCGCTACACAGACAGGTAAGGAGATCCAGTTCTTCGGTGCTCGTGCAAACCTCGCAAAGGCTCTTCTCTACGCTATCAACGGCGGTGTTGACGAAAAGCTCGGCGTTCAGGTCGGACCCGCTTACCAGAAGATCACTTCCGAATACCTTGATTACAACGAGGTTATCAAGAAGTACACAGTAATGCTTGATTGGCTCGCAGGACTCTATGTAAATACACTTAACCTTATCCACTATATGCACGATAAGTACTACTACGAAGCTGCTGAAATGGCTCTTATCGACACAGACGTAAGACGTACATTTGCAACAGGTATCGCAGGATTCTCACACGTTATCGACTCCCTCTCCGCTATCAAGTACGCAAAGGTAAAGGTTATCCGCGGCGATGTTGATATCAAGAACAAGAAGGGTGAAGTTATCGGCACAGCAAAGGATGTTGCTCTTGATTATGAGATCGAAGGCGACTTCCCGAAGTACGGCAACGACGACGACAGAGCAGACGAGATCGGCGTATGGCTCCTCAAGACATTCCTTGATATGATCAAGAAGAGACACACATACAGAAATTCCGAACCTACAACATCTATCCTTACTATTACCTCCAACGTTGTTTACGGTAAGGCTACAGGTGCTCTTCCTGACGGACGTAAGGCAGGCGCTCCGTTCGCTCCGGGTGCTAACCCATCCTACGGTGCAGAACAGAACGGTCTTGTTGCATCCCTTAACTCCACAGCTAAGCTTCCTTACGTTTGGGCTCTCGACGGTATTTCCAATACTCAGTCCATGAACCCTGAAGCTCTCGGAAACAACAAGCCTGAAAGAATCGACAACCTCGTTGCTGTTATGGACGGTTACTTTGATCAGGGTGCTCACCACCTCAACGTAAACGTATTTGGCAGAGAGCTTCTCGAAAAGATCAAGGCTGATCCGAAGAACCCTGAATACGCTAACTTCACTATCCGTGTATCCGGTTACGCTGTACGTTTTGTAGATCTCACACCTGAACAGCAGGATGACGTTATCTCCAGAACATTCCACGCTTCCAGATAAATTATCGGCGTAGGTCAGTAAATAATATAGTGGCAGGCGAAGCGATTTGCCTGCCACTTTTTCTAAAAGGAAGTGGAAATATGAATGAAATAAAAGGTATGATACACTCTATCGAAAGCTTCGGTTCGGCTGACGGCCCCGGAGTTCGATACATTTTCTTCTTAAAGGGATGCCCGATGCGCTGCAAATACTGCCACAACCCCGACACTTGGGGTTCGTCCGCACTTCTTGAAGAGCTGACGCCGCAGCAGGCCTATGAAAAAGCAGCACGTTATAAGCCTTACTGGAAAAACGGCGGCGGTATCACAGTCAGCGGTGGTGAAGCACTTCTCCAAATAGATTTTGTAACAGAGCTTTTCAAGATCGCAAAAGAGCACGGAGTAAACACCTGCCTTGACACATCGGGACAGCCATTCACACGTTCCGAGCCGAAATTCTCCAAGTTTAAAGAGCTTATCAAGTACACAGACCTTTTCCTGCTCGATATAAAACAGATCGACAACGAAAAGCACAAGGAACTGACGGGCTGCTCAAACGAGAGCATTCTCGACTTTGCAAGATTTCTCTCCGACGAGGGCAAGAATATGTGGATACGCTATGTACTTGTTCCGACTGTTACAAATGACAAAGAAGACCTTGAAAAGACAAGAGCTTTCATTGACACGCTGAAAACGGTTGAACGTGTTGAGGTTCTTCCCTATCATACTCTCGGCGTTTTCAAATGGGAAAATCTCGGCATAAAATACGGACTTGAGGGCGTTCCAACGCCAACCTCCGAAGAAGTAAAGGAAGCTAAAGAGATACTCGGCGCACTTTAATTTTTACGCACCTTATAGACTTGAAAAATAAGTTTATAGGGTGCTTTTTGCACAAAAATCGACTTTTGATTTATGAACATCTCCAAATTTATGCAAAAATGAAAAAATATTCCGCTTTGAATTGTATATACAATAGAATTACACAATTTAAGGAGGAAAAAAGCATGAAAATCAAAAGTGTTATAGCATTATTGGCAGCTGTATCTTTTCTTACAGCCTGCGGAAAGGTGTCCGAAACAAGTGGGCTTGACAAAGCTGAAAGCAGCACTCCTAATGTAGGTACTATAACATCGGTCGCAAACATTCCAAGCAATGAAACAACAGTCAAAGTAAGTGAAAAAACTGAAAAATCGACTGACATTAACGGTGTGGCGTACGGAAATTACAATGAAACACCGATAACATCGGAAGCTAATAATGAAACTATGACTGAAGCAAGTGAAACTAATACTGTATCAGAAAATTCGGACACTCCGACTCTCTGGGAGCATATAGAAATAGAACCGCAATGTGGCCCGTCCATTGGCTTTTCTTTTGAACTGCCCGATGGCTGGAGCTATGAAGCCGTACAGACAGATGATGAAGCAACAAGCTGTATTTCTGTATATATTAAACCCAATACCGAATCAAATGGTTTTATCACCATTGAATATACTCGTGGCGGGATCGGCGTCTGCGGAACAAATCTGAATGAAGAAAGCATTGATTTTAACGGTCATTCGGCAATAAAAGGAACCTATGACAGTTTGGAAAACTGGAGCTTTATCTTTTTGAATGATGATTATGACGGCTGTGCGGTCTTCAACAATGCCGGAGAATGGTATGATAAATATGAAGACGACATTGAACTTATTCTATCAACAGTTGAGTTCAAGCTTTACGAATAATTGTCACTTTCACCATTTTATTTTATACATTACAGTAAAATATAAACAAAATGTAAAACACAAAAATGTCTGTTGACTTTTGCGCTGTTCCGTGGTATAATTCTATACAGTTAAACCGTTACCTTTAAGGGCAATCCGGAGAGATTGACAAGGCAAGTCGGTCATAAGCTTAATATTGAAACGGAACAAGCGTGATTTAGGCGAATCATGCCATAATTGTAAGCTTTTTTCGTGTAAACAGAGTTTATCACTACCTGCCTGATTTTTCAGACAGGTATTTTTTTATATACTGCCTCTATTGCAAACAATACATTGTTTGCAATGCCGCCAACGGCGGCTGCAAAGCCGTAGGCTTTACGAGGACAGTATGAACGGCGGCTCAAGCGGCGCAGCCGCCGCCCGGAAATATTATTTCCGGGCATTGCAAAATTGATAATTTTGCAAT
>JBJFFR010000112.1:0-11550 GCA_051891935.1 Oscillospiraceae bacterium
GAGTGACGTAATTATAGCTGTCGTATCTGTCTATAGGTTGATTTGAATTTAGTATCAGTATCTATCCTATTATAATAGTATAGTGATGAATCTCCCTTTCCATAACGGTAACACCGAATTCTTCACGAAGGCTTGGTTTACAATGAAATCGTTTTACTTTAAAGCATCTTAACTTCATTCTCTTTCCTCTCCTCAAGCATCGGTATTACCGCATTTGCGATTAAACAGCTTTTTCCGAAATTTACTTAAAACACTTGCATTTATTCTGAAATAATGGTATAATACTAATTATTGAATTTACAGCCGTATTTCGTTATTTGAAACACGGGATATCAATTTTGGAGGTTTATAATCTATGTTTACAAGCGCACTCATCGCCTTTGCCGAAGCTGCAGCACCCGTTCAGCAGATCGACGCAAAAGCACAGACTATTTCAATGCTTTTCTCATTCGGTCTTCTTATCGTTGTTTTCTACTTCTTCCTCATCAGACCGCAGAAGAAAAAGGAAAAGGAAGCAAAGCAGCTCCGCGACAATCTTCAGATCGGTGACGAGGTTACAACTATCGGCGGAATCGTTGGGATCATCGTCCGCAAGAATGAGGACACCTGCGTTATCGAAACAGGCGGCGACCGCAGCAAGATCCGTGTGAAGCTCTGGGCTATCTCCGAGAACAACACCGTTCATGACGCATCCGAAGAAACCGTAAAGGAATCCTTCAAGCCCAAGAAGGAAAAGAAGGACAAGGAAGCCGACAAGCCCAAGGACGAATAATCACGCATAATACCTCCGCTTTTTGCATATAATTAACAAATTATGCAGGCGGAGGTTTTTCTTATGCGAAAAAATGCGGAGCAGAAACACAAGAGCGAGGTCATACGGACGGTCGTGACGGCTGTGCTTGCAGGCATCGGTGCGCTTTCGATATGTCTTTTCGTTTTTGGTGAAATTGCAGTACAGATCGACCTTCCGGACGGGATAATGTCCGTAATGGCACAGATTTCGCTTGCGGCAGGCTGTTTTGCGGCTGCTTTCACGGTCGCAAAGCGGCGCAGAAGGGACGGCATTATCTCGGGACTTTGCTGCGGCGCTGCGGTTTTTGCGGTAATATTTCTGCTCGGTCTTATCTTTGCAGGAAGCTTTTCCGTCGGCGGATTTATCACGAAGATACTCGTTATCGGCACCTGCTCGGCCATCGGAGGTATCATCGGTGTAAATTCCAAGCAAAAACTTCGTTAAACAATTCTAAACAAAAAATTCGTTAAACTGCCTATTGAAATTTGAAAAGATATGTGTTATAATGTAGTAAATTATTATTTAGTGGAGGTTTTTGTTATGAAGCACATCAAGACAATCAATGCTGCTAACCTTAAGAAGACTGCAGAAAAGGGCGGCTGCGGCAAGTGCCAGGCTTCCTGTCAGTCTGCTTGCAAGACTTCTTGCACAGTTGCTAACCAGAAGTGTGAAAAGTGATCCGGTGATTAGCTGAATTGCTGCGGGGCGGCTCGTTTTGCCGACCTCGCAAGATTCCGGCTAAATGCCGGGTTTTTATTTTATATAATCCCCCCCACCGTTTTTGAAAGGTAAGATCTTATGATTCATAAATACAAGCTTAACGGATATAATATAGTTCTTGACGTAAACAGCGGCGGCGTTCATCTTGTGGACGAGCTTACCTACGATATGCTCGACAATGTTGAACCCCCGTTTGAGGACAAGTGTCCCGAAAGAGTCAAGGAAAAGCTTTCCCGCTTCTACTCCCCCGAGGATATTGAAACCTGCTATCAGGAAGTCGTTGAACTCTACAAGAGCGAAGTGCTTTTCTCCGAGGATACATACGAACAATTTGCAAAGTATTCCGTTCCTGCGCCGATAAAGGCAATGTGCCTGCTTGTTGAACAGGACTGCAACCTCCGCTGCGAATACTGCTTTGCTTCACAGGGCGACTACGGCACGGGCTGCAGGATGCACATGGATCTTGAAACGGGCAAAAAGGCGCTCGACTTCCTTCTTGAAAAATCGGTCGGAAGAGAAAACCTCGAAGTCGACTTCTTCGGCGGCGAACCGCTTATGAATTTTGACGTTGTAAAGCAGCTCGTTGAATACGGACGCTCCAAAGAAAAGGAATACAATAAAAAATTCCGCTTCACCGTTACAACAAACGGTATGCTCCTTGACGATGAAAAGATCGACTTCATCAATAAGGAAATGAGCAACGTTGTTCTCTCCGTTGACGGACGAAAGGAAGTCAATGACCGCATGAGAAAGCGTATCGACGGCACGGGCAGCTACGACCGCTTCATGCCGAAATACAAAGACCTTGTTGAAAAGAGAAACCACGAAAATTACTATGTCCGCGGCACATTCACCAAGTACAATCTCGACTTCTCGAACGATGTTTACAGCCTTTTCAGCGAGGGCTTCGACCAGATCTCCGTTGAACCGTGCATAAGCGACCCGAAAGAGCCTTATTCCATCACGCAGAGCGATCTTCCGAGGGTTTTCTCCGAATATGAAAAGCTTGCACAGATGCTCCTTATCAACGACAAGCAGGGCAAGCACTTCAACTTCTTCCACTTTATGCTTGACCTTGACCAAGGTCCCTGCGCTATCAAGCGTTTGAGAGGCTGCAGCAGCGGAAACGAGTATGTTGCCGTTACTCCCGATGGCGATATATATCCCTGCCACCAGTTTGTCGGCGTTGAAAATATGAAGATGGGCAACATCAACGAAGGCACCTTCAACGAAGAGCTGAAAAAGGAATTTGCAGGCGCACACATCTACTCCAAAGAGGACTGCAAGAAGTGCTGGGCAAGATTCTACTGCAGCGGCGGATGCAACGCAAACAACTTCATCTACAACGGAGATATCCACCAGGCACACAAGATCTCCTGCGAAATTGAAAAGAAACGTCTTGAATGTGCTATCATGATGAAGGCTGCAAAGGCTGCCGAAGAACAGGGCATTGAGTTTTAATGCGTAATTCGTAATTAGTGCATAGCTAAAGCTTATCAGTATTTATGGGAAATGCGAAGCCAAGCAAAAGTTTCGTCCACCTTTTCAAAGGTGGTGGGGTTCCAAGGGGCAAAGCCACTTGGTCGCTCTCCGCAGAGAGCGAAACTCCCTAAACTTTAGCGTTAAATCTATAACAACAGCGAAATCACTAACAAATCAAAAAGCGCAATTCACGAAAAGAAAGCTAAAACAGAACGTGAGAAATCACTCTGTAAACCCAAAATTCGTGAATTGCGCTAATTCTTTATGAACAAATAACTATCCTTGAAATATAAATTCACGAACGAAGTGAGTGGATTTATATTTCAACTCAATATGAACAGCTATGGGATATGAAAGTGGAAACAGCGAGCACATTTTCACACAACGGAACAACACATAGGTCACAAAAGATAACCGAAACAACTATATTTTTGAAACAATACAGGAGGTTTGCCCCGTGATTATTCGATCATTTTCAGACTAAAGAATTGGATGCTTTTTCTAAAGTTTTTTCGTCACCGTATAATAAAGGCAGTTGTTCCGTTGGCGTGAAAACACATTCGCTTTCGCTCATTGTTTTCACGGTCATATTGAATAGCTGCTCATATTGTGTTGAAGCTTAAATTCACTCACTGCATTCGTGCATTTAAGCTTCAAGGATAGTTTGTTTTATACTTAAAACCATTTAAAAACTGTACAAAAAATCAAGCAAAAATCTCTCGTATATGGATTTTGCGCAGATTTTTTGTCTACAGTTTAAATGGTTTTTAGTATTAGTAAAACAGAATTAGCGCAATTCACGATTTGGGGATTTACAGAATGATTTCTCACGTTCTGTTTTCCTTTCTTTTCGTGAATTGCGCTTTATATTTGATAGATATTTCGCTATTGATTAAAGCGATTCGCTAAAGTTTAGGGTGTTTCGCTTCTGCGGACGCGACAAGGGACGCTGTCCCGTGGAAGTCACTCTGCGAAGTCATTAACGGTACCGAGCCACAAACTTACAGTGCACTCCAAATTATAAACGAAATGGCAGCGGGGGCTCCCCGCCCCTTGACCCCTGCCACCCTTTAAAAAGCGTGAACGTAAACTTTAGCCGCTTCGCGTTTTTTCGATCAACTTATGAATTATGAACTGTCTTTCTTGCTTCCTTTGTTCCAAATATTGCAAAGATGACAGCAATGATACCGCCAACTATCGAACCGATAGTAATAATCATTCCCGAAAATTCTTCGTCCGGTGAGAATGTGGCGAGCAGACAGCTCATAAGATTTCCGACGAAATGGAACACAACGCAGAGCTTCCAGTCGCCCGTTACAAATCTGATCCCCATAAGTACAAGTCCGAATACAAGCGCATACATCATCATATTCTGCGAATGGACGGCTGCGAAAACAATTGTTATTGCTGTGATCGTGAACCAGTCGGAGAAACCTCGCTTTTTGAAGAATGTCACGAGCAGACCTCTGAATATAAGCTCCTCAACGAACGGTGCAAAAAGCGCTGTAAAGAACATAAAAGGCACCGACTGCATAAGAAGCTGCTGTGTTGGGTCGCTTTCAGTCACACCGAACAGCGCAAGCGTAAGCGAATTGATGAGCTGGAGAACGAAAAATGCGCCGATCGTAAAGATCACCGTCATTCCATATACCTTTTTGTTCTGCTGAACAGGCGACATATCGGACATTTTTGTCTTTGAAATTATCATTGTCAGAACTGCGCCGATAAATGCTGCGATCTGTGAAATTACGGTTATCAGCATCATTGAACCTGCACTTGTTATGTCAGGCACTTCTCCTGTCATAGCTGCCTTTACGGCGATAACTACGCCTGCGATCATTCCGGATAATATCTGTGCCCCGAAATATATCCAGAACGGTACCATTGCGACAAAAAAATTGCCAATTTTGTTTAAAACCTTCATAACTGTTTCTCCTTTTTGTTGTTTATATGCTTGTACTAATCAACTAATACAATGATACCACCTGAATCTTGCTTTGTCAATAGTTTTTTTGAATTTTCTTAAAATTTTTTTATTCTATTGAAATGACAGCGCTTATATGATATAATCATCTTGCAGGAATCTGTTTGATACTAATTCCAAATCAACCGTAAGACTAAATCCTCGGCTATAATAATCCAATTCTGCGTCAGGCTCCCTTGAAAGGCGGCAAGCCTTCCTGCGGTCGCCTTTCTTGACTTGGATTATTCTATCTGTCGGCTTTGTCTATAGAACGATTTAGAATTAGTATGAAAACTTTGAAAGGAAGTTGAAGAAATGGGAAGAGCTTTAATTATCGGCTGCGGCGGCGTTGCAAGCGTTGCTATCCACAAATGCTGTCAGAATTCCGAGGTTTTTGAGGAGATCATGATCGCATCGAGAACAAAGGAAAAGTGTGACGCACTCAAAGCCAAGCTTGACACAATGTACGGCGGAAAAACAAAAATTTCCACAGCAAAGGTAAATGCGGACAGCGTCCCCGAGCTTGTTGCGCTTATGAAAGAATACAAGCCCGATGTTTGCCTTAACCTTGCGCTCCCCTATCAGGATCTTACGATAATGGACGCCTGCCTTGAATGCAAGGTGCACTACATTGATACAGCAAACTACGAGCCCGAGGATACGGCAAAGTTTGAGTACAAGTGGCAGTGGGCATATCGTGAAAAGTTTGAAAAAGCAGGTATCACTGCGCTTCTCGGCAGCGGTTTTGACCCCGGTGTAACGGGAGTTTTCTGCGCTTATGCTATGAAGCACTACTTTGACGAGATAAATTACATTGATATTCTTGACTGTAACGCAGGCGATCACGGCTATCCGTTCGCTACCAACTTCAACCCCGAGATCAATATCCGTGAGGTTTCCGCAAACGGTTCCTACATCGAAGACGGCAAGTGGGTGGAAACCAAGCCTATGGAGATCAAGCGTGTCTACAACTTCCCCGAGGTCGGCGAAAAGGATATGTACCTTCTCCACCATGAAGAGCTTGAATCGCTCGCACTCAACATCAAGGGCATCAAGCGTATCCGTTTCTTTATGACCTTCGGACAGAGCTATCTCACACATCTCAAGTGTCTTGAGAATGTCGGTATGACTTCGATCGTGCCTATCAATTACAACGGCATGGAGATCGTTCCTCTCCAGTTCCTCAAAGCCGTTCTCCCCGACCCTGCTTCTTTGGGTCCGAGAACAAAGGGCAAGACGAACATCGGCTGCATCATGCAGGGCAAAAAGGACGGAAAGCCTGTTAATTACTACGTTTACAACGTATGCGTTCACGAAGAATGCTATGCAGAAGTAGGCTCGCAGGCAATTTCCTACACAACAGGCGTTCCCGCAATGATCGGCGCAATGATGGTCATGACGGGCAAGTGGCAGAAGCCGGGCGTTTACAACATCGAAGAATTTGACCCCGATCCGTTTATGGACGCACTCAACAAGTGGGGACTCCCCTGGAAGGAAACCTTCGATCCCGAGCTGGTTGACTGACATTGGTATTTTTTGTGTAATTATATGAAAACGAGCAGGTTGGATGTTTGCCGACCTGCTCGTTTTTGTATACTAATACTAATATCAAATCGTTCTATAGACAAAGCCGACAGATAGAATAATCCAAGTTAGGTAAACTTGTTTACCTTGGAGGCAGACCGCAGTAAGGCTTTATGCCTTGCAAGGAAGTTTGACGTAGAGTGGAATTATTATATCCGAGGATTTAGTCTTACGGTTGATTGAAGAATAGTATTAATATTATTGAACGGTTGATCCTTCCGTGACGGGTTCCTTTTCGGCAGGATTAACGTGAACCATAATATGCTTTACTTTCGGGAAAGCCTGTTCTATCGAGCTATGTACCCTTTCCGCAATTTCGTGACCCTCACGGAGAGTAAGGTCACCGTCTGCGCTTATTTCGATGTCTGCATAGATCTTGTTTGCGAAAACTCGTGTTGAAAGCATATCTATTCCCAATACGCCCTCCTGTTTGAGAACACATTCCCTTAATTCCTGCTCCGTTTCCTTGTCGCAGGAACGATCTACCATCTTCGCAACAGCGTCCTTAAAGATATCAAACGCAGCCTTTGCGATAAAAACGCAGATAACAAGGCTTGCAACGGAGTCAAGTATAGGCAGACCCATTCTTGCGCCTGCGATACCGATAAGCGCACCGACCGAGGACAGAGCGTCGCTGCGGTGATGCCATGCGTCAGCCATGACCGCACCCGAATCAAGCTTTTTTGCATAGTACTTTGTGTACTGGAACATCGCTTCCTTGCTCACAATGGATACAATAGCCGCAGCAAGAGCCAGAACGCCCGGCACGGCAAGCTCGCTGTAATTGCCTGAAGTGATTTTTTCGACCGCAGAAGCGCCGATGAAAAGTCCCGTAATAAGCAGAACGACCGCAAGAACTATCGCCGCAACACATTCAAGCCGTTCATGTCCGTAAGGGTGGTCGTCGTCCGAGGCACGGGCGGAGAGCTTTACGCCGATTATAACAACAATGCTGCTGAAAACGTCCGAAGCGGAATGAACAGCGTCGCTTACCATAGCTCCCGAATTTGCGATGATTCCTGCGATAAGCTTAAAGACCGACAATACGATATTGCCGACAATACTTACCATTGAAACCTTTACAGCGGTTTTTTCAAAGTTGATCTCTGTTCCGATATTTTCTTTTTTGCTCATAGTGATACCTCCGTTTGTTGTTCGGGTTTCATGAGAATACAAAAACGCCCACGAAACCAGTAATTTTGTAACTACTGTCCCGTGGGCGTATTAATACTCCACTGTCGCATTGCGACCCGACTCGGAGCGTTCACTCCTGTCTGTTCAGTTTGTACTGTAGATTTGTATGCAGTGCAAAGAGTTTTATGATTTCGGATATTATAGCATGATATATATTATTTGTCAAGGGAATTTTTTTATAAAAAACTTTATGAAAAACATTTATGCCTGCACGGTATTTCAATGATTAAGCAAACAATGAAAATTTTATGAAAATGTGGTCGTGACTGGCGTATTTTACTGTAGGGGACGGGTCGCCCGTCCCGTTTATTTATGGTATCGGTAACATCGGGACGGGAAACCCACCCTCTACAATAATTTGTTAATAATTTCGCAAGAGATAATTCACTTATCGAAATACCGTGTCTATGCCTGCAAAAATTGTTGACAAATACTCGATAATTTGTTAAAATAGGTATATATATGCAATAATACTCAATAAAAATGGTTTTATTTAAACAGTGATCTGAAAAAAACAGAAATAAGGATCTGATGATATTGAAGAAAAGCAGAATGAAATTGAGCGGAGGTTACCTTGCGGCTCTGATAGCGATATTATGTGCATTCATAACGGTCATAGTTATGAATATCGTGCTCATAAGCCGTGCCGAAACGGAGCAGGTCGAATCAAAGGGACAGATGCGCCTGAACAGCATCGCTTCCAGTGCAGACAGCAGTCTTTACCGCTCCGAATGTCTGCTTGACAGCGTTGCAATGCAGATAGAGCAGCTCATCTCTATGGACGGGGATGTGTCGGAACGGCTGGACAGATATTTCTCCCCCGAAACGATCGAGGATATAAAGCAGAGGTCGGACGGGACCTGTTTCGGAGCTTATGCCGCATATAAAGACAGACTTTACATAAATGATTTTGTCCCCGATGAGAATTTCGTGCTCGATGAGCGTTCGTGGTATATCGGAGCGAAAAAAAGAATGGGCGCTGTCAATATCACCGAGCCGTATATCGACGCCAGCACGGGTGAGATGTGTTACAGTATATCAAAGCTGCTCTCGGACGGCTCGACAATTGTCGGACTGGATTTCAATCTGAGCGGCATCCAGCAGTATATTGAGGAAATGAATCAGAACGGCTCGGGAACAAGCTTTATCGTTGACGCAGGCGGCATGATCGTCGGACACTCGCAGCCCGAATATATCGGCAGGAATTACAGAGAGCTTGATTTCTATGATGAGCTTGTCAACAAGGTATATATGCTTAACGGCAATTCCTTCGATTTCAAGTCAGGCGGAGAAAAATACAATGTTTTCTCCTGCAAGACCAATTATGACTGGTATCTTGTTGTCTGCGTAAAAAAGGGAGCGGCAAATGCTATTTTCAGCGGAAATACGCTGCGGATCTCTGCTGTAATGCTCGTCATTGCGGCGGCTGTTGTGCTGCTGTTCATTCAGAACAGCCGTGAAAAGCTGAAGGCGGAAAGGGCGTTGGCTGCAAAGAACGAGCATCTGAAGAATATGAGCCTTGAACTGAAGCATTCGCTTTCAAGGATAATTAATCGTGCGGATATCCTCGGCAGCTCGGGGATGAACGGCGATGCGGAAGCTGATATAAGCGATTATGCCAAAGAGCTTGACCGTATGCTTGACGACCTTTCGGCGGATCATGAACGCTATGAGCCTGCG
This sequence comes from Oscillospiraceae bacterium, assembly GCA_051891935.1. Taxonomy (GTDB): domain Bacteria; phylum Bacillota; class Clostridia; order Oscillospirales; family Ruminococcaceae; genus UMGS363. The sequence continues at coordinate 9,417 of JBJFFR010000112.1, forward strand.
CAGGAGGAAAAAAAGAGTACGGAAAAAGGAAAAAGCTCTGTCAATCATGTTATAAGGATCGCTCTTGTTACGGTCGTACTTCTCGCAACGGGTGTATTTGCGTTAATCTCCAACACAAAAACGCAGGCCGACCTCGGCATGATAAAAATGGAACAGGAGACCGAGATCTATCTCAATCAGGTAAAGGAATGGGCGCTTAAAAACAAAACCGTTCTCGATGTTATCTCGGAGAGCATTTCCGCACAGCCCGGCTTTGAGGATGATTACGATTCGGCTATTGAATATCTTGACAGGATCATATCGCAGTATGACGATATCTCCGTAGCGTATATCTGCAACCCCGAATGGGAGCATACTGTGCTTATGAACAACGGCTGGGAGCCTGATGAAAACTGGCATGTTGAAGAACGTCAGTGGTACATTGATACAATGGCTTCGAATGAGAATTTCAATGTTTCCGCACCGTATCTTGACGAGCAGACAGGACTTTACTGTACAACGCTCAGCAAGATAGTTTATGACGAAAAGGGTAACTTCATCGGCGTTTTGGGTATCGACTTCTATCTTGACAAGCTTATCGGCATCCTCGGAGAGAGCTATACCGATGCCGGCTATGCTTTTTTGAGCGATGTTGACGGAAACATTCTCAATCACCCTAATGAGGATTATCAGATGAAGCCGGGGTATTCGGTCAATGCCGCAGATATCTGTTACAGAACGGCTCTTGCCAACATAGGCAACAGCTATGCGATGATCGAGGATTATGACGGTGTGCAAAAGGCTTGCTTTGCAATGAAGGAGGAGATCTCAGGCTTTAACGTCTTTGTTGTGAGAGGTTTGTTTGACGTTGCCGGCAGCATGATGTACTCCGATATCATATATGTGGTTGTTTTTGCAATATGTATAATCATTGTAAATGTCATTATGTACAGTCTTACGTTATGGCAGACAAGGGTCAACAGAGAGCTCAAAGAGGCAGCCGACAAGGCAATAAGTGCAGGCAAGGCAAAGAACGACTTCCTTGCAAATATGAGCCACGAGATAAGAACTCCTATCAATGCCGTTCTCGGTATGAACGAAATGATCATGCGCGAATCGAACGAAAAGAATATTGTGGAATATGCCGCAAATATCCAGAGCTCGGGCAGAACGCTTCTTTCGATCATCAACGACATTCTGGACTTTTCAAAGATCGAATCGGGCAAAATGGAGATCGTCCCCGTTTCCTACGATGTCAGCTCACTTGTCAATGATATTGTAAATATGGTAAGGATAAGAGCCGAAAAGAAAAAGCTTCGGTTTATCTATGAGATCGACGAGAATATCCCTTCAATGCTTTACGGCGACGATGTAAGAATAAGGCAGATCATCACCAACATTCTTACCAATGCGGTAAAATACACTCCTGAAGGCTATGTAAGGCTGAAAATGAAGGTGCTGAATATTGATAACGGCGTCCTTCGTATGGAAGTCAGCGTGACCGATACGGGAATAGGCATCAAGGAAGAGGATATGGATAAGCTTTTTACTTCCTTCCAGCGCCTTGACCAGCAAAAGAACCGCAGTATTGAGGGAACGGGACTTGGAATGTCTATCGTACAGCGTTTGCTTACGATGATGGACAGCGAGCTAAAGGTATCAAGCGTTTACGGTTCGGGCTCCACCTTCTCCTTTGAAATTGAGCAGAAGATAGTGAAGGACGAGCCGATCGGAGATTTTGAGCAGCGTTTCAAAGCAGCAGCGGCAGAGCATACCTCCGACGGTGTTGTCCGTATTGCGCCGAATGCAAGAGTGCTTGTTGTTGACGATAACGAAACCAATCTGCTCGTTGCAAAGAGCCTTTTAAAGCGTACAAAAGTACAGCTTGATATGGCTCCGAGCGGTGCAAAGTGCATTGAGCTGCTAAAGAAAAACAGCTATCATATAGTTTTCCTTGACCACATGATGCCCGAAATGGACGGCATCGAAACTCTGAAAAAGGTCAAGGAGGAAGGACTTGCAGCCGATACCTGCTTTATCGCACTTACGGCAAATGCTATCCACGGGGCAAGACAAGCCTACCTTGACGCAGGCTTTGATGATTACCTTTCAAAGCCGTTTACGGGAATGGATATTGAAAAATGTCTTTTCGGAC
>JBJFFR010000113.1:0-11520 GCA_051891935.1 Oscillospiraceae bacterium
TTCGAGATTGTCGGCTTGATTTTTTCCAAATTTTAAATGGTGTTTAGTATAAAACAGTTTTATATGGATTATGCGATGATTTTTTTGTCTACAGTTTAAATGGTTTTAGTATTATTATATTTCGGCTTTGCAAAAAATTACGCATTGCGCATTTCAAATTTCTCATTACGGATTGCATAAAAAAGTCCATAACCCTTGATTTATGCGGTATAATATGATATAATTGTTTTTAATATATTTGGCTTGGTTTATGTTTGGTAACAATTAAATAAGGAGATGAGTTTATGATAGGCGACCTCCATTGTCACACCACTCTTTCCGACGGTTCGCTCGGAATTGAGGATATTATTGTTCAGGCAAAGAAAATGGGCATTGATTTCATTTCGATAACCGATCATGATACAATGTCGTCAATAAACCGTGCAAAGGTCCTCGGTGAGCGCTACGGCGTTCAGACTATTCCCGGAGTTGAGCTTTCGGCATGGGACAAGAAGCGCAACCGCAAGGTACACATCCTCTGCTATGCGCCGCAAAAGCCCGACCGTCTTGAAGGTCTTTGCATAAAATCCTGCGATATAAGGAGAAAGTGCGCCGCCGAAATGGTGGAAAATGTTATGAAGCTTTACCCGATAACTGCGGAGAGCGTTATGAAGCACGCCACAGGTTCAAAGAGCATCTTCAAGCAGCACATCATGCACGCACTTATCGAATACGGCTACACAACGCATTTCTACGGAAGGCTCAATCACAAGCTCTTCAACCATGAAAACGGCACTTGTATCGTTGAACGTGAATATCCCGATGTCAATTTTGTGCTTGACCTTATCCATTCGGCAAAGGGCGTTGCTGTAATGGCTCACCCGATGATGTATGATTCCGCAGAACTGCTCGAGGAGCTTGCGCAGAACGGAAAAATAGACGGAGTTGAGGTCTATCATTATTCCGCATCGGAGGAACAGCAGGCAAAGCTGCTTGAAACCGCCGAAAAATACGACCTTATCGTAACGGGCGGTTCGGATTTCCACGGACTTTACAATGAACGTCCGACTCATCTCGGCAAATATTGCACATCAAAGGAAAACATCGACAGAATAATCAAGCTTGCAAATAAATCAAAATAAAGGGAACCTCTAAAAACCTCCTTCACGGCAAATCCTCTATGAGTTTTATCATCTGCCGCGTTATCAAACCTTGTAATACATCAAGTATTACTGCGGTTTGATGCCTTGCAGCTGACAAAACTCATTACGAGGCTTTGCTCGTGTCCCGGTTTTTAGAGAACCCCTAAAGATGAAAAACTAATACGAGCATTATGAATGGCAGGGAAAGCTCAAGGCAGTTTTTCCTTGCATATTCACCGCTTAAAAAGTAAAGAGGTAACCAAAATGACATATAACTACACTCCGAGAGGAGTTTGTTCAAGAAAAATAACCGTTGAGCTTTCCGACAGCGGCGTTATCGAAAACGTAAGCTTCACAGGCGGCTGCAACGGCAACACACAGGGCGTTGCTGCTCTTGTAAAGGGAATGAAAGCGGAAGAAGCCATCTCCCGAATGAAGGGTATCAACTGCAACGGCAGAGGAACTTCCTGCCCCGATCAGCTTGCTGTGGCTCTGACCGAAGCTCTTGAAGAGCTTTAAAAAATTGAAAGAGCTTATAAATATGGGCGGCATAGGCTGGAAAGCGCTTTTTGTGATATCGGTGCTTGTCTTTCTGTTCGGTCTTTCGCCGCTGTTCAATCCGAATGTTCATCTCAATTTCGGGAACTTTGTTATAATGGCTGTCGGTGCTGTGCTTGCGCTGTTCTCCGTTTTCCACGGGAAGATATTTTCGCTGATAAGAGTTAGCAAAGCGGCAAGGATAGTTTTCTGCGTTATCATTGCAGCGGCAATAGTCTTTATCATAATTTCGGCAGTTGTATCTGCGCTTATGATAAAGGCGGCGAATGATAAGCCCGAGAACCTGTCGGCTATAATCGTTCTCGGCTGCAGAGTGAACGGTGAAAACCCGAGTGCGATGCTGATGCAAAGGATAAGCGCAGCCTGCCGATATCTTGAAGAGTACCCCGAAGCGGTCGTTATCGCGTCGGGCGGAAAGGGCGGAGATGAGCTTATCTCCGAGGCGGAATGTATCCGAAGGCAGCTCGAAAAGCGTGGGATATCACCCGAAAGGATAATTCTTGAGGAAAAGTCCACGAGCACAAGGGAAAATATGATCTTTTCAAAAGCATTGCTTGAAGAAAAGGGGATAACGGGCGAGATAGCAATAGTTACAAACGAATATCATCTGCTCCGTGCAAAAACGATAGCCAAAAAGCAGGGACTTGACGTAAAATGCTGTGCCGCAAGGACGGTGCCTATATATCTTCCGCCGTACTGGGTAAGGGAGATATTCGGGAATGTTTACGAATTTCTTTTTTAGGGAAACGCTTTATTTAACACAATTTCGTCCGACTTTCACCTATTTCGGTATATTTTGACATAGTTTATGGTTATAATAGTATAATAGAAAAAACAAATTGCCACATTTTCAAAAAAGTGCGGCATTGTTATAATTGACATCATTGTTCCGAAAGGAGATCTCTATGAAAAAATTGCTTTTTGTTTTCAATCCTCACGCAGGAAAGGGACAGATAAGATTCCACCTGCTTCAGATACTTGACGTTTTCACAAAGGGCGGCTATGAAGTCACCGCACATCCCACACAGGCAAAGCTCGATGCGGTCAATGTTATCACCGAAACGGGCAGGGACTACGATGTTATCGTTGTCAGCGGCGGCGACGGCACGATGAACGAAGCGATAAAGGGCTTGATGAATATAGGGGAGAAGATACCGCTCGGATATATCCCTGCAGGAACGATGAATGATTTTGCTTCAAGCCTTGGCATACCGCATAATATGCCCCGTGCGGCTGAAAAGATCGTCGCAGGTGAAACAGCCGAGGTCGATATCGGTTCATTCAACGACGAGTTTTTCACCTATGTTGCAGGCTTCGGTGCTTTTACCGATGTGAGCTACGGCACTCCGCAGCAGATGAAGAATGTTTTCGGAAGCCTTGCATATATCGCAGAGGGACTCCGCATAAAGCGACTTAACAGCATGAAACCGTATAACGTGAAGATCGAATATGACGGAAATGTCATCGAGGATGAGTTTATCTACGGTATGATATGCAACTCAATGTCGGTCGGCGGCTTCAAGGGTCTCGGCGGCAGGGATGTTCTTATGAATGACGGCATTATGGAAGGACTTTTCATAAAGAATCCGAAAAATCTTATCGAGCTTCAGCAGATAATCAACGCTCTGCTTGCACGAAATCTTGAATCGGAGTATTTCTACTATTTCAAGACGGAAAAAGCGGTCGTAAGCTCGGACGAGGAGATACCGTGGACATTGGACGGAGAGTTCGGCGGAAATGTTTCAAGAGCACAGATAAGCGCAAAAAACAAGGCGATATGCCTTTTCACCTCTCCAACGCTCAAAATTCTCGGCGGAACTGCCGATGTTGTGCCTGAACCCGCAGGCGATGAATCCGATCCGTCCTATTATTATTCCGAGGAGAATGACGGACCGACAGAATGATACTTTTTTAGGACTGTTGCCATTGGTGCAGCAGTCTTTTTCTTTTTGTAAATATGGAATTCGGCAGAATTTGTCGAATAAATGAAAAAAATTAAAAAGTTAGAAAAACAATGTCCGGTTTTTTATAAAAAAATCACAAAAATTCAATATTATGAGATAATTTGTTCAAAAACTGTTGTCATTTGGCGATATATGTGTTAAAATAATAGCATAAAACGTGTACAAACTCTTTCGGAAGTTCCAAAGGGGTGGTAATAAATGAAATATGGCAGCATAATTACAAAAAAGAAAAACGACAATGTACGCTCAAACTGCTGCAGCATACATTCCGCAGGAAGAAGTCTTCTTACGATAATAAACGATATCCTTGATTTTTCAAAGATCGAATCGGAAAAGCCGGAGCTTGTCCGTGAAGAATTCAACATTGTGCCGACTATCAGCGCAGCAGTAAGTATAGCAGAGGCAAAAAGGGGCAGTAAAAAAATTGAGCTTTTTGTCAATGCCGATCCCGATATACCGAGGGGATTGATCGGTGATGAAGCAAGAATAAGGCAGGTCATAGTTAATCTTATGACAAATGCCGTGAAATACACGGAAACGGGCAGTGTTACTCTTACCGTTTCACAGACAAGGCAGGAATACGGGATAAACCTCTTTGTTTCGGTCGCTGATACGGGCGTAGGCATAACTTCGGAAGATCTTGACAAGCTCTATACAAGCTTCTACCGTGTTGATACAAAGAAAAACCGCTCTGCCGAGGAAACAGGACTTGGGCTTGCTATCTCAAAGAAGCTCATTGACAGTATGGGAGGCTTTTTAAGCGTGAAGAGCGAATACGGCGTCGGTTCGGAGTTTCGTTTTGTTATTCCTCTTGAAGTTTCCGACAGAGAGCCGTTCATTGCTGTGAATGAACCGCAAAAGATCCATGCAGCTGCTTTCCTTGACGCTAAAGGCGACAGAAAGAAGATGGCGGACAACCTTAAAAAGATGGAGGATATGCTCCATGTTGACATTACCGCCTGCGATGACGCCGAAGCACTCCGAAGGCTTACGGGCAGCCGAAGGATAACGCATATCCTTGTCGGCAAGGAAAAATACATTGAAAACACAAAGCTTATGATGGAGCTTGCAGAAATGTCCGATGTATATGTTATACAGGAAAAGTCGGACTCTGTAATTCTTCCGAAGAATATCCGCTGCATATACAAACCGTTCTGTTCTATCGCTGCGGCTGCGGTGTTCAATAACGAGAGTATCGCTCACAGCCGAGGAGATCGTGATTATATGCAGATACAGTTTTCTGCGCCCGAAGCAAGAGTGCTTATCGTTGATGATAATAAGCTCAATCTTGAGGTTGCGGCAGGACTTATGGAGCCGTATCAGATGCAGATATCAACAGCAGAAAGCGGCGAAAAGGCGATCGAGATGCTCCGTTCGGAGGAATTCGATATCGTGTTCATGGATCACATGATGCCCGATATGGACGGCGTTGAGGCGACAAAGCTCATACGAAGCATAGGTGGAGATTACTTTGAGGATCTGCCGATCGTTGCGCTCACGGCGAACGCTGTCAACGGTGCGCGTGAGATGTTCCTTAAAGAGAAATTTACCGATTTTCTTGCCAAGCCTATTGATATCGAAACGCTGGACAGGATACTGCGAAGCTGCCTGCCGAAGGAATATATTCACAGCAAGGTCAGAATGAGCAATAATCCCGAGTTTAAAATGGAGGTCATGGCATGAAAAAAATAGGTATTACGGCAGATTGCACCTGCGATCTTCCCGATAATTATTTTGAAGATCATGACATCGGAGTAATATATTTTTACATCACGACCGATACCGGCAGATTCCGTGACGGATACGAGATAGATTCCCGGAATATCATCGAATATCTTGAAAAGGGCGGAACAAAAGCTGTTGCACAAGCTCCGCAGCCTATGGAATATGAGCTTTTCTTTGAGAAGCAGCTTGAAAAATACGATGAGATCATACATATTTCGCTCAGTGACAGGTTAAGTCTTTCCTGTGGGAATGCACGGGAGGCTCTTCAATTCATGGGCAAGGACGGTAAACGTGTTACGGTGATCGACTCGGGACTTTTTTCTTCGGGAATGGCTTTTATGATAATGAAAGCTGTTGAAATGCGGGATCGTGGCTGCACAATGCAGGAGATAACCGAGGAAAGCTATAATATCAGAGATCGTATCTCCGCAAGCTTCGTTGCAAGAAATGCGGATTATCTCTGCCGCAGCGGTCTGACGGGCAGAGCGGTAAAAACTGCCTGCTCAATAATGATGATGCACCCTGTAATGTCTATGAAAAAGGGCAGGGTAAAGCTCAAAAGCTTTCAGCTGGGCGATTATGACAGATCGGTCAGCAGCTATATCCGAAGCGAGCTTCGCAATGCCGATAAGATCGACCGAAAGAGAGTTTTCATAACCCATGCAGGCTGTGACGGCGATATGCTTGAAGCTGTAAAAAAAGAGGTGATGAGCCTTTGCAGCTTTGATGAGGTCATCGTGACGAGCGCAACCGCAGCGATTTCAAGTACCTGCGGAGCAGGTTCGATCGGAGTTCTGTTCCTTCGCAAATATGCATAATACTAAAAACCATTTAAACTGTAGACAAAAAATCTTCGCATAATCCATATATGCAAGATTATGCGAAGATTTTTTGTACAGTTTTTAAATGGTTTTAAGTATAAACAAATACATCACCTGTTTCATTTGTTTGTGAAACAGGTGATGTTTTTTTATCTTATTTCAAGCCTTCTTGTAACGGGTGTTTCGGGTGTCTTTTTCGGAAGGTCAAGGATAAGCACGCCGTTTTTGTACTCTGCGTCTATTCTGTCGGTATCGACAGCGCTGACATCAAAGCTTCTCTGATATGAACCGTATGAACGTTCACGGCGGATATACTTTCCGTCATTGTCCTTTTCTTCGTTTACGGTGCTGTGTTCGGCTGTGATAACGAGGCTGTCGCCGTCAAGGTCAAGCTTTATATCGTTCTTCTCAAAGCCCGGAAGCTCAGCTTCGAGAACGAACTTGTCGCCCTCGTCCTTTATATCCGTCCTGCAGCTTGAAAGTGCTGTTCCGCCGAAGAAGTTGTCTTCAAAATCGTGGAAAGCGTTAAAAAGGTCGTAGGTTTTCTTTTCAAAAGGTGTAATACCATACATAAAGATTCCTCCTTGGAAATAAATGTGTTTAATGTTTGGATAAAGGGTTATTCGGAGTTATTTCTCCGCATTACGTTATTTCTTTTCCATTGGTATCATTTCCTTTCTTTCATTGTCTATATGATACCCCCCTTATGTGTTAAAAATATGATAAGTATGTTAACAGTGCAAGAAAGTTAGCAGTCTATGCGCGAGAGTGCTAATTGGTGTGGGGTTTCTATGTAAATGCGTGGTTTTATAATGAAAAAACGGCACTTTACATAGGCTTAACATACTTTGGCTTTCGGAATTAACATTGAAAGAAGTAAAACAAAATCACACCAAAAGGGAAAAATGAGAAATTTTGATATTAGTATTATATCGGCGGACGCTTCGGATGATTCATAGGTCTGTTTTTGTTTGACATTGGATAATAATTGTGTTAAAATAATACTTAACGGTAATCATCTGTTTATCGCATTTTACGGAAAGATCCGGAAAGGAGCAGCAATATGATAATTACAGGAATCACAGCTTTATTATTCGGTGTAATTATGGTCGTTTTAGCGGTTTTATTTTTGAACGGCAAATGTGTCGAGCTTATTGCAGGTTACAATGATATGACCGAAGAGGAAAAGGAAAAAACTGCTCCCATTAACGCTCGTATGAACGGTAAAACGCTTATGGCGGTTGCTGTCATCACGCTGATCTATGCAGCAGTTTCCATAATTTCCGCATTTGAGATTTTGTCAAGGACAGCGTTTATTGCAGCTACCGTTATTTATTGCGTTTTGTTTGCCTTGACGGTAATAACGAGTGTTATCAAATTTATGAAAAAATAACATTTCCTTTAAATTCGGAGAATAGAACGATGAAAAGATTTATCTTTGCGCTTCCTTCCGAAAAGACAGAAAAGTATCTTTTCCATTTCGGGAATAAGGAAACAGAAACGTCATACCCGATACTTTTGGCGATAAAGCATACTGTTCAGTATGACGAGCTTATCAATATTACACTGCTGATATCGGAGAATTCATCCGTTACAAGCGGAAATTTTCTTGGATTGATGATGGAGCTGAAAACGCTTGCAGGGGAGATCGGATTCAGATACGACCTTACGGAGATACGCATCGCAGGCGAGGAAAACCCCGAAAAGCAGAAGCGTGTTTTTGAAGCTCTTATCGAGAGCTTCGGCGACGGTGAGAGTATCTATGCGGACATAACCTTCGGTCACAAGGCGGTGCCGCTGATAATTTTTACATCGTTGAGCTTCTGCTACAAGCTTCGCAAGGATACGGAGATATGTATGGTTTTTTATGCGGAAAGAAAAGGCGAAGCGGCTGTTCTGCATGATATTTCAAAGCTTTTTTATATGGAATCGGTCATCCACAGCGTTTCGCAGTCTGTTCCCGATGACCCTTTGCCGATAATAAAAAGAATACTTAATATGTAAAACGGAGGGGTAATTATGTCAAACGAAGTTGTTTTTTCATCACAAACGATAGCTGCTTTCCTTACGGGCGGAATCCTTGCAACGATCATACCGATAGCAGCGATACTTATTTTCAAGCTTAAAAACAAGGATGTAAAGCTGCGGTATGTTTTTGTCGGAGCGGTGACATTCGTTGTTTTTGCGCTGATACTTGAGCAGATAGTGCATTACTTTATGCTGCCGACCATAAAGCAGAGCGGAGCTTTGGTATATACTCTGTACGGTGCTCTTTGCGCAGGAATTTTTGAGGAAACGGGGCGCTTTGCTGCATACAAGCTTTTCTGCAAAAAGGAGAATGACCCCCGTGCTTCGCTGATGTACGGTCTTGGTCACGGCGGAGTCGAAGCGATCATACTTCTCGGAATGACGATGTTATCCTATGCAATGACAGCCGTAACGATCAATACTATGGGTGCAGAAGCGGTATTTGCTACGGTTCCTGCCGAACAGCGTGAGATTGCCGAAGCGCAGATGGCGGTGCTTATGCAGTATAATATGTCGGGGGCACTTTTGAGCGTTGCCGAAAGAATTCTTGCAATGACTCTCCATGTTTCTCTGTCCGTTGTGGTATTTGCGGCAATAAAAATGAAAGGAAAGCTTTGGCTTTATCCTGCTGCGATAGCTCTTCATGCGCTTTTTGATGTTCCTGCCGCACTTTACCAGACGGGAACGATAACAAGCCTTGGCGTAGTTGAATTGCTGCTTCTTTTAGAAGACATTGTGATGCTTCCCATAGCGGTAAAGGTATATAAGGCGATGAAAAAGGAGCTTTCCGAAGCACAGGTTCAGCAAGAAGCTGTTCCTTCCGAAAATGAATTAATTGAACAATAATAAATCGGCGGCATCGAATGAAGTGATTCGGTGCCGCCGATTTTTTATGTGAATTACGCTTTTATTCCATTTGTGCAATGCCATATTCAAATGTCACTTTTTTGCCCGTATAAAGCTTATTGAAGCAGTCTAAAATACGCTGTGCGACCATTGTGCCGTTTTCGGCATTCGCATCCATTAGGATAACGATAAGCTGTTTGCTTGAATAGCGTGTTGAGATGTCAACACGGCGGAGCGAGGTATAGATAGCCTGTTCCATCATTTCAAGCGCTGTTTCCGTTTCGTTCGGATCTACTATCTCGTTGTCCGGTGTCGTAAGGGTGAAAAGAACCGTTTGTACATCCCTTCCGCTTCGTTCAACAAAGCGGCGGACAAAGTTGTAGACATGGTGGAAGCTGTCAAGCTCAAGCTGATATGCGCCTCTGCCCGAATCCGCACGGGACATTACCTCACGCAGATATTTAAGGTCAACAAGGTTTCCTGCACGGCTGTTTTCGCTTTCCTTCTGTTCGCTGAAGAAGTGGTAGGAGTTCTTTCCGTTCTGCTTTACATAGTAAAGAGCCTTATCTGCGGCATTGTAAGCCGTATTGAAGTCGCTGCCGTCGTTCGGTATCTGTGCGATGCCGATCGAAACGGAGGAGTTGGTTTCAAACTTTTTCTGCTCTATTTTAAAGCAAAGGTCGGAGATAATGTCGCCTGCAAGGTTGCCTATTTCCGACTTTGAGAGCCTTCCGTTCACGAACATTACGAATTCATCGCCGCCGATACGGCAGAGCACATCGCCGTCCTTGGAGAATTTTCTCATCGTTTCGGCGAACATTTTTAGAGTATTGTCGCCTTCGATATGTCCGTAATTGTCGTTGATAGCCTTGAAGTTGTCCATATCTATCATAAACAGAGCGCCGCAGCCGCCCTTTTCGAGGATCTCGTTTACGGCACCCTCGGTGTACGCTCTGTTCCACAGGCCTGTAAGAGCGTCCTGCTGCGACTTGCTCTTGATGTCGGTGACTTCCTTTATCTTCTGTTCAAGCTTATCTGCAAGCTGTCGGCGCATATCCTCAAGTTCAAGTATGCGGCTTATGCGTGAACGCATTACGGAAGCGGCAAAGGGCTTTGTGATAAAGTCGAGCGCACCTTCTTCAAGGCAGCGGTTCTCGGTTTCGGCGTCATCGTCAGCGGTGAGGAAGATTATCGGTATTCCCGAGCAGTTGTTGTTTTCGTGTATCCTTTTCATTACCTCAAAGCCGTCCATTTCGGGCATATTGATATCGAGCAGGATAAGGTCGCAGGAGTTGTTTTCAAGAAATTTGAGTGCCTGCGCACCCATTGTGACCGCTGTGATCTTGTATGTATCGCAGAGAACAGCCTTTGCAGCCGCAAGATTGGCTTTGTTATCGTCAACTATGAGGATATGTTTCATAAAATTCTCTCCTTTTAAAGACGGCTTGATTAGGGTAGTAGCGGTTAGTGAATTGTCATATCGCAGCTAACCTGCGAAACGGACGCCGTAGGATCATTTGCTGCGGACGTATAAAACTCCGAAGGTACCGGGGCCGCAGTTGCTTGAAATAGTCGCCGAAGCGGTCGTAATGTCAAGCTTTTCAAAGCTGCAGTATTTTTCGACCTCTGCTTTTATCATGCGGAGCATTTTGACGGGGCAGCCTACATGAGTCACATAGCCGCACTTTTTGTCAATGTTATGTTTGCCCTTTAGTTCCTTGCGTATATAAGATCTGCAGGATGCTTCATAATTCCCGATGAAAACACTTTTCAGATGAAGCGAGCCGTTTTTCATTTTGAGTACAGGATGGATGTGAAACGTTGTGCAGAGCTTTTTAACAGAGGCGGAAACACGGCCGTTGCGGTAGAGATAGTCTGCATTTTTGGCAATGAAGCTTGTGCTGACTCTTGTTTTCAGCTCTTCAAGCTCCGCGAGTATCTGTTCGCAGCCGCAGCCGTTGTTTGCAAGCTCTGCCGCATGAAGTACAAGAAAGCCGAGCCCCGTTGAAAGATGCTGCGAATCGAAAATATGAACACGTTCGCCCTGTGAGCCCATCATTTCTACAGCTTTTTTTGCGTTGCTGCAGGAGTTGCTGATGCCCGAGCTTATGGCAACGAGTATGACATCATCATATCTTTTCAGATTTTTCTCAAAAGCCCTGAAATACACATCGGCAGGAGGAGCAAAGGACTTTGTCTTTTTGCCGCCTGTTTCATGATAGTATATGACATTTTCTGCGGTGATTTCGTCCGAATCGGTGAATACTCCGGTTTCCGTTTCAATGAGAAAATAGAGTATGTCAATGCCGTAGCTGTTAAGAACATTTTTCGGAAGATCGCAGACACATTCGGCAAGAATACCAACTTTTTTCTTTTCCATATATATCCCTTTCCGAAAGCTTATACTAATAACCATTTGTTCTATGGATAAAGACGGTGGATAGAATACGACCAATC
>JBJFFR010000114.1:0-11460 GCA_051891935.1 Oscillospiraceae bacterium
GTACTTACCTACACGATAATGCAGGCACTTATAATGCTCTCGGTAGGTTTTTTCTGGAAGGCAGCATACGGAGGAACAGAGGTTGCTCACGGAGTTACGGGAAGCTCTATGATAACCTACACCGTCATATCCGCGATAATGGGTTCGATGTACTATATGGGCGTTGAGGACAGGATCTCCGACGCTGTGAAATCGGGCAGCATTGCAACGGATATGATAAAGCCCGTGAACCTTTTCGGGATGTATCTTGCGGAGGACATGGGCAATCTTGTGATATGCTTTTTCCGAAGCACACTGCCGATCTTCATTGTTGCGGTGGCGATATTCGGGCTGCCCGTGCCTGCTTCACTGCAGCATTTTCTGATGTTCGTACCGAGCTTCGCTTTAGGCTACGGCATAAACTGGACTTTTTCCGCACTGTTTGCAATGATCGCATTTACCGCAATTGATCTCGGTCCCGCTTTCTCGGTAAAGTACCATTTTGTCAATATGCTTTCGGGCGCAATGATACCGATATGGTTCTTTCCCGTTTGGCTGCGCACGGCGGTGAACTGTCTGCCGTTTGTGTATATGTTCCAGACGCCGCTCGGCATTTACATAGGCAAGTACAGCATAAGCGAGAGCCTGCAGGCTTTGGGCGTACAGGCGATCTGGCTTGCGGTGCTGACGGTCGCGGTCATATTTGCGCAAAAACGCATTGAAAAGCGTGTGCTTGTACAAGGAGGCTGATACAGTGAAAAAACTAAAACACTATCTGTCGGTCGCACTGCTTTCGGCAAGGCTGTCTGTGCAGTCCTGCTTTGAATATCCTGCGGCGTTCATCGGCTGGCTGATATCAAACCCGATACAATTCCTTGTAGCCTTTGCAACGATACGCTTTGTTGTAATGGAGTTCAACGATCTTGCAGGCTGGGACTACAAGCAGCTTGCGTTTCTTTACGGCGTGTCAATTTTAAGTCACGGTCTGTCCGTTATTTTCTTCTCGAAAACATGGTGGATGGGGTATCAGATCATCCACGGAGAGCTTGACAGACTGCGTTTGCGCCCGATGGGAACATTGTTCCAGTTCCTTCTCGGCGAGCTTAACATTTTCGGCATTACCGACCTTATCCCGGGAATCATTCTTTTCATATACGGCTGTATTGCGGTCGATTTCAAATGGACGTTATACAACACCTTATGTATGATCTGCACCGTTATCGGAGCGACATTCCTGCGCGGAGGAATATATCTTATCCTCGGTTCGCTCACGTTCTGGAGCAAAAGCCCGATGCACATTTCCGGCTTTATGCAGGAGATATTCAACCGCACGAATATGTATCCGCTCACAATGTACCCGAGAGTTGTGCAGATAATATTTACGTTTGTACTGCCCGTCAGTTGGGTATGCTTTTATCCTGCAGCGGAGTTCCTCGGCAAGGATTCTATGATAACCTTGCCTTACGGTCTGCCGTTCATTACATTGGCGATAGGAATTCTGCTTTTTGCGATATCCTGCCGTGTGTTCCGCGCAGGCTTCACACAGTACGAGAGCGCAGGCTCATAAAAAACAGAACAGTCAGGAGGACATAATATGCCTGTTATAGAAGTAAATCATCTTGTGAAACAATTTAAGACAGTAAAAAAAGAAAAAGGACTTAAAGGCGCAGTCAAGGGACTTTTCAAGGCGGAGAAAAAGCTCGTAACCGCCGTAAACGACATAAGCTTTTCCATTGAAAAGGGTGAAATAGTCGGCTACATAGGTCCGAACGGAGCAGGTAAAAGCACGACCGTTAAAATGATGTCGGGCATACTTTCACCGACCTCGGGCGAGATACTTATCAACGGCATTTCCCCCGAAAAGGACAGAAAATCCGTTGTAAAGCAGCTCGGAGTTGTATTCGGTCAGCGCACACAGCTTTACTGGGATCTTCGCCTTGGTGAGAGCTTTGAGCTTCTGCGCCGAATATATGATGTTGATGACGACACCTTTGAACGCAATATGAAAATGATGGACGATATACTGAACATCAACAGTATTATCGACACGCCTGTCCGTCAGCTTTCTCTCGGCCAGCGCATGAGGGGCGACCTTGCGGCTGCAATGCTTCATTCTCCCGATGTTCTGTTCCTTGACGAGCCGACTATCGGACTTGACGTTGACGCAAAGCACGCTATCCGCCGTTTTATCAAGGAGATAAACGCAGAGCGTCAGACAACGGTAATTCTCACGACGCATGATCTTGGAGATATACAGGAGCTTTGCAAGCGTATCATCATTATTAACAACGGCGTTATTATGGAGGACGGTTCTCTTGATGAGATATCGGATCGCATTGCGCCGTACCGCCAGCTTATTGTTGAATTTTACAGCGAGCATGAGATACCGCATCCGAAAGCGGAGATAATCAAATCCGAGGGCGCACAGACTACATACCGCTTCCGTAAGGACGAAATAACCGCTGCCGAGCTTATGAGCGATATCGGCAAGCAGGCGAAAATTAAGGATATCCGTCTTGAAGAAGCAAACATTGACGACATAATCAGAATTGCTTACGGTACAAAAGGGGACGGCGGCTCGGTACCGATAAAAGAATAACGAATAAAAAACATCTGCGTATGATCAAAAACAAGAGATCATACGCAGTTTTTCCTATTCAATTATTGATCGGCAAAGTTTCGGGGATGATCTCCCAGTAAAATTTTCTGTCCGATTGAGGAAAGTCGTTTAAAATGCCATGTTCGGGGTCGTAGAAAACGCCGTCCGCATACAATGACCAATGCCAGCAGCGAGGAGTTTCAAGGCTTAAAAGGGCGCAGCGGCAGGGGATCTCTGCAGAAAGTCCGTTAGTATTCTTGCTTGAAATGACGTTTTGTGCCTGTTTGCGCTCGGTGGAGAACTTAACGCCGTGCTCCGTCAGAACACGCTGCATTTCCCGAAGGGTAGTTTCACGGTCGTTGCCGAGGTATTCGCAGATATATTCGGCGGAGGTGCCAAGCAGCATTGCAAGTACAGCCTGACCGCACTGCAGGTCGGTCGGTTCGTGGATATATTGTATGTTCATACTTTCACCTTTAAAATTGAGCTGTTTTGACAGCAAAGTCATTGTATATATGGTAGCATATTTATATGTTAATGTCAACCTTGAAGCATTGCGTATGCAGCATTGACATTTTGGGAACCTCTAAAAACCTCCTTCTTGGCAAATTTTCTATGACTTTGCCCGTCTTCTGCGTTAACAAACCTTGCAATACATCAAGTATTACTGCGGTTTGTTGCCTTGAAGCCGGACAAAGTCAATAACGAAAATTTGCGCAAGTCCCGGTTTTTAGAGAACCCCTTTTGAAAAACTGCAGAAACGTATTTGCCGCAGCAGTATCGGCATTTCCTTAAAGACAGAAATTTTTTCAAAATTTATAGAATGTACTTGAAATCTTTGGAAGCAGATAGTATAATATAAACAGCGTTCTTTATTCATACGGATAAAATATAAAATCGGGAGGACTTTACATGAAAATGAAAACGTTATCATCGTTTGCGGCTCTTCTGCTTTCCGCTTTGATGCTGGCAGGCTGTTCGGGCGGAACTGATGAAAAAACAGGCGATGTGCAAAGTGAAACTGCTGCAGCTGTTTCTGCGGAATTATCGGAAGCGGATAAAAGCATCAAGGATATGACTTCGCTTGAGATGATAAGGGCAATGGGCAACGGTATCAATCTCGGCAATACCCTTGAAGCATACAATCATCAGAGCTATGTCGGCGGAGCAAATCCCGACGGCTTTGAAACGATCTGGGGACAGCCTTATACGACTGCGGAAATGATGAAGAGCATGAAAAATGCAGGCTTTGACACGATCAGGATCCCCGTTGCATGGACGAACGGAATGAATTTTGAAACGGGCGATTATACTATTGATGAAAGACTTATGGCTCGTGTTGAAACGGTAGTGAACTATGCTCTTGACGCTGATATGTATGTTATTGTGAACGACCACTGGGACGGCAGCTGGTGGGGAATGTTCGGTTCCGAGGACACCGCAGTCAGAGAAAAGGCGCTTGAGATGTATAAGTCTATGTGGACGCAGATCGGCGAGAGATTCAAGGACTATTCCTACAAGCTTATCTTTGAATCGGCAAACGAAGAGCTTGGCGACCGTCTTAACGACAAGGACATAACGGGCAAAGAGGGCGTTCTGAACAAGGATGAATGCTATGAAACGGCGAATATGATAAACAGCGAATTCGTTAAGCTTATCCGTTCGCTGGGCGGAAACAATGCTGACCGTTTTCTCCTTATTGCAGGCTACAACACGGACATTGCGCTCACCTGCGACGAGCGTTTCAAGATGCCCGAAGACACGGCTGACAGCAAGCTGCTGCTTTCCGTTCACTACTATACTCCGTGGGATTACTGCGCAACGGAGAGCGTTGATCACTGGGGTTCTCCGACAGATTTTGACGAGCAGAACGGACTTTTTGAAAAGCTGAGCAAATTCTCCGCAGACGGTTACGGCGTTGTTATCGGAGAATATGCGGTAATGACAAATGATGGCAGCGTTAAGCCCGATACGGATAAATTCTATGCAAATCTTATGGACAACTGCGATCTTTACGATTTCTGCCCCGTACTTTGGGACTGCAGCGGATTCTATAAGAGATTGTCAAATAAATTTGCCGATGAAACGCTTGTGCAGCTTTTCCTTGACCGCAGATATGACAACGAGAAGGACAAGACTGTTGATGCAATAAAGGACGAAGCAAAGAAAAACATCGAAAATGCAAAGCAGAAGTCTGTTGATGAGCAGAACGACAGCATTGCGCTGCCACCGTCCGATGATATGGCGATCGCTTGGATAATGTATGCTTCGAGCGATTACGGAATTTCCTACAGCGTCGGCGACACCTATGATCCTGCCGGCTGCACAACGGGAACAAAGGCTGAAAACGTTCAGATAACGGGAGAAGGCACATACACCGTGAGTCTTGACTTCTCGGAGGCTGGCATCGCAAAGGGAGTTTCGTTCTCGGCACTTGGAATTTCAAACGGTGAGAAGTTCTTCCCCGGATACACCTACACGATCGATGAGATACTTATTAACGGTGAAGCTTACGAAATGCAGGGCAAGGGCTATACCTGTTCCGATGACGGTCTCTGCACAAGAGTCAATCTCTACAACGGTTGGGTAAAGTCAATTCCCAAAGAAGCAAGGGTCGCAGAGGTTGATATCTCCGAATGTTCGCCGACAATTATGCCGCTCGGCGACAAGAAGCGAATTTCCTCTATCTCCGTTACCTTTACGGTAAAGGCACCTAACTAATTCAAATAGAAAAAATCCCCTCGGCTTATTTAGTCGAGGGGATCGTTTTTTCGTGAGAAGTCAAAAATTTCTTTGAAGCGAAGCACACGATCATTCCTATGACTGTTCCGATGACTGCACCTGCGAGGACATCGGTAGGGAAATGGACGTAGAGGTACAGCCTTGAAAATGCGATCAGCGCTGCGATGATATATGCAGCAATGCCGAATTTTCTGTTTGCTTTCATAAGGACGTATGCTGCGGCAAAGGAAGCCGTTGTATGTCCCGAGGGGAAGGAATAGTCCATCGGCACGGATATCAGCAGTTCAAAGGCTTCGTTTATCCAACAGGGTCTTTGTCGCGCGACGAGATCTTTCAGAATAAGATTTACGACAAGGGCGCATCCTAAAAGTGATGCTGAAAGCTCGATCCCGCTTCGTCTGTATTTTTTGCTTATCATAAGCAAAACGGCGGCAATTATCCATATTATCCCGACATTCCCGACAGAGGTGAGCTTCGGCATGACAAAATCAAGGAAGCTGCAGGATAGCTTTTCCTGTATCAGATCGAGTATTCTTAATTCAAAATCGCTTATTTCAAACATAGTATAGATCCTTTTATACTAATTCCAAACCGTTCTATAGACAAAGACGACAGATAAAATAATCCAAGTCAAGGATGACGACCGCAGTAAGGCTGTATGCCTTTCAAGGGAGTCAGACGCAGAATTGGATTATTATATCCGAGTATTTGTCTATAGGTTGGTTTGGAATTAGTATTATAGTACAAGCAGAAGTGTTCCTGCAGTAATAAGTACAAGTCCGAGAGATGATTTTTTTGTAAGCCGTTCCTTCAGTACGATTCGGGAAAAGGGGATCGTGATGAGTATGCTCAGCTTGTCGATCGGAACAACGACGCTTGCCTGACCGTCCTGCAGGGCTTTATAGTAGCAAAGCCACGAAAGTCCCGTTGTAAGTCCCGAAAGGCAGATGAAAACCATGCTCTTTCTGTCGATGCTTTTCAGCTCGCCCTGTTTTTTCGTGATGAAGACCATCGCCCATGCCATTATCAGGACGACTGCCGTTCGGATAGCCGTGCCGAGGTTGGATGCAACTCCGCTTATGCCGATCTTGCCAAGGATAGATGTAAGGCTTGCGAAAACAGCCGACAGGACAGCATAAAACAGCCAGCCTTTGCCTTCGGTCTTTTTATCGGTCTGCTTTTTTTCTATCATAAGATAGGTGCCTGCGCCGATGAGGATGATACAAAAAGTTTTCAGCGGCGTCAGTTCTTCGCCGAGGATAATGAAGGCGAGCAGCATTGTGAGGATGGTGCTCGATTTGTCAATGGGAGTGACCTTGTTCACATCGCCAATCTGCAGCGCTTTGAAATAGCAAAGCCAGCTTCCGCCGGTTGCAAGACCCGACAGTATGAGGAATGCAAAGGTTTTTCCCGAAATGTCGGTAATTCCGCCGAGCTGTCCCGTGAGCAGCACCATAAGCCATGAAAAAAGCAGAATGATTATCGTTCTGACAGCTGTGGCGGCGGTCGAGTCGGTGTTTTTGATGCCTATTTTGGCAAGGATAGATGTTGCGCCTGCGAAAATGGCGGAACAGAATGCAAAGGCTATCCACATAAAGCTTTCACCTGAGTTCTAATCACATTATTTAAAAAGGTATGTCACAAGATATGGTGATAAATTGTGTTTTAAAATGTCATGTTAAAACTCCCATACAAATTGGAATTTATCGGTAAGTGAAATCAGAAGAATTCATTGGCTTGACAAAAATTGAATAATATTTTCACTAATTTTTATATATTCATAGTCGTGAACATAATGCGGACAATCCAATTCAATATACTTTGCGTTATCCGCTTGAGCAATATACTCTTTCGGTATCCTGCGCCATGTTTCTTTATCGAACCCTGTTCCGCCAGAGCCGTCTGAAATAAACAGCAGCATTGGAACTTGCGGAATACTCATATCCTGAACTTTTTTTGCATTTGCCTTAACCGATTCACATTCGTTAATCATCGTTACTGTTGCAGTACGGCTATAAAAAACTGCTCTGTAAATTTCCTTTTCAGTATCAGTTAACGTACCATTTGTAATTGCATCGCTTTCTGAAATTCCCGGTATCAAACGAGTTACTCCGATTTTTGCCGCAAAACTTGAAATACGCATAAGCGGCAAATTGATTTGCATGCTTTCGTAATACAGAGGTACTGACATATCAAGTCCAATAATTGCTGACACCTCATCGGGATATTTCTGTGCCCAATATAGTGCTTCAAGTCCAGACATTGAATGAGGACATAAAACATAGGGTGCATTTAACCCTGCAGCTGTCAATGCGGCTCTTGTATCTTCCAACATTGAATCAATATCTCTTCTTTTATCAACAACATCGCTGAATCCGTACCCAAATTTTTCCACAACTGCGATTCTATATTCATCGCTCAAGCAAGAATATAGCGATTTGAAATCTAATATTGGAGAACAAGTACCTCCACCTGACAAAAAAACTAGTGTTGTTTCACTATCGCCTTCGGTATAAACACTGATATTATTTCCATCAACCGTAACAATTTCTCCAAGAGGTGATAGAAATTCAGCCTCCTTTATTAAGTGAATCCGATGATTTATGTATATTGCTAATATCAATAGAATTATTATGGCGATGATAATCAAAATTATTTTCACAATCTTTTTACGTTTCGTCATATCATTTCTCCTGTTAAATTCCGATTTGTTTGGTAGATATTTTCCCAACTTTGTATTTATTGCATATCATTATAGCACATAAAATCTGCATAGTCAAATAAGTTAAAAATATTGTGTCGGGAATTATGCGTTGTAAGTGAAATACATATTTTAGTGCAAAAATGTGCAATATATATTTGCTGAAATAAACTATCATTACTTGAAGGGATTTGACCGAAAACTATTGATTTTTGTTTTTGAAAATGATATCATCATATCAGGTCTATCATAATACTAATCTTTAATCAACCTATAGACAAACCCTCGGCTATAATAAGTCCATTCGTCGTCAAGCTCCCTTGAAAGGCGTCAAGCCTGTCTGCGGTCGCTTTCCTTGACTGGACTTATTCTATCTCTCGGTTTTGTCTATAGAACGATTAAAGATTAGTATAAGAGAATATGTTCACAGACAAGCTGCAGGACAGGAAATATCTTTCAAAGGCAAATATCAAGGAGGTAATGTAACATGGTTTATACAGTAACATTCAACCCTGCAATCGACTATGTTGTACACACGGGTGAGATGAAGCTCGGCGCTACAAACCGTTCCCAAAAGGAAGAGATGTATTTCGGCGGAAAGGGCATAAACGTTTCTATCGTTTTAAGAGAGCTTGGCATAGCTTCAAAGGCGCTCGGCTTCACGGCAGGCTTCACGGGTGAGGCGATCGAAAAGGGACTTTCCGAAATGGGCATTGATACGGATTTTGTTCGGCTCGAAAGCGGCAATTCCCGTATAAATGTAAAGATCAAGTCGGCGGAAGAAACCGAGCTTAACGGTCAGGGACCCGACATTGACGAAAAGGCTATCAAGGCTCTGTTTGATAAGCTTGACAAGCTTACGGACGGCGACACGCTGATACTGGCAGGGAGCATTCCGTCCTCGCTCCCGTCCGACATTTATCAGAAAATACTTGAAAGGCTTTCGGGAAAAAAGATAAAGGCTGTTGTCGATGCCACAAAGGATCTGCTGCTAAATGTGCTTCGATACAAGCCTTTTCTGGTTAAGCCGAATAACTATGAGCTTGGTGAGATGTTCGGAGTTGAGCTTGCAGACGATGATGATATTGAAAAGTATGCACGGAAACTGCAGGACATGGGTGCTGTGAACGTGCTTATCTCAATGGCAGGCGACGGTGCTATGCTTATTGACGAGTTTGGCAAAATGCACCGCTGCGGCGTTTGCAAGGGCATTGTTAAGAACTCTGTCGGCGCAGGTGATTCGATGGTCGCAGGTTTTACGGCAGGTTCGCTCGAAGGCGATTACGAATATGCTTTAAAGCTCGGAACTGCAGCAGGCGGTGCGACTGCATTTTCGGACGGACTTGCGGAAAAGGCGACTATCTATGAGCTTCTTAAAACATTGTGACAAACTGTACTTGACGAATTAGTATTAAAAAAATCATTGAGGATGGCTTTGGCGAATAAATACAGACAACGGACGACAGTTGGTTCTGCCGTTCGTTTAAATGGAGGGGAATATCCATGACAACATTAAAGGGCAAGGGAGTTTACGGCGCTGTCGCACTCGGGCGTATATCCGTTTTTACCCGAAGAGAAGCGTCGGTCAAGAGAACTCACATTGAAGATATTGAAGCGGAAAAGGCAAGGCTGACCGTGGCAAAGGAAAAGGCTTCCGAACAGCTTCGGGATATCTACGATAAGGCGCTCAAAGAGGTCGGCGAAGCAAATGCGCAGATATTTGAGATACATCAGATGATGATGGAGGACGAGGATTACAACGACTCTATCACAAGCATCATTGAAACGCAGTCCGTCAATGCCGAATATGCCGTTGCGGTAACTGCCGACAATTTCTCGGAGATGTTCGCTTCAATGGATGACGCATATATGCAGGCGCGTTCGGCTGATGTAAAGGATATCTCCAATCGAATCATAAGCTGTCTTTCCGATGAGGATAATTCGGGCGGAGCTTCCGATGAAAAGGTGATAATCTGCGCTGACGATCTTGCGCCGAGCGAAACGGTTCAGCTTGACAAGGACAAGGTTTTAGCGTTCGTGACAGCGTTCGGTTCATCCAATTCGCACACGGCTATCCTTGCAAGAAATATGAATATCCCTGCGATCATCGGCGTGGGAACGGAGCTTCTTGAAACCGTAAAAAACGGAGCTTTTGCCGCTGTTGACGGTTTCACGGGGGAGATCTTTGTTGACCCCGATGAAGAAACGATCGCACGTCTTAAAAAGAAACGTGCCGAGGACGAAGAAAAGAAGCGCCTTTTGCAGGAGCTCAAAGGCAAGGAAAATGTTACTGTTGACGGCAGGAAGATCAACATTTATGCAAACATCGGAAGTGTTGACAACATCGGCGCTGTGCTTGCGAACGACGCAGGAGGAATAGGACTCTTCCGCAGCGAATTTCTCTATCTTGAAAGCAGCGATTATCCGACAGAGGAGCAGCAGTTCGCCGCATACAAGCGTGTTCTTGAAAGTATGGCAGGAAAAAAGGTCATTATCCGAACTCTCGACATAGGCGCAGACAAGCAGGTGGATTATTTCGGACTTGAAAAGGAAGAAAATCCTGCGCTCGGTTATCGTGCGATAAGGATATGCCTTACCCGCCCCGAGATCTTCAAGACCCAGCTCCGTGCGCTGTACAGAGCCTCGGCTTACGGCGATCTTGGGATAATGTTCCCGATGATAACAAGTGTTTCCGAGCTTCGGCAGATCCTTTCGATATGCAAAGAGGTCAGAGAGCAGCTGATTGCCGAGGGTGTTGAGGTTTCCGACAGGGTAGAGCTTGGAATTATGATCGAAACTCCTGCAGCGGCATTGATAAGCGACAAGCTTGCGCCTATGGTGGACTTTTTCAGCGTCGGAACGAACGACCTCACGCAGTACACGCTTGCTTGTGACAGACAGAACGCTGCAGTTGAGCAGTTTATCGACACTCATCACGAGGCTATACTTCGTCTTATCGAAATGTCGGCGGAAAATGCGCACAAGCACGGCGCTTGGATAGGAATATGCGGCGAGCTTGCGGCTGATACAACGCTTACGGAAACCTTCCTGCGGATGGGGATAGACGAGCTTTCCGTTTCGCCGACATTTGTCTTAAAGGTGAGGGACGCTGTAAGGCACTGCGATCTTTCAAAATAAAATATTGAAAAAACAAGACGGCTGCACAAAATGAAATGCACAGCCGTCTTATGTTTTTGGAAAAGATCGAAGCTCCTGATCTTTTCTCTTATCTTCAGAACGAAATGAAGGTGAAATGTAAAACTCATCAATACCCATTTTGAGGAAGGTTTGATTATTTATCAGAGATTCTCGTTAAAGAATTCCTGCATAGCTGCTGCTGCTGCCTCCTCGTCAGGACCCTCAACGGTCACATTGACAGTTTCACCGTGCTTTACTCCCATTCCCATAACTGCCATAAGCTTTGTTGCAGCTGCGCTTT
>JBJFFR010000115.1:0-11460 GCA_051891935.1 Oscillospiraceae bacterium
TGGAAACAACAGGGCATTCAGCCTTTGCATAACGCTCTTCAAGAGCCTTGATCTCATCCTTCTTCATATCTACAGCGCAGAAAACGAAATCGACCATGCCTGCAATCTTTTCAACGTCAGCTGTTGCATCCATTACAATAATATCCTTGATATTTTCGGGGATAGGGGAAGTCATTGCCCACTTTGCTCCGACAGCTTCCTCATATCTCTTGCCTGCGCTTCTTGGGGAAGCTGCAAGAGCAACTACATTAAACCAGGGGTGATTGGAAAGAAGCAGAGAAAACCTCTGACCTACCATACCGGTTGCACCGATGATACCTACGTTATACTTTTTCATTTTGATTTCTCCCTTAAGATTTATTAATATAAAAATAAAAATCGGTATAAAACCGATTCATCATACTGAATAATATAGAAATAACTTCACATAAATGCGATAGCACTCCATCATTCGTTAAGTATGATGACAATCATACACCTATTAAATGTATGATCAGAAAATGATCGGCCAAAATCATTATCTTCGGCGGCTGCGCCTTTCAATGCTGCATAAACGATTCGGCAATCTGTCAGCATTTACTATTCTATACCGCACCTCTATCTTAAATTAAACTTATAATATCACCATTCTTCCTATTTGTCAATACATTTTTTCAAAATAACATTAAATTAATATATTATCATATAAAATATATTTGACTTCACTGCTTTTTTATGGTAAAATTTTTATAAGTACATTATAATTACGGAATTGAAAGGATAATTTGTATCTTATGCTAAAATCGGAATTCTTCTACGATCTGCCCGAGGAGCTTATTGCTCAAACACCGATTGAACCGCGAAATCATTCACGATTAATGAAAATCGACAGAAAAAGCGGTGAAATCGAGCATCGTCATTTCTATAATCTATGCGATTATCTCAAAAAAGGTGATCTTCTTGTAATGAATGATTCCCGTGTGCTGCCTGCACGTCTTTACGGTATAAAAGAAGGTACCGGCGCCTGTGTTGAGTTCCTCCTTCTTGAGCAAAAGGGCGATAAGCTCTGGGAGATCCTTGTACGTCCGGGTAAAAAAGCTAAACCGGGAGCTAAATTCAGCTTTGGCGATGGAAGACTTAAAGCGGAGATTATTGAAACCGTTGAGGAAGGCAACCGAATTGCAAAATTCGAGTGTGAAGGGAACTTCTTTACAGCACTTGAAGAGATCGGACAGATGCCTCTTCCTCCGTATATTAAAGAAAAGCTTAATGACAAAGAACGATATCAGACGGTTTATTCCAAGGAATTGGGTTCTGCAGCCGCTCCGACTGCCGGTCTTCATTTCACAAAAGAAATGCTTGCCGAGCTTGAAAGTATTGGTGTAAAGCTTGCATACGTTACACTTCATGTTGGACTTGGAACATTCCGTCCCGTAAAGGAAGACAACGTTCTTGAACATAAAATGCACTCGGAACACTACCACCTTCCCAAAGAAACCGCCGACCTTATAAAGCAAACTAAGGCAGAAGGCGGTCGTGTCATTGCTGTAGGAACCACATCCTGCAGAACTCTCGAAAGTGTTGGAACATTCTTTGACGAAATGGATGAACATGAAGGATATACTGATATTTTTATTTATCCAGGATATGAATTCAAGGTGATCGATGGTCTTATCACTAATTTTCACCTTCCCGAAAGTACTTTGATCATGCTCGTTTCCGCTTTTCTCGGCTATGATAAAACGATGAACGCATATAAGACAGCTGTTGATGAAAAATACAGGTTTTTCAGCTTCGGTGATGCTATGCTTATTGTTTGATTCATTATTCGGAGGGCATTATGAACATTAAACGCAGAAAATCTATTTCTGTGATCCTTATTATTGGAATAATATTCGCAGTTGTCGGCATTTGCTTTCTGATTGTGGGGATAACGATTTACATCGGTAACAATAGTTTTGTTAACATTTCTGAACAAACAGACGCAGTTATTTCAAGAATCGAAACCGAACATTACAAAATAAGCAATGACCGTCGTATAAGACATGATGTTTGGGTTAAGTATGAAATAAACGGCGAAATATTTGAAGAATTGCTTGGACATTATGATTCCGGGATGCGAGAGGGAGATGTTATTGCTATTCACCATGATCCCAATGATCCATCCAAAATAAGATCTGCTTCCGGCTCGAAAATCATTCTATTTGTTTTTGTGCCGTTGGGAAGTGTTTTTGTAATACTTGGCATTGTATTTATTTTAATAAATGCTTCGTCAGTTCTTCATAGGAATAAATTAATTCAAACAGGTGAAAGATTTACAGGTGTCATTACGAAAGTAAAAATAAACAATTATGTTACAATAAATAACAGGCATCCGTTCAAAGCAGAGTGTGAAGTTACTGACCCTTACAGCGGTGAAACCGTCTTTTACACTTCAGAGAACATTACAGATGATATTTCCGGGCTTGTCGGAATGGAAGTTACCGTTTATGTTGACAGCGATAATATAAAGAATTACTATGTTGATGTTTCAGAACTGCTTGACATATATGATCAAAATGAAAACATCTGCAATTATAGATAGGAGAAAATATGTACACACTTTTAAAAACCGAGGGTAAAGCTCGAAGAGGCAAATTTGAAACAGTTCACGGAACATTCCAGACACCATGTTTTATGAATGTCGGAACCTCCGCTGCGATAAAAGGCGGTGTTTCGTCGATTGATCTCAAGGGTCTGAAAACACAGGTTGAGCTTTGCAACACTTATCATTTGCATGTCCGTCCGTCCGACAGAGTTATAAAGGAAATGGGCGGCCTTCATAAATTTATGAATTGGGACAAGCCGATACTTACTGACAGCGGAGGATTTCAAGTTTTTTCGCTTTCCAAGCTTCGCAAAATTAAAGAAGAAGGGGTATATTTCAATTCTCACGTTGACGGGAGAAAGATCTTTATGGGTCCTGAACAGTCTATGCAGATACAATCAAACCTCGCTTCGACTATTGCTATGGCATTCGATGAATGTGTAGAAAACCCTGCTGCTTACGAATACTCAAAAAAATCCTGTGAGCGCACAGTTCGCTGGCTTTACAGATGTAAAGAAGAAATGGAAAGGCTTAATGCTTTACATGATACTATTAATAAGCACCAGCTTCTTTTCGGTATAAATCAGGGCTGCACCTATTCTAATCTGAGAATAAAGCACATGGAAACCATTGCCCGTCTTGATATGGACGGCTACGCAATAGGAGGACTTGCTGTCGGCGAACCGACAGAAGTAATGTATAAGATTATCGAAGATGTTGAACCTGTTATGCCAAAGAATAAGATCAGATATCTTATGGGAGTCGGAACCCCTTCAAATATCATTGAAGCAGTCGCAAGGGGAGTTGACCTTTTTGATTGCGTAATGCCGAGCAGAAACGCCCGTCATGCAACTATCTTCACATGGAGCGGAATTATGCACGCAA
The DNA here is from genome assembly GCA_051891935.1 of Oscillospiraceae bacterium. GTDB lineage: Bacteria > Bacillota > Clostridia > Oscillospirales > Ruminococcaceae > UMGS363. The sequence goes on from JBJFFR010000115.1 coordinate 3,452, forward strand.
CCAATGCCTGCTATGAAACTGATCCTCTTCCGCTTGATCCCGAATGCGATTGTCCTACCTGCCGCAATCATTCAAGAGCATATATTCGTCATCTGTTCAAGTCAAACGAACAGCTTGCAGGACGTCTTGCGGTTATCCACAACCTCTATTTCTACAATACACTTATGGAACGTATCAGAGATGCCCTTGACAACGGTACCTTTGCAGAATTCAGAGCAGAATATTCGGAAAAGCTTTCAAAAATTCTCTGATTTTTTAACTTATTTCGAAAAAACAGTATTGAAAGGAACAATATAACATGGAAATGAAAGATCTTTACAAAAAATACGTCAAGGAAACCTTTGACGAAAACGGTATTATCAAGGAGCTCGATTTTGATATTCCCGAAAACTTTAATTTTGCTTATGATATAATTGATGTTATAGGCAAAAACGAACCGGAGCGCAAAGCTATGGTTTGGGTCAATGATAAGGGCGAAGAACATACCTTTACCTATAAAGATCTTTCTGTCAGATCATCTCAATGCGCAAATATGCTCCTTGCACACGGAGTAAAAAAAGGAGATATGGTGCTTTCGGTACTCAAACGTCACTATCAGTTCTGGATCCTGCTCCTTGCACTTGACAAAATAGGTGCTGTTATTATTCCTGCAACAAATCAGCTTATGAAAAAAGACTACACCTACCGCTTTGAAGCTGCAGATGTTAACTATATCGTTGCAACTGCAGAAGGAGAAGTTACCGATCACATTGAACAGGCTCTCAAAGAATATAAAGGCATAAAAGAAAAATTCATAGTCAGAGGAGATCGCGATGGCTGGATAAATTTTGACGCTGAATGTGAAAAATACCCTTCTGAAATCGAAAGGATCCCGAATAATGTTAATGATAATATGCTTATCTACTTCACCTCCGGGACAACAGGATATCCAAAGATGGTAGTTCATACACATTATTACTGTCTTGGTCATATTGTAACAGCAAAATACTGGCACAAGCTTGATGAAGACAGCCTGCATCTCACAATATCTGAATCCGGCTGGGCAAAATGTATGTGGGGCAAAATGTACGGTCAGCTGCTCTGCGCCGCTTGTTTGTTTGTTTATGATTTTGACCGTTTCCATGCAAATGATATTCTTCAGAAGATACAGGATTACAAGGTTACGTCGTTCTGTGCACCGCCGACAATGTACCGTATGTTCATCAAAGAGGGTATATCAGGATATGATCTTTCTAATCTCAAACGAACAAGCATCGCAGGTGAGGCACTCAATCCCGAAGTTTTCAATCGCTGGTATGACCTTACCGGTTTAAAGGTAATGGAAGGATATGGTCAAACAGAAACTGTCCTTGCAATAGGAAATATGTGCGAAATGGAACCCAAGCCGGGCTCAACAGGTATTCCAACACCGCTTTTTGACATAAAGATCTATGATGATGATTGTAACGAAGTAGAAAACGGTCAGGAAGGCGAGATCGTAATTATTCCTAAAACAAAAGAGAAGATCGGTTTGTTTAAAGAATACTATAAGAATCCCGAAGCTACCGCCGAAGCATGGAGAGGCGGAGTTTATCATACAAACGACCTTGCATATAAGGATGACGATGGATATTTCTGGTATGTCGGACGCAAGGATGACGTTATCAAGTCATCGGGTTACCGTATCGGACCTTTCGAGATCGAAAGTGTTCTTATGGAGCATCCTGCCGTTCTCGAAGTTGCTGTTACAGGCGTAAAGGACGCTATCAGAGGTATGGTCGTTAAGGCTACTATTGTTCTAACAAAGGCATATAAGGACAAGGGCGACGAGAAGCTTGTAAAAGAGCTCCAGGAACACGTTAAAAACCAGACTGCACCTTATAAATATCCCCGTGTTATTGAATTTGTCGATGAGCTTCCCAAAACGATAAGCGGAAAGATCAGACGAGTTGAAATTCGTGAAAAAGATAATTCCAATTCATAAAAAAATCAGCCTGATAAGATTTCTATCTTGTCAGGCTAATATTATTTATATTCTTAATGTGTGTTTAAAACACGTTCATCGCAGTATTCACATTCAAGAGTATCACCGTTTCCTCTGAATGATCTCGGCAGATATTCTTCCTTGTGGGTAATACAATTCTTGTTAGTGCATCTGATGCTGTTGTGAATATTACCGATAAGTAGCTTTGACGGATACTCATTCTTCAAAACTGTCAGAATAAGCGCCATTCTGACATACATACCATACTTTGCCTGCTTGAAATACATTGCACGCGGATCATCATCGACCTCGATCGCGATCTCATCAACTCTCGGCAGAGGATGAAGAACAATAAGATCCTTGCTCGCTTTTGACATTTTTTCAGTATCAAGGCAGTAAACATTTTTCTGTTTTTCATATTCATCAAGGTTTGAAAAACGCTCACGCTGAATTCTTGTCATATAAAGAATATCAAGCTTTCCGATAACTTCTTCAAGTGTTTCAACCTCGGTAAACTCACATCCGTGCGCTTTAAGTACATCCTTTATATAGAACGGCACTTTAAGCTCGGGCGTTGAAATAAAGATAAACTTGTTGCCTTTATAACAGGACATTGCTTTGCAGAGCGAATGAACTGTTCTTCCGTTTTTAAGATCACCGCAGAAACCGATAGTGTGATTTTCAAGTGTGCCTTTTTCCACATAAAATGTCAACAGATCGGTAAGCGTCTGAGTAGGATGAAGATGTCCGCCGTCGCCTGCATTGATAATGGGACAGTCGGCAGTAAGTGCAGCCGCTTTCGCAGAACCCTCCAATGGATGACGCATTACCATTATATCTGCATATCCCGATACGATCTTTGTTGTATCTTTGAGATTTTCTCCCTTTGCAACGGAAGATGTTGCAGGATTATCGAAGCCGATAATTGTTCCGCCAAGACGAAGCATAGCTGTCTGAAATGACATCTGTGTTCTTGTAGACGGTTCATAAAACAGCGTTCCCATAATTTTTCCGTCGCACTCATGGGCAAATTTTTCGGGATTTTCAGCGATCTTTGCCCCCAAAGAAACGATTTCGTTCCACCATGAAATGGGCATATCATTTAGGTCAATAAGGTTGGTAAATTTAGATGTTACCATAATTAAACATCCTTTCACTTATAGGATTTATCTATACTATTTTATCACAAAAAATGCTGTTGTTCAATACTTTTATTCAAAATTTTTAAGAATATGCTATAAGCTCGATAGAAATCGGACAATATAATCCGACTGAAAAATTGACGCAGGTTCTGTGTATTGCTCTTGACAAAAAAATTGAGGATATATTTTATTTTTGATAAAAAAACTCACGCAATTCCAAAACAAACTGCGTGAGTTGATTTTTTTAGTCAGATTAAAGCTCAATGGAAACCTTACCGTCGGAATTAGCAGGAACTTCAACAGTCTTGCCGCCGGAAACGGTGATCTTGAACGGTGAAGTATTCTTTGTGAAGCTTACATCAATTGTGCCGTTGTTGTTTATAGCTGTAAGTTCAAGAACCTTGTTTGAATCAGTATCATAGATCGTGCAGGAAGCGGACTTGCCGTTTTCAAGCTCGTAAATAACAAGCTCAGCATTGTTGAGATAATCATATTCAAAGTTCTTCTCAAATGCACCGTAAGCGATGATGCTGTTAGGCTTTGCAAGGCAGGGGAGAGAGAAGTAATCGAATTTTTCTGTGTAATACTTTCCACCCTCATATTTCTTGCCGCTGATAATATCTGTCCAGGTACCTGCAGGAACATAGAATTCCGCTGTGCCTTCTTCATTAAATACAGGAGCAACAAGAACATTATCACCGAACATATACTGTCTGTCAAGGTAAAGACAAGCAGGATCGTCTGCATAATCAATTACCATTGCTCTCATCATAGGAACACCGACGGTAGATGTCTTGTTTGCCTGTGCCCAGATGTAAGGCATCATCTTACCCTTGAGCTTTGTAAAGAAGCGAAGAACGTCAACGGATTCCTCATCAAAGAGCCAGGGCACTCTGTAAGAGGAATTGCCGTGGAGTCTTGAATGTGAGGAGAAAAGACCGAATGCAGCCCATCTCTTGTAGATATCGGGAGTTGCAGTTGCTTCAAATCCGCTCATATCATGGCTGAAATAACCAAAGCCCGAAGCGCAGAGCGACAAGCCGCCGCGAAGCGTTTCTGCCATTGAAGTGTATTCAGCAGAACAGTCACCGCCCCAGTGAACAGGGAACTTCTGACCGCCTACTGTTGCAGAACGTGCAAATAGGCAAGCCTTGTTTTCACCGTAATATTCCTTAAGAACATTAAATACAGTTTTATTATAAAGATATGTATAATAGTTGTGCATTGCAATAGGATCGGAACCGTCAAAATACTTGACATTTGTCGGGATTCTCTCACCGAAGTCTGTCTTGAAGCAGTCAACACCCATTTCGCAAAGCTTTTTGAGCTTATCGGCATACCACTTGCAGGCATCAGGATTTGTAAAGTCTACGATCGCCATTCCCGGCTGCCACATATCGCACTGGAAAACGCTTCCGTCAAGATTCTTGATGAAGTAACCATTTTCCTTGCCTTCAGCAAACAGAGCAGAACGCTGTGCAATATACGGATTGATCCATACGCATATTTCAAGACCCTTTGCTTTAAGACGCTTAAGCATTGCAGAAGGATCGGGGAACTGGCGCTTATCCCATTCAAAGTTACACCATTCAAATTCCTTCATCCAGAAGCAGTCAAAATGGAATACCTGGAGAGGAATATCCCTTTCAGCCATACCATCGATAAAGGATGTAACTGTTTCTTCGTCATATTTTGTTGTGAATGAAGTTGTGAGCCAGAGTCCGAATGTGTATGCAGGAGGAAGTGAAGGCTTACCTGTAAGAGTTGTATAGTTTGAGATAACCTCTTCAAGGTTTTCACCGCCGATAACGAAGTATTCGAGCTTTTCACCGGGGATAGTGAACGAAACCTTTGAAACTGTATCGGAAGCAACTTCAAAAGATACCTTATCGGAAGAGTTTACAAAAATACCGTATCCTCTTGAAGAAATATAGAACGGAATGGACTTATATGACTGGTCGCAGCAAGTACCGCCGTCAGAATTCCATGTTTCAACGTTCTGACCATTCTTTACAAAAGTAGTGAACTTTTCGCCGAAGCCGTAAATGCACTCACCAACAGAAAGAGTGAGCTGTTCACGAAGATATGTGCTGCGGGGATCGCGTGGATAAGACCAGAATGTATCATCCTGTGTTGATTCAAGTCTGCTTGAAACCTTAAACTGACTTTCCTTTACGATAGTAGTAGCTCTCCATGCACCGCCGGTAAGCTTCTTGTCCTTATAATAGAACTGAACATTCCAGCTGTACTTGGAAATGTGTACCTTGGTGTCGCCTGCAATGAGTTCAACATAATCATCGCCGTCAACGATCTCGGGAGTGAAGCCCTGATCTTCATAAAGCTCAAATTTAGGTGCATTATCAAGTGTACCGGTATAATGGTTGATTGATACCTTGATGACATCCTTCTGTGTGCAGGAATAGGTTATATCAAAAACAGGTCCTCCAAGGGTCATACCTCTGTTCTGGATATAATTAGTAGTTGCAAGGACATTTATAAAGTTTTTGCCGGTATTGATCTCATAAGCCTGTGATGCATAGTTTACATCATAGCCTTTCTGATTAAGCCAAAAGCCGTCTGCGAATTTCATGACAAAATCCTCCTCTTATGTAATTGATTACATTGTACAACATACACATAAAAAAAGCAAGGGGTTTTCAAAATTTTATTTTCTGTTCATATTTATTTCTAATTTAGCTGCATACAAGCTTTTATATATGAATACAATTGAACAAAGCAGATTATTATAAGGAAAATGCTTTATAATTAAAGTTTTATACTTATCTTTAATCTTAAAGTGTAAAAAAATGGAAGCAAAAGCTTGATATGGCTTTTGTACAGATAATTTGTCTATACTTTTATTAAAGATCAGTATTACAACGACAAAACAAGGAGGAAAACCTATGGAACTTAAAATCAACAGGGAAGAGCTTTGTTCATCCGAAATGATTCTCAAAACAAAACAGGAACAGTCGGTTGAACTGGATTATGTTCTTCCCGATTATTATCCGGAGATATTCAAGATACTGAAATGCTTCACCTCGCCAAATGTTGCATCGTACAGCATTTCCGGCAGCAAACTCACTTATGAGCTCTGTGTAAACATAAAGATCGCCTACAATGATGAAAACAATCACACCGTTCATGTTGTTGACCAGAAAATGATGTTCACAAAATCTGTTGAACTCGGACGAACCTGCAGTGATCCCAGAATATGTATAAAGCCAAGCGTTGACTACATAAACTGCCGTGCTGTAAACTCACGCAGACTTGATATCCGCGGAGCAGTTTCAACGGATATATGTGTGACCGACAATACAAAAAAGGAAGTTATCTGTGATGCCTATGGAATGGATATTGAACTTGCCAAAAAGCCCATAACCTATCCCGTGAACAAGCTTTATTCAGAGAAGCAGATCACAATAACGGATGATTTTGAACTTGGTATCTCAAAACCTGCCATTAATGATATACTATATTATAATGCTTGCATCTCTTCTACGGACAAAAAGGTCATAGCAAACAAAACAGTCGCAAAAGGTGAGATAAGCGTCAATATGTTCTATACCTGCGATGATGACATGATAGAAGCACTCACATTCACGCTCCCGTTCTCACAGATCATTGATATTGAAGGAATTGATGACAGATTCGACTGCAATATCGAAGCTGAAATAATGAAATGTGAAATACTTCCTCATTCAGACGGTGATGGAAATACCAAAATCCTCGATTGTACTGTTTCAATAATGATAAAATGCAGTGCATACAGAATGGGAACTCTCGATCTCGTATATGACGAGTATTCAACATCATTTGTTACTTCCGACCAGAAAGAAACCACACATTACGACAATATACCGCAGTGGATAAACAGCACATTTTTAACTGATTGTTCGTTTAATACGGGAGAAGACAAGGTTGAACGTGTTTTCGGAGTAATAACGAATGTAAAAGACTATCACTTTACAGCTGACAAAGAAAAGGGTGGAATAACAGCAGACGGAACGTTATGCTGCACTCTTATTGCAAAATCAGAAGATGGCAGAAATATTTTTGCCGACAAGGATGAAAGCTTTACATATAGTTTTCCTATCGAAAACATCTCTGACAAAGCCATTATCAATGTCAGCATTCATCCTGCTTCCTGTTCGTATAATATTTTATCGGACGGAACTGTTGATGTAAAGGCTGAATTGAAGCTTTGTGGAAGTGTATGCTGTTCGGAAGAGATCGAATGTATTACTGATATTTTTGCCGATGAAAACTCTCCTGTTCAAAAAGATGAAAACTGCGCTATGAAGCTTTATTTCTGCGAAAAAAACGAGAATTTGTGGGATATTGCAAAGCGTTTTCATTCTTCAGCAAAGCTTATTATGGACGAAAATGATATTGAGAATGAGATCATTGGCAGTGATATGATGCTAATGATCCCGATAATGTAAAAGGAGGGACATAAAATGGTTAATAATGATATTTACAGCAGCATTGCCAAAAGAACTGACGGTGACATTTATATTGGTGTTGTAGGTCCCGTCAGAACAGGAAAATCAACGTTTATAAAAAAGTTTATGGAATCACTCGTTATTCCAAATATCACCAGTGAATTTCGCAAGGAACGCGCAATAGACGAACTTCCTCAATCAGCTGCAGGAAAAACGATCATGACCACCGAGCCAAAATTCATTCCCGAAGAGGCTGTTGAAATTAATCTTTCGGATAATGCCATTTTTAACGTTAGGATGATAGATTGTGTTGGTTACATCGTACCTGCTGCAATAGGATATATCGAAAACGAAGCTCCTCGAATGGTAATGACACCCTGGTTTGATGAAGAGATCCCCTTTGCAATGGCAGCAGAGATCGGAACACAAAAGGTAATAAAGGAACACTCTACTATAGGT
>JBJFFR010000116.1:0-44089 GCA_051891935.1 Oscillospiraceae bacterium
AGGTTTACAAAACGATTTCTCACGTTCTGTTTTAGCTTTCTTTTCGTGAATTGCGCTTTTTGATTTGTTAGTGATTTTGCTTTTGCGGCAGATTATTCGCCATAGTTTAGGGTGTTTCGCTTCTGCGGAAGCGACCAAAGGGCTTTGCCCTCTGGACACCCACCACCTTTGAAAAGGTGGACGAAACTTTTACTTGGCTTCGCTTTTTAACGACAAATGTAAGGCAGTCATTACACGTTCTTAATGACATATTCCGCAATTTTCTTCGGTGTTACTCCGAACTGTTCAAGCAGCTTATTCGGGTCGTAACGGTCATAGAAAGCTTTTTCTATTCCGAAATTCTTGACCTTTATTCCCGAATCCCCGAGGTAAGCTGCGACTTTTCCTCCGAAGCCGCCTTCAAGCGAGCCGTCTTCGAGGGTCACGATGAGCGAATGGTCTTTTTTCAGCTCGTCAAGGAGCTTTTTGTCGATTCCGCTTGCATATCGTGCATTTACAAGTGTTGCGTTTATGCCGTTTTCTGCAAGGGTAGCCGCTGTTTCTTCACCCATTTGATAGAAGTCGCCGAGGGCGATGATCGCTGCTTTACTTCCTTTCTTTGTCACTTCGGAAGAAGGTGTGCTGTAATCGGTCGGGAACCTTCTGTCCGAGTGGATAACGCCGTTGCACGGCACACGGATCGCAACGGGATGTTCGTTCTGCTCGATCGCCCAATCGAGCATTGACAGATACTCCTCTGCGCAGGTCGGTGCGAGGCAGAAAAGATCGGGGATGTTCGATATCATCGGGATATCATAAAGTCCGAGGTGGGTAATGTCGCCCATACCCCAGACGGAGGCTGAAAATACGAGAAAAACTGCGGCGTTTTTGTTTATGCAGACATCATGCGAGAGCTGGTCGTAGGTGCGCTGGAGGAACGGGCTGTGGACTCCGAACACAGGCTTTGCGCCGAATTTTGCGAGCGCAGAGCTCATAGCAACGGCGTTTTCCTCTGCGATGCCGACATCGACAAACTGCTTTCCTGCAAGCTCTCTTTTTTCTTTATCAAATCCGATCACTGTCGGAGTTCCTGCTGTAATAGCGACAACGGCAGGATCCTTTTTCATCTTTTCAAGCAGAAAATCGGCTGTCATTGAGGAATAATCCTCACCGTCATAGTTGAAGCTGCTTTCGCCCGTTTCGATATTGAAAGGCGGATGCCAATGCCAGTTTTCCTTATCCTTTTCGGCAGGAGCATAACCCTTGCCCTTCTGTGTGACGATATGAACGGCAACGGCTTTCTTCGTATCCTTTACGCTTTCAAAGGCCTTGATAAGAGCGTCGATATCGTTTCCGTCCTTTACGAAAACATAGTCAAGTCCCATAGCTGTGAAAAGGTTGGTTTCAGCCTTCCCGTTTCCGTCACGGAGAGCTTTAAGGTTGCGGTAAAGTCCGCCGTGGTTCTCGGCGATGGACATATCATTGTCATTTACAACAACAATAAGATTTGTGTCAAGTTCACCTGCGGTATCAAGACCTTCAAGCGCTTCGCCGCCGCTCAAAGAACCGTCGCCGATGACAGCGATAACGTTGCCCTTTCCGCCTGTGAGGTCACGAGCCTTTGCAGCTCCGCAGGCAAGACTTACCGAAGTTGAGGTGTGGCCGACCTCAAAAAAGTCGTGTTCGCTTTCGACAGGATTCGTATATCCCGAAACGTCGTCATATTTTTCGGGGTAAAGATAAGCGTCCTTTCTGCCCGTGAGCATCTTATGAGGGTAGCTCTGGTGCGAAACGTCAAAGATTATCTTATCCTCGGGAGAGTTGAAAACATAGTGGAGAGCGATCGTTGCTTCTACCATTCCGAAGTTCGGGCCGAAGTGTCCGCCGTGGATGCTTGCGCGCTTTAAAAGAGCCTCACGCATCTCGGCTGCAAGTGCGATCCTTTCATCGTGACCGAGTTTTTTTACATCGCTCGGAGAATTGATATTTTCGATATACATATTTTCAAGTCCTTTCTATTCCCAGCTTAAAACTCCTGTTTTCACGGCAATTTCATAGCGTCCGATCTTATAGTCAAGCCGTGAGATCTCCGCTTCAAGCTGTTCCTTTTGTTCAATGAGTTTTTTACGCTGTTCGGCAAGAAGCTCAAGCCGTGCGCCTATGGTCGAATCGCCCATATTGTAAAGCCTGCAATACTCGGCGATAACTTCAACGGGAAGCCCTGCGTTACGCATACAAACGGCATTTTCGACCCAGCCGATATCCTCATCGGTGTAGTTGCGTATTCCGCCTTCCGTTCGTGTAACGGGAGGGATAGCGCCTATTTTTTCATAGTAGCGCAGCGTGTCCTGCGAGATATTGTATTTTTCGCTTACTTGTTTTATCGTCATTTCCGAATATCACCGCCTTTTCTATATTATAATATATGGAGTTAGCTCCAAGTCAAGGGCTATTTTGAGTTTTTACATTTTATTAATAATTGCATTTCGGCATAAGGACTTGCAGGCGGAGAATAAACTTGTATCGGGTCACTACACAAAAAAGGAGGTAGCGTATGGGACTTTCGGCCTCGAATACAGGGAAATGCTGTGAAGATATAGAGCATATCACCGGCACGGACAGCATAGTTCTTGCGCTTGCAGGCAATCCGAATGTCGGAAAATCAACGGTCTTCAACTTTCTTACGGGACTTCACCAGCACACGGGCAACTGGACGGGGAAAACAGTCCAGAACGCCTGCGGAAGCTTTTCCTGCGGAGATAATACATATACTCTTGTCGATATCCCGGGCACATATTCCATACTTGCACATTCGGCGGAGGAAGAAGCTGCAAGGGATTTCATCTGCTTCGGCGGAGCGCAGGGAGTTATTGTAGTCTGTGATGCGTCCTGTCTTGAACGAAACCTCAACCTCGTGCTGCAGATACTTGAAATAACTCCGCACGTTATCGTCTGCGTGAACCTTATCGACGAGGCTCGGAAAAAGTGTATTTCCGTCGATAAGGAGAAGCTGGCAAAGCTGCTCGGAGTTCCCGTTTATCTTGCTGCGGCACGTTCGGGCGAGGGGATGGAGGCTTTTGCAAACGGTCTTTCGGAAATAACGAAGCTGACCAGTGAGCAGGTCTTTTCCTGCATATACGATGAAGAGATAGAACGCTCCGTCGCATTGATATCGGAAAGGCTCGGCGATGAAAACGGCGGCAGGTTTGCTGCGCTGCGTGTTCTGGAGGGCGATGAAAAGCTTTCAAAGAGATTGCTTGAAAAAGCCGATGAAGAAACAGTCCGTTTGATCTCGGCGGAAAAAGAGCGGCTTTCCTCGGTCGGTTTTGATGAACAGAAGCTTCGTGATACGATCGTTACAACGCTTGTGAGGAAAGGGGAGGAGATCGCAGCGGAATGTGTTTGCTTCGGCGATGAAAACTGCTTTAAACGTGACCAATGTATCGACAGGATCCTGACGCATAAGGTCTGGGGAGTTCCGATAATGGCTGCAATGCTTGCAGTCATATTCTGGATAACGATTTACGGCGCAAATTACCCTTCGGAGCTGCTTTCGTCAGCGTTCGGCGCACTCGGAGAAAAGCTTCGTGCGCTCATGGAGCAGGCAGCGGCTCCGCAATGGCTGATAGGGGTGCTGCTTGACGGGATATACCGTATTCTGACATGGGTCATCTCGGTAATGCTGCCGCCGATGGCAATATTTTTCCCTCTTTTCACGCTGCTTGAAGATCTTGGCTATCTGCCGAGGGCGGCATTCAATCTTGACCGATATTTCAAACGGGCAGGAGCCTGCGGAAAGCAGTCTTTGACGATGGCTATGGGTTTCGGCTGCAATGCGGTCGGGATAACGGGCTGCCGCATAATCGACTCGCCGAGGGAAAGGCTCATTGCGGTGCTTACTAATAATTTTGTACCGTGCAACGGCCGTTTTCCTGCGCTTATTGCAATAATAACGATATTTTTCGCATCGGGGGCAAGCGGCTTTGGCGGCTCGCTCATATCGGTAGGGATACTTATACTGCTGATACTTTTCGGCGTAATGATGACGCTTCTGGTTTCAAAGCTGCTGTCGAAAACGCTTCTCAAGGGCGAAACGTCCTCGTTCACGCTTGAGCTTCCGCCTTACCGACGACCGCAGATAGGGAAAATACTTATCCGTTCGCTGCTAGACAGGACGGTTTTTGTCCTCGGCAGAGCGGTGACGGCTGCGGCGCCTGCAGGGCTTATAATATGGCTCGCAGCAAATATCTGCATCGGCGGAGAAAGCATACTTTCAATATGCTCGGGTGCGCTTGACCCGTTCGCAAGGATATTCGGAATGGACGGAGTGATACTGCTTGCGTTTATCCTTGGCTTTCCTGCGAACGAGATCGTCATACCGATAATGCTTATGGGGTATCTTTCATCGGGGGTGATGACCGATTATGAGAGCCTCGACTCGCTGAAAGGCATCCTGCTTGCAAACGGCTGGACGCCCGTGACAGCGGTTTGCGTGCTGATATTCATGCTGTGCCATTATCCGTGCTCGACCTCGCTCATGACGATGAAAAAGGAAACGGGCAGCGTTAAGTGGACATTGCTCGGCGCAGCTCTCCCGACAGCCGCAGGGCTCATCCTGTGCGCCGCAGCTAACTTGATCGGAATAATTTTTTAAGGAGAAAGACTATGATATATGAACAGTATTATCCGTTTGAGGTGTTTAAACTCGGATACGATGAAACGGAGCTTGAACCGAACATCGGGCGTTACACCGTGTTTTTTCATTATAACGAGCACTATCTGCCAACTCTGAAAAAGCTCAACGAAATGGTATTGGCGCAGCCGCTTCTGCAGAATATCAGCCTTGAAAAGCTTTCTCATTGGCATGATATCGACATTGCACGGGCAGCTGCGTCCGTGTTCGGACACGAGCTTTATTTCCGATCGCTTTCGCCGAAAGAAAAAGAGCCGTCCGATCATCTTAAAGCCGTTCTGAATAAGCAGTTCGGCGGAACGGAAAAGTTCCTTTCGGCAATAAAGGAAAATGCGTCAATGGTCTACGGCTCGGGCTACACATGGGTATGCGAGGACTGCTGCGGAGGTATGTTTATAATGTCAACACCGAACCACACTCTGCCCGAGGGAGAGAATATCCGTCCCATTTATGCGCTCGATCTCTGGGAGCACAGCTATTATCTTGACCGCCAGAACCACCGAGATGATTATGTTGACGCTGCTCTGGAGATCATCAACTGGGATGAGATTGAGAGAAATCTTGTTTGATCTGTCATAACAAAAAGGTGCGGCCGCGAAATGAGCTTTTCGCGGCCGCACAATATTTTTTACAAAATAGTTTTACATTATGCAATTATCAGTAGTCGATTATAAACATCAGGATCCTGTATTGCGAATAATAGTCCGTCCAGCTTACATTCAGCTTTACATTGAATTCCGAGCTTATTTCCGATATCTTGCTTTTCAGATAGTTTTCTTCGTCTTCTGCGCTGTCTATTAAGCTGCCGACAGTGGTAAGCAGCATATTGTTTGTGCTGAACTTTACCGAGGCGGTATGCTTTCCTTCCGATACAGCGTTTCGGATAGCGGCTTCGATTATTGATTCGGTAATATCCTCGCTGTCGGCATAAAAGCCTTCCTTTATGTAGTAGTTTTCCGTTGTACCGTATGCTTTCGGCGGCGGTGAGGTTATTGTCCAGATAGTGTGGTTATTCTCTATTACGGAGTCGGTCACAAGAAAATACTGGTATAAGACCATATCGGGATAGGCGTTGGAGATCCTTTTCTCGGGCTTATCCCAGGTAACATCAACATGATACCAGTTTCCGTTTATTTTGACCATGTTCCACATATGGGCGGTGTCTGTTTGTCCTGTGACTATGATGTTTTCTATCCCTGCCTTGTTGCACAGGTAAGAAAAGCTTTTTGCATAGCCTTCGCAGAGTGACTTGCCCTTAACAAGCGCACCGTATATCGTATTTGCATAGATATCATTGGCGCTGCTTTCGCAATGCGTTATAAGATAGTCGTGGAAATACTTCAGCTTATCGTATGAGGTCATTTCATCGGTTAGACCCGACATTATCTCGTTTGCGGCGTTTTCTGCGGCGCGGTTCATGCTGCTCATTTCCTCACGGGAAAAGCGATAGGTGAATTCAACGGGGAAACGCTGTGTATCCATATCAAAGCTGCCGACCTTCCTGTCCGCAACGTTGGCGATGCCCATCTGCTCAATTCCGATAAGGTTCAGTATCTTCGTGTAGGTTTCGCCGTCGGCGTCCATCGGCACGGAGGCTTCTTCAGCTTTGATCGCTTTGACGAGCGAGGAATATATCTCCTTTTCCTCGGCTGACAGGAAGCTTTGTCCGTAGATCGTTTCCATATCTTCGGGGATATATATCGTGTCCTCGGGGATATCGGTCTGCTCGTTTTCGACCAGCACTGATGTACCGCCTTCTATCTTATGATAACTGCCGTTATAGGTCATATCCTCTGCCGCATCGTTTTCACGGCTGCATGAGGAAAAAGCCATAGTTACCGTTATTGCTGCAGCCAAAGCAGCGCAGCGGATCGGTATAATTCTTTGCAAGGTCGATTACCTCCAAAGCTTTTTCAGTTGTCGATATACTGAAGGAAAAGCTTTATAACTCTTGTTTTCGGGTCGCTGTGATATTGTATAGAGTCCATTTTGTATTTGGTTTCTGCCGAATCGTAGGTGTTTTCATAGATGTCGATTGCGTGGCGCTGATCGGGATCAAAAAGGTAGAAGATGACATCCTCATAGGTCTTGTCGTCGGCGCAGACGAACTGGATTGCAGGAATATGGTTTTGTGAAGCCTTTATGATCTCTTCTGAAATGAGCGCAGCGGCATCGGGAACATCACTTGCAACAAGATTATTATATATGAAGTAGTTGTATTTTTCGGAGGCCGCCTTCGGATAATCGAACGGCTGGTCGTAAACAACGTGATACTTGTTTATAATATCATCCGTAACGCAGAAATAATCGTATCTTATGTACGGGAAATCGGTGTTCATAGCGTTGCCCGAGGTAACGTCGATGTGGTACCATTCTCCGTCGATCTTAACCATATTCCACATATGGGGTGTTTCGTTGAAATCACCGAGCATTGTGATCGTTTCAATGCCGACCTTTGAGCAAAGGTAAGAAAATGCTTTTGCATAGCCGCCGCAGACGGTCGATTTGTCAACAAGCGCACCGTAGATATCACGAAGATTTTCGGCATTTTCGTTATATTCGATCTCGGAAGCAAGCTTGTCGTAGAAGAACTTTACTGTTTCATATTCGGACTTTCCGTCCCCAAGCTCGGAAATTATCTCATCTGCTGCCGCGTCGCTCTTTTTTATCATATCATCGACCTGTTCGGCGGTATAAAGATAAGAAAGCTGTGCGGAAACAACGTTGCCCGATCTTGAATCGCTTGTATAGCGTATCTTGACGTCAAGGTCAAAAATGCTGTATTCAAAATCGTATATGAGCTGATAAAGCTCAACATATTCATCGCCCGTGATCCTTACGTCCTCGGGTATCTGAAAGGAGTTGGCATGGGACTTGATGGCGGTAAGCATAGCGTCGTAAACGGCTTTCTTATCGTTGTCGAGTGTGCTGTAAACGTATGCTTTGGTTGTTGAATAGTCTTTGGGATAGATAAATTCGCTGCTTGGCAGATCCTCGACAGCTGTTTCGAGCGTTTCGGCGGCAGAGGTTTCCTGTACGGATGTTGTTGTACTCTGATTTGAAGTTTCATTGGTCGGTGAGGTCGAAACAGTAGAGGAAACGGATATTTTTGGAACGGTCGTGACCGTTACGGAAGTGGTCGTTGTAGTTTCGGATGATGTTCCGATCGTTGTTTCGCTTGATGTTTCGGACGATGTTTCGATCGCAGCTGTCGTTGTTGCAAGCTCCGTGCTCTTCTCCGAAGTTGTTGTCGTTTCGGGAACGGATATAGATATCGGCGGAGTAGTTTCCGCTTCGATAACGGTGACTTCCTTTTCGGGGACGGTGGTTACGGCTGACGGAAGGGTGTCCTCCCAGTCGGCTTCGCTGCTGTTTCCGCAGGCCGAAAGCATTAACGCTGCAGCAAGCAGGGCAGCTGTCAATGCAGTAATTCTGTTTTTGTTCATATAATCTTACAATTCCTCCGATATAAGGGTGTAATTAAAAAATCAACGAAATATGGATCACATAAAGGCTGCTGTTTACGGAATGACGGGCGGAGCTTATCTTTAGTCCGTCATTTGCGTTCAGTTCCTCGATGATCTCTTTCAGACCCTGCTGATCGAAAAGATAGGTGCAGACCTCGTTGAAGGCTTTTTCATTGCTAAAGCGTATCTCCGCTTCACCGCTGCCGCTTGCCGCGGATTTTTTTAAAGAAGCGGAAAGACCTTCAAGTCCGTCCTCATAATTGTCGAAATAAAGTCCTTTTTTTACGAAATAATTCTCTTTTCTGTCCGTACAGGAAACAGCCGGAAGGTATTCCGTATCGGGAAAATGCGATATTCCGTTTATTTCGGCATCCGAAACAAGAAAATAGTCGTGCTTCAGATACTTTTCGTTATCATATTTAAGGATAGGATCATCCCAGGTGCAGTCAACATTGTACCACTCGCCGCTGCATACGACCTTGTTCCAAAGATGCGGCTCGCCCTTTTCGTTTGCGCCGCTGACAACGTAATTTTCGATGCCTGCAGCCGTACACAGATAGGAGAACGCAAACGCATAGCCCTCGCACATTGCCGAACCGTCAACAAGTGCGCCGTAAGCTGTTGCGGCGTTGCTGCCGTTTTCGGAGAATGTACAGGAAAGAACTATCGCATCGTGGATGGCAAGGAGCTTCTCGTGATCGTCCGCTGCCTGACCGAAGCCTGCAATTATCCTGCCTGCTTCAAGGTCGAGTGCAATACGCATACGATCGGTCTGCTCTTCGTCATAGCGATACATAAAATAGAGCTTCCTCTGCTCATCATCGCAGTAAAATCTGCTGTCGAGCCAGAAGATACGTTCCTGCTGGGTATAAAGGAGGGTGAAAAGCTTGCGCATTTCGGCGCTGTCAAACCCGTCGGGGAATGGAAACTCGTTTTCACGCCTGTTGACCGCTCCGATCATGTCGGAATAGGTCTCCTTTTCCTTATCGTTAAGGGTATAAAAGACATAATCGAGCTGTTCCGCCGCAGCTTCGGTGTTCTGACCGCTCTGCGGCAGGGGAACGCTCTCATCAACGGCACTGCAGGACGGCAGGAGCATCAAAGCTGCCGCCGTCATTGCAAGAACCGGTAAAAATTCAGATCTCATTTGATCAATACTTTACGTTGAGCTGGATAATGCGCATCGTTTCGTTACAGTTTTCGGCAAGTCCTGTTACCTTTGAGCTCTTTTCCTTGGCATAGGAAACATAGCTTTTGAGGTCGCTCTTGATCTCACTGTAAAGTTCGTCGGAGCTTACCATGATCTGTGCAACGATCCTGTCTTCTTCAATTGCCTTATCAAGTGCAGCCTTGAGCGCCTTTTCAGCGGAATCACGGTCGTCATAGACAAAGCCGTTCTTGCGGAAGTAGTTCATGGATTCATCAGAAGCCGTCGGGGGATCGAAATACTTTACCTTTTCGCCGCTCTTGAGGGAAACTGTATTGACATCGAAATGAGTGATCTCATTTATCCATGAATCGGGAACGAGGAAGAAGGTATAGCGGATATAATTCGGGAGCGGATCGGAGAAGATCGGGTCATCCCATGTGCAGTCGAGGTTATACCATTCGCCTTCGACCTTTACCTTGTTCCATGCGTGGGTCGTGCCCTTTTCGTTTTTACCTGTGATCACCATGCAGTCGATCCCTGCCTTGTCACAGAGATACTGCATTGCCTTTGCATAGCCCGAGCACTGGATGTTTGCCTGCTTTGATGTGCCGCCTGCGAAAGCATTGTAGATGGTCTGGTTGTAGTTTACCTTGTCTTCGATCTCTTCAAAGGTTGCATTGAGTACGAGATAGTCATGGAAAACCTTGAGCTTATCAAAGGTCGAAGATTTGCTGTTTGCTTCTTTGAGGAGAGGCTCAACGGTCGCATCTATCTCCTTCTGCATAGCGTTGATCTTGTCGGCGTCGATCTCGTTGTAATAGAGTCTGCCGACAACGGATTTGCTGTTGAGCCAGAAAAGCTGCGGTTCCTGATTGTAAACAAGACCGAAAACCTTGAGCCATTCTGCATTGCTCAGCTTTTGTGCGCCGAAGATCCTTGTGGACATATTTGTAGCTGCGCCGACGATAGCGTCATAAAGAGCCTTTTCATCGTCTGTGAGAGTGTTGTAAGGATACTTTGTGCTGCTGTCCGCAGATGTATCAACGTTGATGTTCGGCTTTGTTGCGAGCTCGGAGAAGAACTTTTCAGCTTCGGGATCGGCAGTGGGAACAGTGGTTGTTACGACCTGTGTAAGAGGATCGCCGTTTGCTTCGGTAACAATATTTCCCTTGTCATCTCGAACGACCTCTGTAACGGTTGTCTGCGCCTGCGTATCGGCAGGAGTATCGCCGCTGTCAGCAATGCCCGTTCCTTCAGTTACGGAAGGTGTATCCTCACTCGGAGCTTGAGTGATAACATTTGTAACGAATTCGTCCTGATCTTCTGTCTGGTTTCCGCAGCCCGCTGCAACCATTGTAAGGGCTGTTATCATAGCCAGAACGCTCGAGATCATTTTCAGATTTTTCTTCTTCATAGTTTTTCCTTTCCTTCTTTGCCATAGGAATGCTGAAAGGTTATTTCGTGCTGATCGATGCTGATCGGGGGAAACGCCTTTTGCTTCGGACGGCGGTTATTAGGGAACCTCTAAAAACCTCCTTCTCGGCAAATTTTCTATGACTTTGCTCATCTGCTGCGTTAACAAACCTTGTAATACATCAAGTATTACTGCGGTTTGTTGCCTTGCAGCTGAACAAAGTCATAACCGAAAATTTGCGAGCAATACGAAGTATTGCTTAGTCTCGGTTTTTAGAGAACCCCATTATTTATAGTAAATATCGTACTGAACAACATAGCAGCCTTCGCCGTATTTTGTGAGTCTGGATATCTTCTTGACCTTTGAGCTCTTTGCCTTTGCGTAATTCTGGAGCTCACGGAAGGTATCGTTCGTGTTCATCTTATCCCAGATGCTCTTGTCTGTAACACGGACTGTAACGGCAACAGATCCTGCCTTTATAGCAGCGTCGATCTCTGCCTTCATGCCTGCAACAGCGTCCTTGTAGGAGCTGAATTCCTTGTTGGTTGCCTTGTAGTAGTTAGCGCTTGTCTTTGTGCAGGCAGGCTCTTCAAAGAGGTGGATCGTTGATCCGTTGCTTCTGAAGAAGGTGTTCGGGTTGAGGTGGTCATTCTTTATCCATGCGTCGGGAACGAGGAAGTAGTTGTATCTTATGTAGTTCTTGTCATGGTCGTTGATTGGATCGCCCCATGTTGCGTCAATGTTGTAGTAGCCGTTTTCGCAGTAAACCTTGTTCCATGCGTGAGTGGTTCCTTCGGCGTTCTTACCGATGATAACAACGCTTTCGATGCCTGCAACGTCAAAGAGATACTGCATGGTTCTTGCGTAGCCTGCGCACTGAAGACCTGCATCCTTTGTGAGGCCGTTTTTAACAGAGCTTGTATCCTCGCTGTCCGATTCGGAGAATTCGCTTGTCTTTACCACCCAGTCATAAATGACCTTTATCTTGCTGAAGGTCGATTTATACTGATTTACGGTGTTCATAACAGTTTTTACATTCTTGTCAAGTCCCGGCTGGATCTCTGCTACCTCTGCAGAGGTGTAGATATACTTGATGTCGAGGTAGCCGGCATAGCATGAGGGTACCTTGCTCGGGAGCCAGAAAAGCTGGGGTTCCTGATAGATTACGTTAGTGTATGTCTTTATGACCTGTGTGTCTGTAAGTCCGTCCGGAACAGGAACTTTGGATTTAAAGCTTTTTGCAGCTTCAACGATGTTTGCGTAAAGCTTCTGTTCAGCGGCAGGGAGCTGCTTATAAACATACTTTGTCTTGTAATCAACATTGTACTTGTAGGATACAGTTGTTGAAGTATTGTTCTTAACTGTTTCATCGGTGGTTTTCTTGGTGGTTTTTGCAGTAGTTTTTGAAGTAGTTTTCTTGGTGGTCTTTGCTGTGGTTTTTGAAGTGGTCTTTGAAGTAGTCTTCTTGGTGGTCTTAGCAGTAGTTTTCTTGGTAGCAGAGGTGGTATCCTCGTCATCAAAGATCTCTTCGATATCATCGTCCGGAGCTGTTGTTACTTCGCCCGGCTTTGTGTCGCTCAAAAAGCTTGAATGGATGAAAGAGCCGTCCTTGAGCTTGAAATAGCCTGTGTCGGTAGCGGCAATAACGTTTACCTTTGCGCCCTTGACGTATTTTTTCACCTTATCCGAGCCTGCCACAGGAGAAACACGGGAGTAGCAATCCATTGTAGTGTACATGATATCATTGATCTGTGTTTCGTTCCATTTGTTGCTCTTGGCGTCGAATTCAGCCTTTGTGACTTCAAGATCTAAAAAGGTTTCCTCGGTGACTGCTGCTTCGGAATAGGAAACCTCGGTCTGGGCTGCGGTGTCGGCGATATCGTCAGCTCTGCCGCAGCCTGTTGTGAGGACAGCTGCCGAAAGAATGAGAGCCAGAACTGCACTTATCGTTTTTTTGGTGTTAATCTTCATTGATCTTCTCCTTTTCGTTTTCATTATTTTCATTATCACGATCATTTCCGCCGGAGCTGTCGTCGCATCCGTCGGCGCGCTCATCGTGAATCAATTCCGCTTTAAGCTTTGATATCCACATATCCTCGGTAACAAGTACGGTGAAAAGCACATTTCCGTATTTTAAGCAGGCGTGTTCGCTTTCTTCGGGGATATGCCCGAGCAGACTTGTCACAAGACCGCTCATAGTGTCGGAATCATTGTCCTCGGGAAGCTCCAGTCCGAGCCTTCCGAATACATCCTCGGGCGAGGCATTTCCGCTTATGGTAAAGGTATCGTCCGATATCTGCTTTATGTCCTCTTCCTCGTTGTCATATTCATCTCTGATATCTCCGACAATGGTTTCGACAAGGTCTTCCATAGTGACGATGCCTGCTGTTCCGCCGTACTCGTCAACGACCGTAGCCATTACCGTTTTTTTCTGCGAAAGAAGCTTGAAAAGCTCACTGCAGTGCATTGCTTCGGGGACATAGAAAACATCCCTCATAAGGTCTTTTGCAAGCGTGCTCTGCGCAGCGTCCGAGCCTATCATACAGAGCAGGTCTTTTACGCTTATCACGCCGACGATATGGTCGATGCTGTCCTCATAAACAGGTATTCGCGAAAAACCGCTGCTTATGGAAGCGTTCACTATCTCGGAGATCCCCGCTGTTGTTTCGACAGCGACAATATCCGTTCGGTGAGTCATAACATCGGAAACATTCTTGTCGTCAAAGCCGAAAACGTTGCTTATCATTTCCCTCTGCGACTCTTCGACATTTCCTGCGTCGACCATCATAAGTATCTCTTCCTCGGTGACCTCGTCAATATCCTCGGAGGAGCCGCCGAAAAGGTTTATCACCACAGCCGAAAGTGCGGATAAAGGCGTGAGAAGCACAGTAATAGCCTTGAGTGCAGCCGAGCATCGCACAGCGATATCTTCAGCGTTCTTTTTTGTGACGATCCGCATCGGCAGACCGCAGCAAACCGCAAGTATCACCAGCGTATCGGCAAGGAGTATCAATGCCGCAGCAAAAATATATGCGCCGGCAGTACCGCCGAACTCCTCCGACAGAATGCCGATAAAGGTCAGCTCCGATACCACGCATATAACCGAAGAAAGCGCACCCTTTCCGAATACAAATGTCCGTTCCATAACAGCAGCCTTTTTGAGCATAGAATAAAGCCGCTTTTCCGCAATGCTTCCGTTTTCAAACGTCTTTAGCTTTGAATCTCCGATCTCAAAGACTGCAATTTCGCAGACAGCAAGGAATGCTTTTAACAAAATAAGCGCAAGGATAACAATACTCCCCGCAAGCCCGTCAGAATCCATAACCGACTTCCTTTCCAAAGAAAAATGCTTTTAAAGCAAGATGACTTTAAAGCCGTTCACCGGCCGCTTTAAAAAAGCACCGCCGAGCAGCTTGTTCCGAAATTCCTGCCGTTCGTGAGAAACCCTGTAGTAAAGTCTTCGGGCATATTCCGAAGAACGGCAGACATTAAATAAATTATACTATAAATTTCAGAAAAAGTCAACAAACATCTTATTTCTCGCCGCATTGTCCCGAAAGGATGAAAAATCCCGATTTATCAAGGTTTTACCGACATTTGCGGTGTTTTTGGGGACAAAGTGACAAATGAGTTATCCAAATTGTAAATGTATTGTAACTTTTACGGAATGTATATTTTACAAACAATCAACTTATGGTAAATTTATGGAGGTGGTGTGTTCCAAAATCAAAAAACAGCCGCACGGTTTAATGTGCGGCTGAATGTATATGTGTTGGTATGTCCTGACCTTATTAGTAGGAAACGCCCTGCCACTTCATTGCATCTGCAACCTTGAGGAAGCCTGCGATGTTTGCACCCATTACGAGGTTGCCTTCGTGGCCGTATTCCTTGGAAGCGTTGTATGCGTTGTGGAAGATGTTGATCATGATGTTCTTGAGCTTTGCGTCAACCTCTTCAAATGTCCATGAAAGTCTTTCGCTGTTCTGGGACATTTCAAGACCGGATGTTGCAACGCCGCCTGCATTTGCAGCCTTTGCAGGTCCGAAGAGAATGCCTGCTGCCTGGAGCTTCTCAATTGCTTCAGGAGTAGAAGGCATATTTGCGCCTTCTGCAACTGCGATCACGCCGTTCTTGATAAGAGCGTCAGCGGATTCGCCGTCAAGCTCGTTCTGTGTAGCGCAGGGGAGAGCGATGTCGCACTTGATTGTCCAGATGCCCTTGCAGCCTTCTGTATATGTAGCGTTCTTGTGGCTTGTTCTTTCAACGTATTCCTTGATTCTGCCTCTTTCAACTTCCTTGATCTGCTTAACGAGGTCGAGCTCGATTCCGTCAGGATCGTGGATGTAGCCGTTAGAGTCGGAAAGTGCAACTACCTTGCCGCCGAGCTGTGTAGCCTTCTCTGTAGCGTAGATAGCAACGTTGCCGGAGCCGGAAACAACAATTGTCTTGCCTGCAAGGCTATCATTCTTCATACACTTGAGCATTTCATCTGTGAAGTAGCAAAGACCGTAGCCTGTTGCTTCTGTTCTTGCAAGAGAGCCGCCGTAGGAAAGGCCCTTACCTGTGAGAACGCCTGTGAACTCATTGCGGAGTCTCTTATACTGACCGAACATGAAGCCGATCTCTCTTGCGCCTGTACCGATATCACCTGCAGGAACGTCGGTGTCTGCGCCGATGTGCTTGGAAAGCTCTGTCATGAAGCTCTGGCAGAATGCCATGATCTCTCTGTCGGACTTGCCCTTAGGATCGAAGTCGGAGCCGCCCTTGCCGCCGCCCATAGGAAGACCTGTAAGGCTGTTCTTGAAGATCTGCTCGAAGCCGAGGAACTTGATAACCGATGCACATACGGATGGGTGAAGTCTGATACCGCCCTTGTAAGGTCCGATAGCGGAGTTGAACTGGCAGCGGTAACCTCTGTTTACCTGAACGTTGCCCTTGTCGTCTACCCATGAAACTCTGAACTGGATGAATCTTTCGGGTTCAACGATCCTGTCGATGATTCCGTTTGTTTCATAGGACTTATCCTTTTCAACAACGGGTTCAAAGGATTCGAGAACCTCTCTTACAGCCTGTAAGAATTCCTTTTCGCCGGGGTTGCGCTGTTCAACTTTTTCATAAACCTTCTGGAGATATGCGTTTTTGAATGCCATTTTTAATTTCCTCCCATTAATAATAGTATAGATCGCTGATGACTCGCTCACAGCATTTTGTTCCCTATATTTTCCGACAGGGAACATTACAGCTTTTATTATACACTATATGTTTAAGATTTGCAAGTACTTTTTGGTAAAAAATCAAATTTTTTATAGAATAATTATTTTTTTACACAAAATTTAAGCGAAACGACAGTGCAATGCAGGACTTTCGCAGGAAAATTGCATAGACGGATGCGCATTTTGCCGCTCGAGCTGCTTTGGAAGATTTTTAAATTCCGGTTTATCACATACAACAAATGTATATTTGTGGGCTGAAATAAATATATATTTAAGACATATTTTAGACTTAAAGCATAGATGTTGTTGAAAGCTTTGTGATAAACGTACAATATTTTTAGACATTTTGTTAAAAATAACATATTGCTAATTTGTAACCAAAATGTTATAATAGGGGTAGTATCTTTGGGCAAGGTGTGCCCTTAAATCTTTTTATCCAACCGGAGGTGTAAATCCTATATGAAGACATTTATCTACACCGCCACCGACGTTCAGGGCAATACCGTCAAGAACGCTCGAATGACGGCTGAGGATGTAAATGACTTTTTGGAAAAGATCCATGAAAAGGGGCTTTTCTGCTCCAGCTACAAGGAAGCTTCTTCCAAAACGACAAACACTCTTCATAAGTTCACGACAAAAGAGCTCGCCAACGACTGCAGACAGCTCAGCGCAATGCTGACATCGGGACTCACACTCGTCAAGGCGCTTGATATCCTGTATAAGGAGCAGGAGAAAAAGGCGCAGAAGCAGATATATCAGGAGATCTACGAAGAGGTCCAGAAGGGTTCGTCCTTCTCTGACGCTCTCAAAATGCAGCAGGGCGCGTTCCCGAGCTTCATGATCTCAATGATCCAGGCAGGCGAGGCTTCGGGTTCGCTCGACGTTATTTCAAAACGACTTGAAGACAACTATGCAAAGGAATCAAAGCTCAACAACAAGATCAAAAGCTCGATGATGTATCCTATCATCCTTGCTGTACTCTGCGTTGCGATCGTTGTTCTCCTTTTCACATTTATCATGCCGACCTTCAAGGACATGATGAGAGAAGAGGATATGAAGGGCATCACAGGTGCACTCTTCGCATTCTCCGACAGCCTTATCGGCTACTGGTATGTTTACATCGGCGTTATCCTGGGCGTTATCTTTGTTGTAAAGTATGCTCTTAAGGTTCCGTCCGTTCATTTTAAGTGGGATAAGCTGAAATGTAAAGGCCCCGGCTTCGGAAAGCTTGTCGTAAAGGTTTATACCGGTAAATTCGCAAGAACGCTTTCGTCGCTTTATTCTTCGGGTATCCCGATGGTCGAAGCTCTTGAACGTTCCGCTGCTATCCTCAACAATGACTACATAGAAAAGGCTTTTGAAACAGTTGTTGATGAAGTAAAGCAGGGTGAACAGCTCTCCGTTTCCATTCAGAGAACAGGTATTTTTGAGTCGATGTTCGTTTCCATCATCTACGTTGGTGAGGAATCGGGTGCGCTCGATACTATTCTTACAAAGTCCGCTGAATTCTATGAAGATGAAGCAGACTCCGCTATCGAACGACTTGTCGGAATGATCGAACCGGTAATGATCATATTCATGGGTACTGCGATCGGTTTCGTTATTGCGGGTATTCTCCCGGCTCTTTACGGTTCGTTCGAAAATATCCAGTAATAAAAATATAATTAAAAAAATAAATCAGTGAGGTGACGAGTATGCTTTCATTTGATATTACCGACAGACATATTCGAATTATTCGCGGTACAGAAGCAAACAACAAGATCAAGGTTTCCGCTGCTGCTACCATCGATCTCGAAGAAGGTCTTATCGTTAATGGTCATATTAAAGATATACCTAAAATTGCAACAATAATCAACGAGGAACTCAAAAACAAGAAGATGGCTGATAAGGAAGCTGTTATCAGTATCTCCTCGAACCTTGTAATATTCAAGGAATTACATATCCCTAAGGCAAAGGGCACACAGCTCCTTTCCATGGTTCAGAACCAGATGCAGCATACAATGGGCGTTGCCGATGACTATTCGATCTCCTATACCATCGCTGGCGAGATCGAAGAAGATGGCGTTGCAGCACTTAAGATACTTGCAACAGCCTGCCCGTTTGAAGTCGTTGACTGCTTCAGAAAGGTATTCTCCATGCTCGGTATCGGACTTCGTTCCGTAGCCGTTGCCTGCAATACCATTACAAGACTTATCATCTCCGATCCGAAGATGAAGGCAAAGATGCCAATGCTCCTCGTTCAGATCGACCCGAACTTTGTAAGCCTTAATCTCTATGAGAACAATCAGCTTACATTCTCCCGTTTTGCATCTATCGACGCTGTTGACTATGACAACTCCGAGGACTATATCTACGAAGCTGTTACCGAGAACATCTCCCGTATGTTCCAGTTCCAGAGATCGAGAAATCCCGATAATCCTATCAAGAACGTTGTTTTCTACGGCGATACAACAGAGTATATCCGTCTTACAAACGCTCTTGAATCCCTCGATATCACAACAAGCCTCCTCGGCGTTCCCAACAATGTCGGCGGATATGAAAACTTTGAGTTCCAGGCTTATGCAAACGCTATCGGCGCTATGCTCAGAAGCAACAAGGACTCCGAAAGAATCAACCTTATCGAAACAGACGCTACATCGGGACGTTCTGCAGCAGGTGCATCCTTTGCAGTTACCGTTGCTCTTTCGGCACTCGCTTCCGTTGCTCTCGTTGCCGGCATCACGCTCGGCGCAAAGGCTGTACAGAGCCAGTATGAGGACGATACGGCAGTTATCCAGCAGTGGCTCGACAGCCCCGAAACAGCACAGAAAACTGCCGCTGTTGACGCTGCACAGCGCAAGCTCGATAACGTAAACTCTTTCCGCAGCGATCTTGGAGATGCAAAGAGATACTTTGATTCTCTTCCTGTCTTCAATACCGAGGTAAGAACTACGATCGAGGAGAACTTCAAGGGTACAGACGCAGAGATCCTCAACTATTCGTTCCAGAACGGACTTTTCAGACTCAGCTGTCAGGCAAAGGATAATCAGACTCCCGCAAAGCTGGTCGGAAAATTCTTTGAACAGGATGCGTTCTCAAACATATCATATACAGGATATTCAAGCGGAATCGACAAGGAGAGCAACAACGACGTATATAAATTCGATATTTCGTTCGTTATCAAGCAGGTCGAGCCTGAAAATCAGGAAGAAGAAACTACAGAGGGGGCTGAATAATAATGAAGCTTTCATACAGAGATAAAGTTATTTTCATTGTTGCGATAGTTATTGTTATCATCGTAGCAGGTATTTTCCTTTTCATAAAGCCTACGTTCGAGTCTATGAACAACGCAAAATATACGCTTCAGTCAAAACAGAACGAAAAGGCTGATGTTGAAGCCAAGATCAACACACTTCCTGATATTGTAGCTTCACTGAAGGCTTCCGCACAGGATATTGAAGAACTTCAGGAATATTTTATGACCGTTCAGGATCCGTATCTCAACGAACAGTATGTTCGTGAGATCCTCGGCAACAATGTTGAAATTTACGGAATGTCAACATCTTATACCGTTGTTAATGATCTTGAGGAGTATGTTGTAAACAAGGAAAATGTTGCAGCTTGCGATCTTTTCATCAAGAGTGACATTTATGACGAGCTCCCTCAGGAGGTTTACGATGCTTACAATAATATTCGTGGGGTAGAGGGCGACAGCATTGTTATCGGTGTAACATCAATGTCTGTCAAATACAAAGACAAGGCTGACTATTCCGGAATTTATAAGTTTATCGACGCTGTTGAGGAAGATGGAAAGACGCTCATCGTTACAGAATTCTCAAAAGAGGAATTGGATAGGAGTGCAACAGAGGCTGAAGGTAATGTTTCACTTGTGATCTACTCTATCTATCCGCTCGATGTCGCAAAGGTTATGGAGGAAAGCGAAGAATTTGTTTTTGATCCAAGTCTTGTTCCGGCAGAAGAAACACCGGCAGCAGAGTAATCAAGATCCACGGCCGATGAAGAGTTTTTCTTCATCGGCATAAGTGGCATATAAGAGAAAACATTTTAAAGAAGAAAAGAAAAACTGTTTTTCAAGCAAATTTTACAGAAAGGGTGGAAAAAATGACAAAAGTTGGCACCAATAAGAAAAAAAGCCTTAGCGGTGTTGTTCTTATCATGGTAGTAACGGTTATGTTCGTCCTGATCATAATGCTTTTGGCTACCTTGAGCGTTGTTACAACGGCACAGAACAAAACCTATGCAAAATTTGAAGAGAATCAAGCATATTACAGCGCAAGGTCGGCGTTGGATGTTTATATGAGCAACATGGTTTCCGATGAAGTTTATTATGCTGTCGACGAGAACGGAACACCATTGACGCATCTTGGTCCCGACGGATCAACTAATGTTGAAAAATATACTCAGAGCCTTGCAATGGAGCTTGACTTCTACAGAATAAAGGCTCATGCCGATACATACGAGAATTATCTCAAAATGACGGATTCTGAAAAAGAGAATTTCAGCAACGATTACTGGGTAAATCCCGATGGAGTTTTCACAGATGAACCCTATAAAAGCGACTATGATGACCCCAGAGAGCCCTTTATCGAATATGAGGTAGTTTTCCCAAATATCGAAAATGACCGCAAGCAGGGTAAATTCTCCGATCCCGGCACAAAATCAACGATCAGAGTTGAGGTTCTTGCGAGAACTCTTAACGGTCATGATGCTGCAGCAAGCTCTGCCGATGATATGAAAAATATCGCAGAATCATCCAGATCAAAGGATAAGATCACTATCAAGGTCACCTCGACCACAACCTTCCAGGGTTACACGGGAACAGCGATAGGCATCTATTCGACCGTTGACAATCCGTCCTATTTCCAGGATGCGCTTGCTGCTTTCGGTACAGGTGCAACCACCAACAACACCTCTGTAATCGGCGGTATCTCGACAAAATCCGCCTTGGAGCTCAGAAATGACGGTGTTCTTTACGGCGGTCTTTATTCACAAACGTCAACGACCTATAATACGCATCAGCAGACATTTATTGATGCAAAAGATGCTGTTTATATCAATGATCCAACTTTTAGTGACCAAGTAAGTATTCTCCCATTCGGATATAAGTATGTTGAGAATCCGTCCGGCGGAGATAATTACGATGAGATCCCTATTGTATTTCTCGATTCTAACGGCACCGTTGACAACACAGTTACATTGAGCAGAGGTGCTACATTTGGTTATTCAAAACCTGAAAGGCAGGACGAAAAGGTTCAGGTTGTCGTAAACGGCAATTTCAATGTTGAAACAAACGAAACAGTGAACATTAATGGCGACCTTATCGTAATAGGTGACTTAAGAATTCGATGCATACTTAATGTTACAGGAAGCGTTATTGTAACCGGTAATTTCGTGATTGATCCAGGACCGTATAAACAAATGAATAATTATTCAGCAGGTTCTGTCGGAGATTATATCTATATCGGCGGTGACTTCATTAGTACCGGTTTTGATAATATCGCTTGCAAAAACAATACAGCCTTTGAAGACAAGGTAATGGGTACAGCGCTCAGTCAGCGTGTTTATGATGTTATGGTTGACGGAGGTATTATCACAAAATACGACGCTCTTGCAGCCGGAGAATTCGGCGGCGTTTCAATGGATGATATAGAAGAAGCAATTAACCCCGGCGGCGTCGATTCCTGCTATGATGCTGACAACGACAACGTAAGAATAAGCGGTATTGACCTTGTACGCGGAAGAGGCGGAAATATCGCTGTACGCGGTCCGAGAGTTATTCCGACGGATACAACGAGTTACGATTTATATTATCATCATGGTGACAGAGAAGGCGAGATCATTTCCGCTCGTGAATGGGCAGGAACTCCCAATATAAAGGACAGAGAAGCTGAAAATTATACGGAGATCGACTTCTCCGATCTTTCCGGTGCAACTACTATCGGAAATAACGACAGCATCAGTGTTTCCGGCAAAGAAAAGTTCGTTCTTTCAGGATGGTACAACAATTCTGATATCACGATAACGGGTACCGGAACCGCAGACATATATGTTGACAATGCTAATGTATACTTTATGAATGGTTTCCAGCTCACAGTCGGAAGTGAGACCGGTTCGCCAAAGGTTAATATTTACTTATCCGAAGGATTTGATAAATCAATCAACAAGGCAAGAATATGGTCTTACGATATCAGAAGCAAATTTGAGAACGGTGAAGAGCTGAAATTCGGAAACGGCGGAAATATCAAGTCACCGAAGATAAAGATCTACATGGATCCAAATACAAAATTAGGTTTAGATAATGAATCCATTATCGCAGGCTATATTTACGGTCCGGTAGATACTGTAGTTGCAAACAATAACAAGGGTGTAAGATCAACCGGAAAAATCTGGTATAACGGATACGAATGTATCAGAGATGGAGAAACCAACAATATATGCTCGTCTAAGGATATCGTCGTTATCGGTTCAGTTGTATGTGAAACCTTCACCGCAGTGAACGACTGTCTATACTGCTACGTTCCCGACTCGGAAGATAAAGAACCCGGTTTACCGCAGCTCGAGTGGACGCCCGAACAATACAGAGCAAGTTAAGGAGGCAGATGAACATGAAAAAAATGCGCGGTTTTACGCTTATTGAATGTCTTGTTGCTCTTGCTATTCTTGGTATCGGCTCTCTCATCATGGCTCAGATATACGCTTCGGTCTGCAATGTCAACAGAATGAACCACCAGAACAACTCAAGCATTGCGAACCAGATGAAGTATGTTGAGAAAAAGACAAACAGCGAATCAATTCCTGTCTACTCAAATGCCGGAAGCAAAGAACCGAAGCTCTCGGAATCTGAAAAGAAAAACGGAAGAACTCCTCCCGTAAATTCCACTACAAAGTACAATATCACCCTTAAAAGGGATGCTCTTCCGAATACTTTGGGTTCGAGAAAGGTTGCTTACAGCTATGCGGTCGATTATTATGTTCTCCAGACAAGAGATCAGAACGACAACGCAAAGTATAATTCGGACGGAACACGCAATAATGATTATAACAATATTTTCAAACCGGTAAGCAGCACGGAAACAAACAATAATCAGAGTATGTATCTGAATTACAAGTATTTCACCGGCTATAAAATGGAAGATTGATGAGGTGAAGCTATGAAAAAGATTCTTAAAGGCTTTACTCTTATTGAGCTTATTATTGTAATGGCGGTAATGTCGATACTTATGCTCGGTATAATGAGGATGATGGATCCGATCAGAACCACATACGTTGATTCCACCTACTATGAGTCGCAGAGAACAACGCAGAACGGTATTTCAACTTACATCGGTGAAAGCCTTAGATATGCCACAAAGCTCGGCATATATACAGGCACAAGCTCGTCCGATCTCGCAACCGCAGTTGCTAACTTCAAGAGCAAATCGGGTTACAACGCAGCAGTAGACGGTGACATTAATTTCATCGTCATCGACAATACCACAGAGTACATTTACAGAAACGAAAAGGTACACGGCAGAGTCCTTCGAAATAAAAAGGGTTCCGAAACGGAAACAAGAATGGCTCTCGGCGCTGCTTTTTACGGTTCGTACAATTATTCGATAAACCTTAAGGCTACGGGCATATCCGAAAAGCACGAGAATAAGAGTAACAAGGCTCTCATTACGGGTTATAAGTGTTCCGGCTTCAATATCACAGTTTCAAGCCTTCTTCCGTCATCTCTGAATAAGGCTAAAGCTAAAGGTCAGGTTATCAAGACCGAAGAGATAACAAGCTATGAATGTGTTATGACCGAGGGCGAGGCTACCTGCCGCAACCTTTCGGAGCCTATAAACGGCTGGTCGAACGTTATGGTATCCGGCGGCACCGTCAAAGACAGCGTGTACGAGTTGGATTCAACCAAACAGGGCAGAAACATCTATATCGTTTTCACTCTTCCGAAGAAATAAAAATTTCGGGGGTGCGCTCAAACAAGCACACCCCCGAAATAATCGGTTTATTTACATCATATAAGGAACGGTCATCGCAGCTATATACATATCAAAAAGCTGTGTTCCAAAGAGCGCTCCGCATACAAGTCCCACCGCAAGGCACGGACCGAATGCAAATGCGTTGTCAGCGTCTTCATTATCCTTGTTTTTCACTTTAATGACGATCGCTGCAACAGCACCGATGATGATCGCTATGAAAAGCGCTACAACAGCAGCTTTCCAGCCAAACATCAGACCGCCTGCAGCCATGAACAGTATATCTCCCATTCCGAAACCGTAAACAGGACCTCTTTCCTTGATCTTTTCAAGGGTTTCGTTAAGAAGCTTCGTGATCTTCTCGGTTTCCTTCGGGTCAAGCTTCTCTTTTGCAAGACGTTTTTTGAGCTTTCTTACCGTTTTGTGATCCTCGCTTACAAATAATATGTAGATAAGCGGCGTGAACACGAAACCGATGAGCAGCAGGGGAACGCTTACAGCGAAAAGTCCGATGATACCGTCAACGATCGGAAGTTCATTTCCTCTGAACGCTGTCGGAAGGAGAACACAAAGAACTCGTGTTACAAATGCTTCGATCCCAAGGTAAACAAGTACACATACCGACATTTCCTGCGTATCGAAATCCTCAAACCCGATAACAATGATGCCTGCAATGAAAAGGCAGACAAAAGCAGGATAGATCAGTCCGTCGGTGATCAGATCATACTGTGTGTAGACAAGCACGAAAAGCAGCCCGGTCAATCCCTCGACCAGCGGATACCTCGCCGAGATCTTCGCTCCGCAGGCACGGCACTTTCCACGGAGAAAAAGCCAGCTGAAAAGCGGAATAAGATCATATCGTTTGATCTCTGCACCGCAGGTCATACAGTGCGAATTGCGTTTGATGAGCGACTCACCTGCAGGAAGCCTGAATATACAAACATTCAAAAAGCTTCCGATCGTGATCCCGAAAAGGAATACCATAACGTAGATCCCGATCTGCAGTCCGATAAGCTCTGATACTGCAAAAGAAATATTCATTTTTGCAAAACTCCTTTACATAGAAAATTTGATATTTGCTTAAACAATATCTTAACATATATTTTTATAATTTTCAATAGTCTTTCTAAAATCCGCACCGTGAGCGGCACAAAAAAATTTTTGTCACGGAGAAACGGAGAATAAATATGAAGAACATCCCAATAGGACAATATATGGTTAATGAGGGGGTCATTACCGAAGAACAGCTCCAGCACGTCCTCGATGTGAAAAAGGAGGAAAACGTTCCGGGCAAATTCTTCGGTGACTACGTTATTGAGCTTGGCTATGTAACCGATGTGCAGTTTGCGCAGGTACTTGCAAAGAAGCTCAACGTTCCATTCATCGATCTTAATGATCCCGATGTTGTAATTGATATTGAAGCAGTAAAGAAGATCCCCGAGGCGCTTGCAAAGAAGCATACCATTATTGCTATAAAGATCACGGGTAAAAGACTTACCGTTGCTTCGCACGATCCCGTAAACTTCTATATCTTTGAAGATATCAAGGTTTCAACAGGTATGGACGTTGTTCCTGTCCTTGCAACAAAGGAAGCTATCACAAAGGCTATCGGTAAGAGCTACTCGATGCAGAACACCGGCGCTATCCTCGACAGCGTTACCAGCCAGTTTTCAGATGACGATCTCGGTGCAATGGATGATGAGTCTGCAGAAAGAATCGACAACGCTCCTATCGTTAAGCTTGCAACTACGATCGTTGAAAACTCGTTCCGCGCAGGCGCAACGGATATTCATATCGAGCCGTTCAAGACCTTTACAAGGATCCGTATAAGAGTAAACGGCGACCTTATCGAGCTTATGAACGTTTCAAACGTTGTACATAACGCTCTCGTAACAAGACTTAAGATCATAAGCGGAATGAACATCGCAGAAAAGCGTGTACCGCAGGACGGACGTTTCTCACAGGTCGTTGACGGAACAATGCTTGACGTCCGTGTATCTAACCTTCCGATGGTAAACGGCGAAAAGGTCGTTATCCGTATCCTTTCAACAGGTAACGTTGCTCTCCGTAAGATCACCGACCTTGGTATGACCGATTACAACTATGAACGCTTCTCAAAGCTTATCAGAGTACCTCAGGGCGTTTTGCTCGTTACAGGTCCTACCGGTTCCGGTAAAACAACCACCCTTTACGCTGCGCTCGGTGAGCTTGCAAAGCCGAATGTAAACGTAGTTACGGTCGAAGACCCTGTCGAAAAAGATATCGAAGGCATCAACCAGTGTCAGGTAAACGCAAAGGCTGGCATGACATTCGCCGCTGCCCTCCGTTCTATCCTCCGTCAGGACCCTGATATCGTAATGATCGGTGAAATGCGTGACCAGGAAACAGCCGAGATCGCTATCAGAGCTGCTATCACCGGTCATATGGTTCTCTCGACACTCCATACAAACGACTCCGCTTCGACAGTTACCCGTCTTGTTGATATGGGCGTTGCAGCGTACATGGTTGCTACTTCACTTATCGGTATCGTTGCACAGCGACTTGTTAAGAAGATATGCTTCGAATGCCGTACGCCGCGAATCTCCACCCCCGAAGAAAATGAACTCATGGGCATAAATGAGTCCATTACAATATACGACGCCTGCGGCTGCCCGAAGTGCAATAACACAGGCTATACGGGACGTACCGCTATCCACGAGGTTCTCACCTGCACAACAGAAATGAGCAGCCTTATCGCAAACGGCGGCAAAACAGACGCCATCGCAGCTCTTGCTGCAAAACAGGGAACAAAGCTCCTCCGTGACAACGTTTCCGAACTCGTCCAGCAGGGTAATACAACAATGGACGAACTCGTAAGAGTTACTTACGCAGTATAAAAGATACTATATTATAATATAATCTTGAAAGGAATTGAAACACATGGAAGAAAACAAAGCTCCCGAAAAAGTAGTCATCAACATTAACAAGATCCTCGACGAAGCCCGTGTTCTTGGCTGCTCCGACGTGCATTTCACAACAAAGATCGCACCTGTAGTACGTCTTCACGGCTCGCTCCGCAGACTTGCGTCCTACCCCGAGATGACAGAAGCCGCTATCATGAAGATCGTTGAACAGATGACCAACGGCAGACAGCTCGAAAACATTAAGAACAAGGTCGACACCGACTTCTCCTACGTTACAAAGAGAGGCTACCGTCACAGAGTCAACGTTTACCACCAGAAGGGCAATACGGCTATCTCTATCCGTCTTCTCCGCAACGATATCCCGTCACTTGCAGACCTCGATCTTCCTCCGATCCTCGGCGAATTCGCAATGCGTCCCCGTGGACTTATCCTTGTAACGGGACCTACAGGTTCAGGTAAATCTACAACTCTCGCAGCTATGATCGACTATGTAAATATCAACCGTTCGGCTCATATCATCACCGTTGAAGACCCTATCGAGTACGTTCACGAGCATAAGCGCTGTATGGTAAACCAGAGAGAGATCGGCGACGACGTTGAATCGTTCGCTATGTCCCTTCGTGCCGCACTCCGTGAAGACCCGGACGTTATTCTCGTCGGAGAAATGAGAGACTTTGAAACGATCAACGCCGCTGTAACAGCTGCTGAAACAGGACACCTTGTAATGTCCACACTTCATACCACCTGTGCAGCCGATACCATCAACCGTATCATCGACGTTTTCCCTGCACACCAGCAGAACCAGATCCGTTCACAGCTCGCAACCGTTCTTGTCGGAATCATTGCCCAGACCCTTATCCCGAAGGCTGACGGAACCGGACGTATCGCAGCTCTCGAGATCCTCAACGCGACCGACGCCGTTAAGGCAATGGTTCGTGACAACAAGGTCCACCTTATCCAGACAGCTATCCAGACAGGTAAGAAGGAAGGAATGGTCTGCCTCGATCAGGAGCTTGCTCGTCTTGTTAAGGACGGCGTTATCACCGATACAAATGCCCGTGAAAAGAGCCTCGATATTGCTGAATATGAACGTTATCTCAAGGGCGCAGGCGGCAATGCGGTAAACAGATATTAATCATATCGAAAAAAATAGTTTCTGCCGAGGAAAAAGGTGCAAAAATTGCATAAACGTTTTAAACAAAAAACATTTTTCTTCGGCAAGGCTATTATACGATTTTACCGAGAGTATACGAAAACGTTTGCTTTTATTAACAAATTAGTCAAAATGGCAAAAAACAATCACATATTTAGTGATTAAAGGAAAAAGTTCACAAATTCACTTTTTTAGTGGGAAAATGTTGCAAAAACTATTGACAAAATGTTGCTTTCGATATATAATGATAACAGTAAGAGAACACTTAATAAAAAGTGAAACTTATTAGGAGGAGATCCCAATGGACAGTAATAAAAACTGCGGCAAGCCCTCCGCAAAAAAAACGCTCAAAGGTTTTACGCTTATCGAGCTTCTGATCGTTATTGCGATCCTTTCAATACTTGCAGGTATGATCTCTATCATCATGCCGGGTTTTGTGAGGGATGCGAAGATCGATACCAGTCAGAATAAAGCTCAAATGATGTACAGTACATTCCAGAGCTTTCTGATCAATTGTGAGATCAAGCAGGATGTATCGTTCTTTGATGCCTTCGGCGGAAAAGATACACCAACTGCTGCGATGGTATTTTTCCATATTGCCCGTGAAGGCAACGGAAAGAAATACGATGAGCTCAGATTGGGTGACAAGATCGAGGTTAAAGCGATATCAAATACAAGTCAGGCAACCGATGTTTACAGCGCTGAAGAAACCTCCGAAGCACAGAAGTATAAAAAAGAACGTTATGAGCTGTTCAAAAAAGAGATTATGGGAGCTATTGACAGTAAGCTTGAAGGAAGCTATGCAGTGTACATAGATCTTGATAACTATACTGTGGATTCTGTTGTTTACCGTGAACTTGAAAACGGTAAGGATCCGACGATGGCAACCGATAACCTCAAGGAATACAGCCATAGTTCCGGCGGCAACTACAAATATTGCGGCGTTGACAATGTGAAGGACATCAGGAACATTGTCAAGAGAAAGGGCATCTATTACGGCGTTTATCCTTATCAGGATGATCTGAAGAGCTAATAATTTCGGAAAAGCGCGGTTTACGCTTTTTATAAAAACATTTTAAAATTAGAAAAGGAGGAATTTCCCATGAGAAATTCAAAAACTAAGGGCTTTACCCTTATCGAACTTATCGTAGTTATCGCAATCATCGGTATTCTTGCTGCTATCCTCGTGCCTTCTATGCTTGGTTACGTTAGAAATGCAAGAATCTCTTCCGCTAACTCCGGTGCAAAGCAGATCCACACAGCTGCAGCTTCCGCACTCACACAGCTCGGTATTGCTAACTGGTCTTGGGCTACTACTACACCAACTGAAGGCTACCTCACAGTTAATACAACTGATAATCCTATATCTGGTGGTGTTATCCCCGTACAGTGGGCAGGCGTTACCAAGACTCCTCAGGATGCTGACGTTGACCTCGCTGCATACCTCGGTGAAGAATTCACAGGCTACGGCAGAGCTTTCTTTAACCCCGGCACATATTCTGTTTCTGTTGCTGTATATGCAACAACAGCACAGGGTTGGGGCGTAATCAGCACTAAGACAACTATTCAGGACGTTAAGAATATCACCGAAGGTCAGCAGAAGTCTGACGCTAAGGCTGGTAACATCTACGGTGTATATCCTGCTCCTGCTCTTGGCGCAGCAGGTAACGCTGGCGGTAACGGCGGTAACTAATAATCGCTTTGAGCTTTATCAAAACAAGTAAAATCACAGCAGCAGACCATTCTGCTGCTGTTTTTTTGTGAGGTCATTATGAAAACAAGATTGAAAGCAATGATCGTCGTGGCGATAATATTGGCGGCAGTCGCAATTATGATGATGCTTATCCCAATGGAAAACAAGCGTAAACTCCATGAACAGTATGGAAAGCTTGCAGAATATGCCGAAACGGATGAAAGATCGGCATATATACTTGAACACGTTGACGAATATCCGACAGAAATGCTTGACTATTACTATATGAACGATGAATTTATTGATATAGTCTATGATTACGTCGAGCATAAGGACGACTATAATTCAATGTCCTTTACCGAAGAAGAGCTGAACAGCGGAACTATCCCGAATTTTTACATGGAAGATCGCCGCTGGTGTTATGAAACTATCGGCGGAAGACATATCTTTTCGGGTGGCTGCGCTGTTGTCAGCATTTCGATGGTTTATGTCGGTTTGACGGGTGACGGTTATTATGACCCGGTGAGAGTATCAAGGGTCGCAGAGGAGCTTGACGCAAGCGGTTTTCTCGGCGGCGTCAGAAACAGCGAAATCGGAAATATATGCGAGGCGATCGGACTCAAATACAACGGATATAACTTTGACCCCGATGAGGGCGGCAGCGGTGCCCCCGATGAAAAACAGATGAAGGAGATCCTCGACAAGGGCAGACCGATTATCCTCAATATGAAGGGAGATACATTCGGAAGTCACGCAATGGTGCTTCGAGGATATGACGCAAGCGGTTTTATTATCAATGACCCTGCAAGTCCCGAAAAAAGCTCAAGAACGTGGACTTTTGATGAGATTGCGCCGGAAATACTGCGGTACTGGGAAGTCTGGAAGGAATAAAAATTACAAATTGGTTACAAATTTACCCAGCTATTGACAGTTCTATAAATGTGTTATATTATATAAGTATAATAATTGCATAGATTTAAATCAAATTTCTGCACATTTTGAAAGGGGCCATTGGTATGAGGGGGAGAGCAAAAGGCTTTACGTTGATAGAATTGATCGTTGTTATCGCAATTATAGGAATTCTGGCAGCGATACTTGTTCCGTCAATGCTCGGTTATGCAAAAAAAGCAAGGATATCAAGGTTTAACGCAAATTCCAAGACCGTTTTTTCGGGTGCGCAGCTCGCGATCACCGATGCATATAATTTGGGAAAAACATACTCAAGCGGTGAAATATTCATCAACTCTGTTGATGGTGACGGTATGTGCACAGGACAAACCGGTGGTGATATATGTGACATTACGGATTATGTCGGTAATAATTTCAAGGGTTATTTCGGCTTTGTAATGGATTCGGCAGGAACAGGCGCAGAGTATGCTTTGTGGAGCGACCAGCCGTTGACAGCTTCCGATTTTACGGGTGTATATACCTACGGTCAGGTTAATGCCCGTTTTGACTCGGGTGCGGTTC
Organism: Oscillospiraceae bacterium; assembly: GCA_051891935.1. Classification (GTDB taxonomy): domain Bacteria; phylum Bacillota; class Clostridia; order Oscillospirales; family Ruminococcaceae; genus UMGS363. The sequence continues at coordinate 31,097 of JBJFFR010000116.1, forward strand.
CGCTCGGCTGTCATCCGCTTGCGACTTAAAAATATGATATCTATACCTCGGATAAAAGGGTAGTGTCAGTTATTGACGATGCCCGAGCTCCGAGGTATTTTTTTATTCTCCTTTGAATACAATTAATAGAAAACAATAACGCTTCAAGGAGGATAAAAATGGACAGCAAAGATCAGATCGAATCAATGGCACGAAAATATAAGGAAGAAATGCTGCGGATGTATAAAAAAAGCGGAGGAACAGCCGATAATACCACCAAAAGCATCACTCCGACAAGAGATAAAGAAACAACTCCGTCAATAAAGCCGCAGGAAAGAGCTTCTGTAGAGAAAAAAGAGCCTTCCGGACCCCCAAAGGAGGTTTACAGAAAAGAAATCGCTAATACTTCGGACGAAAAACAAAAAATGGCGAAGTTTCCCTCGCCCGAGGATATAATGCGCAAAGAATCCGTTAAATCGGATGGAAATGTTCCCGTTATGCCTCGAACCCGTGAGAATATTGTGCCCGAACCCGAGAATTTTCAGGGCAACTATAATTCCGAGGAATTCTCCGACCTTAACGACAAGCTTGAACCCAGATACAAGGGTGAAGAAACGGATATTTCGCCCGATGTGAGCGGAACAGGCTACATAAAAGCGGAGGTCAAAACGGGCAGCGGTGCTGTTCCGATCGAAAACGCCGTTGTTCTTATCACAAGAAAGAAAAACGGGAAGAACTATCTGCTGAAAATGCTCATCACGGACGAGAGCGGTTCGACCGAAACGGTGTCGCTGCCTGCGCCGAATGTTTCGTTTTCCGAAACTCCCGATCCGTCCGAAAAGCCGTTTGCGGACTATTATATCAGCGCTTATGCGGATGGATTTTATGCCGAAAACGATATGGAAGTTCCCGTTTTCTCGGGCGTGAAGTCGATTCAGCCGATCGCTCTCATTCCGAAGTCGAGCGACGATAACAGCTTTATGCTGGAATGAAAAGGCGGTGGAACGATGCCCGAACCGTTTATTCCCGAAACCGTGACCGTTCACCTCGGCAGGCCGGATGACGCCTCCGCCGAAAATGTGACAGTGAGCTTTCCCGACTATATTAAAAATGTCGCATCGAGCGAGCTTTACCCGACATGGCCCGAAGCCGCTCTGCGTGCAAACATCTATGCGATAATTTCGTTCACGCTCAATCGTATCTTCACCGAATGGTACCCTTCGCAGGGGTATGATTTCGATATAACCAACTCCATACAGTTCGACCAGTCTTTTGTCAAGGACAGGGATATCTACGAGCCGATCTCGCAGATCGTTGACGAGATATTCAATGAGTATATCGTCCGTCAAGGGAGTGTTGAACCGCTTTTTGCGGTCTATTGCGATGGAAGGGATGTTCCCGAGTGCGGCGGTCTGACCCAATGGGGAACAGTCGAGCTTGCAAGGCAGGGTCTTGGACCGTATGACATTCTGACTCGTTTTTACGGAGATGATATTGACATTGTGACGAATACAGATGTTAGATCGAATGCGCCGTCCTACCCAGGTGAGCCGTTACGTCTTGGCAGCGGCGGAAACGATGTCGTGCGGATACGCCGTGAGCTTAACCGTATCTCACAGAATTATCCTGCTATCCCGAAGATACCGACAACCGGTACAGTCTATGACAGCGCCACCGAGGAAGCCGTGCGAACCTTTCAGCAGATATTTAATCTTCCGCAGACCGGCGTTGTCGATAAGGCAACATGGTATAGGATACATTATATCTATACGAGCGTGAAGAAGCTTTCGCAGCTTGCGTCCGAGGGACTTACGCTCGAAGAAACGGCGGTCGTTTTCCCCGAAACGCTTTCGATCGGAGATAGCGGAATGGCGGTGCGCTATCTGCAGTATTATCTCGAGGTAGTGGGCGCTTATTACAACAATGTCCTTCCGACAGAAATAACGGGAACGTTTGACGCTGCGACAGAGAATTCAGTCCGTTCCTTTCAGCAGGTCTTTGGACTGCCGCAGACGGGCATTGTTGACCGTGAAACGTGGAACGCCCTCGAGGACGCTTATCTCGGCATAGTGGAGAATGTTCCGCTGAATGAAAGCAGCGAAGATCCCGTGCTTTTCCCGGGCGTGATACTGACCGAGGGAATGACGAATCCTTACGTGCGCATCCTGCAGGAGTATCTGACCTATCTGCACGAGTTTTATCCGACCATACCCGAAATTCAGCCGACAGGCTTCTTCGGACCTTTGACAAGGCAGGCCGTGACCGAGTTCCAGCGCATCTTCGGGCTTACGCAGAACGGCGCTGTCGGCGCTGATACATGGAACAGGATATCCGAAATATACAGCGAACACCGATTCGGTTATGTAAAGCAGCCGGGTCAGAATCCCGGTTACACTATTTCTTAATGTATAATCATACAAAAATATACGGAGAGTGATAAGATGACAGAGAATAAGGCTTCGGACGTTCGTGAGGCGCAGCGCTTTCTTCGGACGATATCGAAATACAATTCCAATATACCAACGGTAAACGCAGACGGTACATACGGAGAGGAAACAAGAAATGCCGTTTCAGCCGTTCAGCGTGAGAGCGGTCTGCCCGAAACAGGGGAGCTTGACCCGAAAACATGGGATGAGCTTTACAAGCTTTATAAAGAGGCTGCAATGTTTTTCTCCGAGCTGGAGAGCATAAGCCCCCGTGCAGTCGGAGAAACTCCGCTGACGATCGGCTCGGCAGGCTATCCCGTTTATATTATACAGATAATGCTGAACACTATTGCACAGTTTTACGATAATCTTTCGGGAGCTGCGATAAACGGCATCTATGATAACGAAACAGCCGAGGAAGTGCGCCGCATCCAGGCAATCGCAGGACTTCCCGAAACGGGAATGCTCAACCGTGCGACATGGAATGCGCTTGCACGGATATACAATTACCACGCCGCCATTGATGATATTGAAGACGACAAAGCAGTTTATACGATGAACGTCGGGGCGGTAGGGTGAATTTTAATGCGTAATGCTTAATGCGTAATGCGTAATTAGGAATACGCTGATTAAAGCGCAGCGTTCGTTTCGCCGTTTTGAGAAATGTACGAGTTTGCGCCTTTGAGGACATTTTGAAAAACGGCTGAAACGTATTAATCAGCGTTTCCTTAGCTTCGCATAATTGATAGAAGCATATTAATGCATAAAAAATGCAATTCACGAAAAAGCAAATAAATCGTGGATTGCATTTTTTTGAATATTTTTCTGAAAAAATAATTACGCATTAACCAAATGGATCATTCTTTAAGATGTCCCGGCATTTCAAACCAGAATGTACTTCCGACGCCCTTTTCGGAGCGGACGCCGAATTCGTAGTTATGCCGCTGGAGTATTTGTTTTACAATGGAAAGTCCGAGTCCTGTTCCGATGACTTCACGCTTGCTCTTTTCGGTGCGGTAGTATCGGTCGAAGATAAGAGGTATCAGCTCGGGGTCGATGCCTGCGCCCGTATCGGTTATCTCAATGCGGACAAGCTTTTTCTTCTTGACTATCTGCGTGATATAAACGGTCTTATCTTCGCCCGTATAGTTGACGGCGTTATTGATAAGGTTGTAGATGACCTGCTGTATCTTGACAGCATCCGCTTTGACGATGAAATCCTGCTCGGCGGAAACGATGAAGTTATAGCCCTTTTGTTCGGAAAGAAGCGTGTATCTCTCCATTATGCTCCGCAGCGTATCGGTGATGCAGAATTCCGTTTCGGTCATTTCAAGTGTGCCGCTTTCAAGCTTTGAAAGGTCGAGGATATCGTTGACAAGCGTTGCCAATCGGTCGCTTTCCTCAATGATAACGTTGAGATGCTCGGCCCTTTTTTCGGGGTTGTCGCCCGAGATATCCCGTATCATTTCGGCGTATGCCTTGACCATTGTAAGCGGTGTGCGCAGGTCGTGCGAAACGTTTGCGATAAGATCACGGCGGAGGGTATCGACCTTCGATATCTCCTCCTCGGCGTTGTTCAGTGTATCGGCAAGTATTTCGGTTTCCTCGTAGCCGTGCCCGTCAAAAACGACATTGTAGTTCCCTTCACCCATTTTCTTTGCCGTTTTTGTTATTCGGACGATCGGCGCTTCGATAACGGATGCAAGGAAATACGCAACGATAAGTCCGAGCAGCAGCAGGATGATGCCCATCCAGTATATCTGCCGTTTTATGATATCGGCTGTCGATTTGAGCGGCGCAAGCGAGGTGTTGAGGTAAATAAATCCCTCTGGGTTATCTACCGATCCTATGACTATGACGAAAAGCAGCGTGTTTGTATTAAAACGCGGATTGTTGACCTCGGCATAATAGTAACCGTTGCTGCTTGCGAGAGCCTTGTTCCTGTATTTGAAAAGATTGAGGCTGTAAACGCCGTGGATAAGGCAGTTGTTTGCCATCATATCGTAGGAATAGACCGTATATCCGTCGGCGTCCTGGATAAGGATGCACATATTATTGTCATAAGCTGTGTTGTCGAGCTTTTCAGTCGTCAATCCGTCCTCGTTCCAGCCTTTTAGTATATATGAAGCAATAGAAACGATATCCTTGGTCTTTTTGCTTTTATAGTTCAGTTCAAGCGAAACTCCGAAGGTGAACCACAGCAGCGCAAGGATACCCATTATAAAGATGACAAAATACATCCATATCGCTGTTTTTAGGTTGAGGATACTTTTATGTTGTTTCAAACTTGTATCCCATTCCTCTCAAGGTCTTGATGAACTTGCGGTATTCGCCGAGGGAATTTCGGAGCATCTTGATGTGCGTATCGACGGTGCGGTCATCGCCGAAGAAGTCATAGCCCCATACTTCTTCGAGAAGCTTTTCACGGGAAAGAGCGATGCCCTTGTTGCGTACAAGGTAGAAGAGCAGGTCATATTCCTTCGGTGTGAGCGAAACGGGAGTTCCGTCAACGCTGACCTCTCTGCCTGTTACGTTTATTTCAAGGCCTTCATAGCGGATGATATCCATAGGCTGTTCCTTTGCAGCCGCACGCTTGATAACGGCTTTGATCCTCGCAAGAAGCTCCTTCGGGGAGAATGGCTTAACAACATAATCGTCAATGCCGATCTCAAAGCCGAAAAGCTTGTCGTATTCCTCGCCCCTTGCAGAAAGCATGATAACGGGTATCTGCTTTGTCTTGCGGATCTCCTTTATTGCCGAATATCCGTCCAGTCTTGGCATCATAATATCCATAACGATAAGGTCAAAGTCGTTTTTGCGGCAGATCTCGACAGCTTCCATGCCATCCTCCGCTTCGGTGACTTCAAAGCCGTCAAACTCGGCGTATTCCTTTATAACGTTTCGTATCATTTTTTCGTCGTCAACTACCAGTATTTTCTGCATAATGTCATCTCCTTGAAATTTTACGGAAAACAAATCAAGACGATCCGTTTTGGACGTTTTCCGTGTGTTTTTTCTTTAGTTTTTAATTAAAAATAAGTTTACCACAGAAATATGAAAAGTATGTGAAAATTCAGCGTATTTTTAAGCTTTTATTCTCATTGCCTTGACAAAACGGGAAAAAAATAGTATCATTGTTTTAGAATATAATGGCAAAATTGATTTGTTTTGTATAGTTTTACCAATAATTTATATCAAGTATATACTCCTGCCGCACCGGGTTTTTCAGCATTGCGAATTTCCAACATATCATGCAGCTTCTATCTTAAAATAAGGAGAATAAACATGAAAAAGAATAATACAGGGCTTATTATCGCCCTCGGATATATAGCGTCCGCTATGGCGGCGGTTATTATTGCGGTGAACCTGCCCGAATATACGGCAGCGGTCATCGTTGTTTATCTGTTCCTTGCAGCGGTTTCTGTCGTGGCGCTTTGCAGCATAATGAAGCACAACGAGAAGATAAGGCTTGCAAAACAGAGAAGCTACCTTTCCGATATTGTTCAGAGCCTTAACGCCATGGCTATTATATGGGAAAGCAATTTCCACGAGATCGAGGTAAACTCCGAGCTTACCGCTGTTACAGGCTATACCGCCGACGATCTTCGCGATAACGCAAGGAACATTCAGAAGCTTCTCCCGAAGGACGCTTTTGCGCCGAGCCTTCAGGCTATCATAAACAACCGTGACGAGGAATTTTTCGTTACATCAAAAACGGGCGCAAAGGTCTGTACGATCTGGAACACCTCGCTCATGTTTGTTGAGAAGTGCGGAAATCAGACCCCTAAATATATCCTTCTCTCGATAGGTCACGACCTTTCCGAGAATGCCAAGATGAAGGAAGAGCTTACAAGCTATGCTCACGCCCTTGCCGCATCCGAAAGCCGCTTTACAATGTCTATGGAGTATTCGGGCGTTGGTCTTATGCTCAAGGATGCTAACGATTACAGACTTTATATATCGGAGCAGTTCCGTCAGATGGGCGGCCTTGATTCCGAGTTTATCGGCTTCGACGAATTGAGGGAGCATATTCATCCTGATGACAGATTCGTTATTGACACTTTAAGAAGAGCAATGACTGCGCAGACTCCCACAAAGTCGGGTGAGATCTATTCCGTTGAATTCAGGATGAAGCCGAAGGGAAGCGATTCCTACCGTTGGCTCCAGTACCGTTACAAGGTGACGCCCTGCGCCAATATCCTTATGTCAACGATAGGCGGCGCTGTTATCGACATCAACGATGATAAGGAAAAAGACCTTATTATCGAAAAAATGGCTTATATCGACGAGATCACGCAGATCTACAACCGCAACAAGTTCATCGTTACGGGCGAAGAGACCTTTAAGCTTTACGATACCGTTGACGGTCAGGAGCTTGATTACTGGATAATCATTTTCGATATTGACGATTTCCATATCATCAACGATACCTGCGGATATCAGAACGGTAATATGCTGCTGAAGGAATTCGGCTCTATCCTCAACAAGGCTCTCGGCAGCCTCGGCGAAAGCTCGCTCGGTGCAAGGATCGGCGGCGACAATTTCGCTATTATTGTAAAGGACAGCGGAGATGACGATCTGCCCGTAAGACTTGTCAAGAACATACAGAAGGACTTTTCCACATTCTCCGAGGATAGCTTTGCGTCACAGACAGTTACCTGTTCCGCAGGCTACTGCAAAATGTCGGACGGCGGAAGCGACTTTCTCCAGGTGCTCGACCGTGCTGAATTTGCACTTTCACACTCGGACGGCACAAAGGGCAGCATAGTCCGCTACGACAGAGAGATACACGACCGTATCATCGAGAGCAATGCGATAGAAAAGGAACTTGCAAGTGCTATCGAAAACAACGAGCTTGTGCTCTACTATCAGCCTAAGATCGACCTCAACACAGGAAAACTTACCGGTATGGAAGCACTTGTCCGCTGGGTAAAGCCGGACGGCACGATAGTTCCTCCGGGAAGCTTTATCCCTGTTGCGGAAAGCTCAATGCTCATCACAAAGATAAGCCGTTTCGTTCTCTACAACGCCTGCCGCCAGAACAAGGAATGGCAGGATAAGGGTTATCCTCCGATAACAGTTTCGATCAACCTTACGGCTGTCGATTTCTACCAGACGAATGTTACCGAAACTATTAAGAAGGTGCTTGAAGAAACAGGTATGGAACCGCAGTGGCTCGATGTCGAGCTTACCGAATCTCTTGCGCTTAAGGACATTGATCACGCTGTTGCACAGATGAACGAGATCAAGTCCCTCGGCATCAAGCTTTCAATGGACGATTTCGGAACAGGCTACTCGTCGCTCAGCTACATTCAGATACTTCCTATAACGCTGTTAAAGCTTGACCGCTCCTTTGTAATGTATCTCGAAGACGATGCAATATCAAGAGAGATCGTTTCGGCGGTTATAAGAATTGCAAAATCCAAGAAGATAGAAACTATCGCCGAGGGCATTGAAACCCCCGGTCAGGTGGATATACTCAAACAGTCGGGCTGCGATCTTGCACAGGGCTTCTTCTTCGGAAAGCCTATGCCTGCGGATAAGTTTGAGGAATTTATGAAAATGAAACTTGAACAGGCTAAACTCGAGGAGCAGAATAAGCTCGCAGATCAGGTTGTGAACGCTTCGGTGAATGCCGAGTAATCAGACTATAAAATTATATGTTGAAAGGATTGGTCCATTATGGCAAAAAGAAGAATCGGTATCCTTACAAGCGGAGGCGACTGCCCCGGTCTTAACGCAACAATCAGAGGTGTGGCAAAGGCCTGCTTTGAGGAAATGGGAGAGGACAACGTTGAGATCGTTGGCATACAGAACGGCTATTACGGACTTATCAACAACATCGCAAGAGAGATGAAGCCTTCCGAGTTTTCGGGCATCCTTACACAGGGCGGAACTATCCTCGGCACAAAACGTCAGCCGTTCAAGATGATGTCCGTCATTGAAGAGGACAATGTCGATAAGGTCAAGGCAATGAAGAATACCTATAAGGCACAGAAGCTTGACTGCCTCCTTACTCTCGGCGGAAACGGAACACATAAGACAGCTAACCTTCTCTCCGAAGAGGGACTTAACGTCATCGGCCTTCCCAAAACTATCGACAACGATATCTTCGGCACAGATGTTACCTTCGGCTTCCATACAGCTGTAGATACAGCTACGGACGTTATCGACAGACTTCATACAACAGCCGCTTCCCACAGCAGGATCCTTATGGTCGAAATAATGGGCAATAAGGCAGGCTGGCTCACACTCTATTCGGGTATCGCAGGCGGCGCCGACATTATCGTTATCCCCGAGATACCATATAATACGGAAAGCATCTGCGCAGCTATCGAAAAGAGAACCAAGGCAGGCAAGACCTTCTCGATCGTTGCAGTCGCAGAGGGCGCATTCGACCAGGAGGAAGCTAAACTCAAAAAGAAGGAACGTGCAAAGCGCAGACAGGAAGCAGGTATCACGACCGCAACTTCAAGACTTGCAGCACAGGTACAGGCTGAAACGGGCATCGAAGCAAGAGTATGCGTTCCCGGACACATGCTCCGAGGCGGCAGTCCGTCTGCATACGACAGAGTGCTTGCAACAAAGTTCGGCGTAAGAGCCGCAAGCCTTATCAAAGCAGGTAAGTACGGCTACAGCGTAGCAATGGTAGACGGAAAGATCACCGAAAATAAGCTTATCGACGTTGCGGGCAAGACAAAGTTCGTAACTCCCGATCATCAGCTTGTTATCACAGCAAAGGAGCTCGGAGTTTCGTTCGGAGAGTAATTCAATGCGTAATTCGTAATGCGTAATTCGTAATGCGTAATTATTTTTGATTCGCAAAATATTGCAAAATCTTAAAATCGTAGGGGCGGATTCTATATCCGCCCGTTCTTTTTTGGGAACAGACTATAACTTGAACTTCGACGTTGTATAAAACAATTTTAATGGGGTATTGATATGAAAAACAAAGCGATATTTTTATTATGCGCAGCTTGTCTTGCCATGACAGCTTGCGGAAAGACAGCAGACAATGTACAGGAAAGTACGGCGGAAGAAACAACGGTCACGGAAGAAACGGAAACCGAAACAGCTTCCGAAACAACGACTACAGCACCGACCGAAACTACTGTTATCACAACAACAAGACCTACTCCCGAAACGACCTTTGACGGAAACGATGAAATTCTTGTCAGAGGGCAGGAGTTTGCGGAAAGCTATGCCAAGATGTACTGGGACTATCTTTGCGGTGCGGCTTGGGAAGACTATTTGGATACGCCGTATTTCGATTTTGACGATAAAAGCGAGGGCAATTATTTTGAAGATGACGAAAATATGCCTGCTGCCGAGGGTGTGACCTTCGCCCCTATACCGTATTACAAATTATTGATCACTGATTATACTTACGATGAGCTTATAGCTTATATCAAAAGCTTTTATTCAGATGAATTGTTTGAAGAATTCAAACAGAATTATTTAATAAATGGTTTATTTACGGGCAAGGATAACAGCATTTATGTAAACGGAAATGAACCGACTTTTATATATCAGATGCACAATGAACACGCTCATATTATCGGCTATACCGAAAATGATGACGGAAGCGTTACTTACGACTGCTTTGCAAAAACGATCGAGGAAGATGATGACGACCTTTATTTTTCGTTCACATTAAACGCTGACGGAAAGCTTTGCTCAGACGTTTACGATGCTGAACTCGGACTTTTCTCCGATACTTATTATTGTGATGAGGAAACGTGAGATTTTCACAAAATAGCGGTGAAAACAAAGATATATTTATAAAAGACCTGTTATTTTGCCCCGAAAACGTCCTTTTTATGCACAAAAACGTCATTTTGTCGGAAGTGCACAAAAAAATACTAAAAAAACGGTCGATTTTCTATTTTTGATTTGGGGAAAAATTTTCGAAAACCCTTGAAATGACAAAATAAGTGTGTTATAATACTACTTGCGTGACTGCAACAAGATATGCGTTGAAGTGAAAGGTGGCCGGCGGTTTGCCGGGGAATTTTCATGGAGTATGTCCGATTTTAAACCGGGCGGCTGTAATATCAACACGGTATGTGCTTAAACCGTTGGCATTATTATGTCAATAGGTAAGTTTTGTGTGTATATAAGCTGACATTTCCGGAAAACTTGCGTTTTTTCGGATTTTTTTATGCAGGGCTTGCGATACACACGGTAGCGTTGAACATTACATTGTCCCCTCTACATTATTAATTTGCTTAAGGAGGCGATTCTAAGTGGCAGTCAATGAAAAAATCAGAATCAGAATCAAGGGCTTTGATCATGCGATCGTAGATGCAGCGGCAGCTAAGATCGTAGACGCAGCAAAGCGCAGCGGTGCAAGAGTTTCGGGTCCTATCCCGCTCCCTACAGACAAAGAGATCGTTACTATTCTCCGTGCTGTACACAAGTACAAGGACAGCCGTGAGCAGTTCGAGCTCCGCACCCACAAAAGACTCATCGACGTTATAAGACCTACTGCAAAGACAACTGAAGCTTTACAGGGTCTTGAACTTCCTGCCGGCGTTGATATCGTAATGGAAATCAAGTAAGCGAGAGCTTGCCATTTCCGAAAATATCATCCCGCAGGTCATGTTGTGCAAAAACACAACCAATAACCAATAGGAGGAAAAAACATGACAAAGGCAATCATCGGTAAGAAAATCGGTATGACACAGATTTTCGACGAAGCAACTAACAAGGTTATCCCCTTGACAGTTGTAGAAGCCGGCCCTTGCGTAGTCGTTCAGAAGAAGACAGTTGAGAACGACGGTTACAGCGCAGTACAGCTCGGCTTCGGCGATCTCAGAGAAAAGCTTGCAAACAAGCCTGTAAAGGGTCACTTTGCAAAGGCTGACGCTCCTCTCAAGAGAACTCTTAAAGAATTCAAGCTTGAAGGCGCCGACGCTATGGAGGTTGGTGCTATCCTCAAGGCTGATACGTTTGAAGTAGGCGACATCGTTGATGTTTGCGGCACTTCAAAGGGTAAGGGCTTCCAGGGTACGATCAAGAAGAACAACCAGCGTTCACTCAAGGAAACTCACGGTACAGGTCCTGTTCACAGACAGGCTGGTTCCATGGGTGCCTGCTCCTCACCTTCCCGTATCTTCAAGGGCAAGAAGCTTGCAGGTCACATGGGTGCAGAAAAGGTTACTATCCAGAACCTTGAGATCGTTAAGATCGACGCAGAAAACAACCTTATCGCAATCAAGGGTGCGATCCCGGGTCCTAAGAACGGTATCGTTACTATCTGTGACTGCGTAAAGAAAAAAGCTTAATGGAAGGAGGAAGCAACAATGCCTAATATGAAAGTTCTCGATATGACAGGTAAAGAGGTTTCCAACATTGAGCTGTCAGATGCAATTTTCGGTATCACACCCAACGAGTCCGCTATGCACACAATGGTAGTTAACTACCTTGCAAATCAGCGTCAGGGCACACAGTCCACTCTCACCCGTACAGAGGTCAGAGGCGGCGGCAGAAAGCCTTGGAGACAGAAGGGTACAGGCCACGCAAGACAGGGTTCTACAAGAGCTCCTCAGTGGACACACGGCGGTGTCGCTCTCGGCCCCAAGCCCAGAAGCTACCGTTTCACAGTAAACAAGAAGTTAAGAAGACTTGCTATGAAGTCTGCAATGTCCGTTAAGGTAGCAGACAACAACATGATCGTTCTTGATTCCATCAAGATGGAGGAATTCAAGACAAAGACTGTTGTTAATATGCTCAAGGCTATCGAAGCAGAGGGCAAGAAGGCTCTCATCGTTCTTTCCGAAAATGACAGCTTCGTAATCAAGAGTGCTGCTAACATCCCCGGTGTTAAGACAGCTCTCGTTAACACTATCAATGTTTATGACATCCTCAACGCTGAAAAGTTCATCGTTGTTAAGGATGCCGTAGCTAAGATCGAGGAGGTGTACGCATAATGTTAGCACAGGATATCGTAATCAAGCCTATCATCACAGAGAAGAGTATGTCCGGTCTTCAGAATGGAAAGTACACCTTTAAGGTAGCTAAGAACGCTAACAAGGTTGAAATTGCTAAGGCAGTTGAAGAACTCTTCGGCGTTAAGGTTGCAAAGGTTAATACTCTCAACGTAAGAGGCCGTTCAAAGAGAATGGGTATGCACTCCGGCTACACAGCAGCTTGGAAGAAGGCTATCGTTACTCTTACAGCTGATTCAAAGACCATCGAATTCTTCGATGGCATGATGTAAGGCCCAGTAAGGCTTTTACTCCTTGGCCCACGGGCATTGAGTAAGTATGGAAGAACAGCTTCCGCAAAACATCGCAAATTTATAAAGGAGATTGAACTACAATGGCTATTAAAGTTTACCAGCCTACCACCGCTTCAAGACGTCAGATGACTGTCACAGATTACAGCGGTCTTTCTAAGGTAGCTCCTGAAAAGAGCCTTCTCGCTCCCATTAAGAAGAATGCCGGCAGAAACAGCTACGGTAGGATCACTGTTCGTCACAGAGGCGGCGGAAACAGAAGAAAATACAGAATCATCGACTTCAAGAGAGATAAGCAGGGCATGAACGCTACTGTTCTTACTCTTGAGTACGATCCTAACAGAAGCG
>JBJFFR010000117.1:0-11309 GCA_051891935.1 Oscillospiraceae bacterium
AAGCAGGGCATGAACGCTACTGTTCTTACTCTTGAGTACGATCCTAACAGAAGCGCATTCATCGCTCTCGTTCAGTACGAGGACGGCGAAAAGAGATACATCATCGCTCCTAACGGTCTTGCTGTTGGCGATGTTATCCGCGCAGGTGCTGACTCCGATATCAAGCCGGGCAACGCTCTTGCTCTTGCTAATATCCCTGTTGGTACTTTCATCCACAACATTGAGCTTTACCCCGGCAAGGGCGCACAGCTCGTTCGTGCAGCAGGCAACATGGCTCAGCTCATGGGTAAGGAAGACGACTACGTTCTCGTTAGACTTCCTTCCGGCGAAATGAGAAAGATCCCTGCAGGCTGCATGGCTTCCATTGGTCAGGTTTCCAACATTGACCATGAAAATGTAAACCTCGGTAAGGCTGGTAAGACCCGCCACAGAGGTATCAGACCTACCGTTCGCGGTTCTGTCATGAACCCATGCGACCACCCCCACGGCGGTGGTGAAGGTAAGTCACCTGTCGGCCGTCCGGGACCTGTTACTCCTTGGGGCAAGCCGGCACTCGGTTACAAGACCAGAGCTACTCATAACAGAACAGATAAGTTCATCGTTAAGAGAAGAAACGGCAAGTAATCTTAAACAATATACGATCATAATTTCACTCATAGGAATCGTAAAGAGGAATGTCGGAGCATTAAAGCTCCCGACATCTTGCCTCTGATTATGAGAGGGGAGGAAAACCAATGAGCAGAAGCGTTAAGAAGGGACCATACGTCCAGGAAGCTCTTTTGAAGAGAGTTATTGCTATGAACGAAGCAGGTGAAAAGAAAGTCCTCAAGACTTGGAGCAGAGCTTCAACAATTTTCCCTGATTTCGTAGGTCATACATTTGCCGTTCATGACGGCAGAAAGCACGTTCCCGTATATGTGACTGAAGATATGGTAGGTCACAGACTCGGTGAATTCGCACCTACAAGAACCTATAAGGGTCATGCGGGTTCAAAGACATCCAACAACGGTAAGTAATAAGGCAGAGAGGAGAATTTAGAATGGAAGCAAGAGCATACCTTAAAAATGCTCGCATAGCACCTCGAAAGGTTCAGATCGTTCTTGACCTTATCAGAGGCAAAGACGTTGAAACAGCTATGGCGATTTTAAAGAACACACCTAAATCTGCTTGTGAATATCTGGAGAAGCTTCTGAAGTCCGCAATCGCAAATGCAGAAAACAATTTCGGTATGGATAAGAACAATCTTTATGTATCCGAGTGCTTCGTTTGCCCCGGACCTACAATGAAGAGAATCATGCCGAGAGCACAGGGCAGAGCATTCCGCATCCTCAAGAGAACATCTCATGTAACTCTTGTGGTAAAGGAAAAAGAATAAGTCGAAAGGAGTAAACTAAATGGGACAGAAAGTTAATCCCCACGGCCTTCGTGTAGGCGTAATCAAAGATTGGGATTCCCGCTGGTTTGCTAACAAAGCAACTTTCGGCGATACCCTCGTAGAAGATTACAACGTTCGTAATTATATCAAGAAGGAACTTTATGCAGCAGGCGTTGCCAAGATCGAGATCGAAAGATTTGCTGATAAGGTAAGAATCCATGTTCACTGCGCAAAGCCCGGTATCGTTATCGGAAGAGGCGGCGAGAACATCGAAAAGATCCGCGCTAAAGTTGAAAAGATGATCGGTAAGTCCGTAGCTATCAACATCGTTGAAGTTAAGACACCCGATATGAATGCACAGCTCGTTGCAGAAAACATCGCTGCTCAGCTTGAGAACCGTGTTTCCTTCAGAAGAGCTATGAAGCAGTCCATCGGCAGAGCTATGAAGCTCGGCGCAAAGGGCATCAAGGTTAAGTGCGGCGGCCGTCTTGGCGGTGCAGAAATCGCACGTTCCGAAAGCTACCATGAGGGTACAATTCCTCTTCAGACGATCCGTGCTGATATCGACTACGGTTTTGCAGAGGCTAACACAACCTACGGCAAGATCGGTGTAAAGGTATGGATCTACAAGGGTGAAGTTCTTAAGGGCGACATCAATGCTGCAAAGACAGCTCCCGAAAAGCCTGAAAGAAAGCCCAGAAGAGCTAACGGTGACAAGCCCCGTTCCAACGGCGGCAGACCCCGTACAGAAAGAAGAGAAGGAGGTAACCAGTAATGCTTCTTCCAAAGAGAGTTAAGTACAGAAGAGTACAGAGAGGCAGACTTACAGGTAAGGCTACAAGAGGTAACGTTGTATCATACGGCGAATTCGGTCTTCAGGCTCTTGAACCTGCTTGGATTACCTCTAACCAGATCGAAGCTGCCCGTATCGCTATGACACGTTACATCAAGCGTGGCGGTCAGGTTTGGATCAAGATATTCCCCGATAAGCCAATCACAGAAAAGCCTGCAGAAACTCGAATGGGTTCCGGTAAGGGTTCACCAGAATACTGGGTTGCAGTAGTTAAGCCGGGCAGAGTTCTTTTTGAGATCAATGGCGTATCCGAGGAGCAGGCTCGTGAAGCTATGCGTCTTGCAGCTCACAAGCTCCCTATCAAGTGCAAATTCGTTAAGCGTCAGGCAGAAGAGGAGGCGAGCGTATAATGAAGGCATCAGAAGTTAGAGAAATGACTGATCTCGAGCTTGAAAACAAGCTTGTTGACCTCAAGAAGGAGCTTTTTGCTCTCCGTTTTCAGCTCGCTGTAAATCAGCTTGACAATCCAACACGTCTTAAGGCTGTTAAGAAGGACATCGCTCGTATCAAGACAATTCTTGTTGAGCGTTCCAAAGTACAGCAGTAAGTGAAGGAGGGTTTTGAAGATGGCTGATGAGAGAAATCTTAGAAAAACAAGAGTCGGCAAGGTTGTTTCCAACAAAATGGATAAGACGATCGTTGTTGCTATCGTAGACAGCGTTAAGCATCCTCTTTATAAGAAGACTATCAAGAGAACTGTTAAGCTTAAGGCTCACGACGAGAACAATGTTTGCAACATTGGCGACCGCGTTGAAATTATGGAAACCCGTCCTATCTCCAAGGATAAGAGATGGCGTTTAGTTAAGGTAATTGAGCAGGCTAAGTAAAATAAATATCATATTGTCCCTTGTTTTTGGTGAAATCGCCGGTTGACAACAAGGGGCAACTATGCTATAATGTTTTCTTGGTGATGGCTGTTCCGAACGTGTGAAAAGCGCCCCAAAGCGCGAAACACCCGGGAGCGTTGAGTCATTTTTAGCTTGTTTGAGTATTAAAATCAATTTATATGAGTCAACGGTAGCAAGATCCGATGAAAATCGGCGTCTTTCTGCCGTGAAGCTCTGTAAAAACAGGAAGGAGTAGTGCACTGTGGTACAGATGCAGACTTATTTAAAAGTCGCTGATAATACGGGTGCAAAGGAACTTATGTGTATCAGAGTTCTCGGCGGCACACGCAGAAGATATGCTAATATCGGTGACGTTGTTGTTGCTTCAGTTAAGAAAGCAACACCAGGCGGCGTTGTTAAAAAAGGCGACGTTGTTAAGGCAGTAATCGTTCGTTCTGCCAAGGGTCTCCGCCGTGAGGACGGAACCTACATCAGATTCGATGAGAATGCTGCTGTTATTATCAAGGAAGACAAGAACCCGAAGGGTACTCGTATCTTTGGACCTGTTGCTCGTGAGCTCAGAGACAAGGATTATACTAAGATCCTTTCACTTGCTCCTGAAGTACTTTAAGGAGGTGTCCTGAAATGAATAAGCTTCACGTTAAAACCGGCGACACCGTTGTTATTATCTCAGGTAACGACAAGGGCGAGCGCGGCAAGGTTTTGGAAGTATCTCCCAAGGAGAAAAAGGTTATCGTTGAAGGTCTTAACATCGCTACAAAGCACGTTAAGCCCAGACAGATGGGACAGCAGGGCGGCATCGTAAAGTGCGAGGCTCCTATGTATGCTTCAAAGGTAATGGTTGTTTGCCCTCACTGCGGCAAGCCTACAAGAATCGGCCACAAGATCGAGGCTGACGGCACAAAGTCAAGAGTTTGCAAGAACGCAGACTGCGGCAAAACATATTAAGGAAGGGAGAAATTGAAATGGCATCTAATTTAAAAGAACTTTATGTCAGCACAGTTGCTCCTGCTTTAATGAAAAAGTTCGAGTACAAGAGTGTTATGCAGATCCCGAAGATCGACAAGGTTGTTATCAATGTCGGCGCAGGTGAAGCAAAGGATAACGCTAAGGTTATCGACGCTATCATGACTGATCTCGCTGCTATCACAGGTCAGAAGCCTGTTGTATGCCGCGCAAAGAAGTCCGTAGCTAACTTTAAGATCCGTGAAGGCATGCCTATCGGTGTTAAGGTTACTCTCAGAAGCGAAAAGATGTACGAATTCCTCGACAGACTTTTCAATGTAGCATTCCCCCGTGTTCGTGACTTCAGAGGAATCAGCGCTAACTCCTTCGACGGCAGAGGCAACTACTCTACCGGTATCAAGGAACAGCTCATCTTCCCTGAGATCGAATACGATAAGATCGACAAGGTTCGCGGTATGGATATCAACATTATCACTACTGCAAACACCGATGAAGAAGCAAAGGCTCTCCTCGAGCTTATGGGCGCTCCTTTCATCAAGTAATCATTTAGGAGGGTTAAATAAAAATGGCTAAATTAGCAATGAAGCTTAAACAGCAGAAGACTCCTAAGTTTTCCACAAGAGCTTACAACAGATGCAAGATCTGCGGCAGACCTCACGCATATATGAGAAAATACGGTATTTGCCGTATCTGCTTCAGAGAACTGGCTCACAAGGGTCAGATCCCCGGCGTTAAGAAGGCAAGCTGGTAAAAACAATCGGCAATGGGATCTTTTCCCCACTAAAATAAGGAGGTTACCAAGGTATGCAAATTACTGATACAATTGCAGACTTGCTCACCAGAATCCGTAATGCGAATTCTGCAAAGCACGCAACAGTTGATGTGCCTGCTTCCAACATGAAGAAGTCTATCGCTCAGATCCTCGTTGACGAAGGATATATCAAGAGCTTCCAGATCATTGATGACGGCAAACAGGGTATCATCAGAATCACACTTAAGTACGGTGAAAATAAATCACAGGTTATCACAGGACTCCGCAGAGTTTCAAAGCCCGGTCTTCGTATCTATTCCAGCTGCGAGGATATGCCAAAGGTTATGAACGGCCTCGGAATTGCTATTATCTCTACATCCAAGGGTATCGTTACAGATAAGAAGGCAAGAGAGCTCAACGTTGGCGGCGAAGTTCTTGCATTCGTATGGTAAGGAGGAACACATAAATGTCAAGAATCGGTAAAAAGCCTATCAGTGTTCCTGCAGGCGTTGAAGTTAAGATCGACGGCGCTACCGTTACTGTAAAGGGACCTAAGGGTACTCTTGTTGAAGCATTCAACAAGGATATGATCATTAAGCTTGAAGGCAATGAAGTTATTGTTGAGCGTCCTTCCGAGGATAAGCTTCACAAGTCCCTCCACGGCCTTACAAGAACACTTATCTCAAACATGATCGAAGGCGTTACAAACGGCTATGCCAAGACTCTCGAGATCGAGGGTATCGGTTACCGTGCTGCAAAGCAGGGCACAAACGTTGTTATGAACCTCGGTTACTCACACCAGGTCATCGTTCCTGAAACAGCAGACATCAAGCTTGATGTTCCTAACCCCAACACGATCGTTGTAAGCGGTATCGACAAGCAGAAGGTTGGACAGTATGCTGCAGAGATCCGCGAAAAGAGACCGCCTGAGCCGTACAAGGGCAAGGGTATCCGTTACCAGGGCGAGCATATCATCCGCAAGGAAGGTAAAGCTGCTAAGGGTAAGAAGTAATCCGATAATATTTATCCTGTTATGTGGAGGAATGGGACAGCCTGAAATACCGGCTACTATTCCTTGTTGAAAAGGAGTGAATTTAAATGGTAAAGCAGTTCAACAGAAAGGCTGCAAGAGCTAAGAGACAGGTTCGTGTACGTTCCAAGATCAGCGGAACAGCACAGTGCCCAAGACTCAATGTTTTCCGTTCTGCAAATCACATTTACGCACAGCTCATCGATGATGTTGCAGGCGTAACACTTTGCGCTGCATCTTCCGTAGAGAAGGATTTCGGTGCTAACGGCGGAAACAAGGAAGGCGCTGCTAAGGTCGGCGAGATGATCGCTGCAAGAGCTGCCGAAAAGGGCATCAAGGACGTTGTATTCGATCGTGCAGGTTATCTCTACCACGGTAGAGTTGCAGAACTTGCCGAGGGCGCAAGAAAGGGCGGTCTGAACTTCTAAGTTCGGCTTCCAAGTAACTTATAAGGAGGTTATTCTTTTGGCTAATGCTAAGATAGACGCTTCTGCACTCGAACTTTCCGAGAAGGTCGTTGCTATTAACAGAGTTTCCAAGACTGTTAAGGGCGGTCGTATTTATAAATTTGCTGCACTCGTTGTAGTAGGCGACGGCAACGGCACAGTTGGTTTCGGTATCGGTAAATCGGGAGAAGTTCCCGACGCTATCCGTAAGGGTATCGAGGATGCAAAGAAGAATTTGATTAAGGTTTCCCTCAGAGGAACAACAATCCCTCACGAGGTTATCGGTGAATACGGCGCAGGCAGAGTTCTCATGAAGCCCGCTGCTCCCGGTACCGGTGTTATCGCAGGCGGTCCTGTTCGTGCAGTTATCGAAATTGCAGGTATCAAGGATATCAGAACAAAGTCCCTGCGTTCCAACAACGCTTGCAATGTTGTAAGAGCTACAATCCAGGGTCTTTCAACTCTCCGCAGCGCAAAGGATGTTGCCGAGATCAGAGGCAAGTCCGTAAATGAGATCTTAGGTTAAGGAGGACGTTTGAAATGGCACTTAAAGTAAAGCTTGTTAAAAGCCTTAACGGCTGCACAAAGCCGCAGATCGCAGTAGCACATTCTCTCGGCCTCAATAAGGTTGGTGCTGAAAAGGTTCAGCCCGATAATGATGCTACAAAGGGAAAGATCGCAAAGATCGTTCACCTTGTAGAAGTTACCGAAGCATAATTGCAGGGAGGTGCGATACAATGTATATTCACGAATTATCACCTGCTGAAGGTTCCAAGAAGGACGTTAAGAGAGTCGGCAGAGGTCACGGTTCAGGCTGGGGCAAAACTTCCGGCAAGGGCCACAAGGGTCAGAACGCTCGTTCCGGCGGCGGTGTAAGACCCGGCTTTGAAGGCGGTCAGATGCCTCTCGCAAGAAGAATCCCGAAGAGAGGCTTCAACAACATCTTTGCTGCAAAGATGGCTGCTGTTAACGTTTCCTCCCTCGAGATCTTCAAGGAAGGTACTGAAGTAGACGCAGAGCTTCTTCTCGCTTCCGGTCTTGTTAAGAACATCGACAACGGCGTTAAGATCCTCGGCAACGGTGAGCTCACAAAGAATTTAACTGTTAAGGCTGACGCTTTCTCCGCATCAGCAAAAGAAAAAATTGAAAAGGCAGGCGGAAAGGCTGAGGTGATGTAATGTGTTTACGACCTTCAGAAATGCTTGGAAGGTTCCCGAGTTAAGGAATAAAATCCTTTACACATTATTGATCATCTTTATTTTCCGTTTAGGCTGTCATATCCCGGTTCCTTTTCTTGACGCTTCGGTAATGGCATCCGAGGTTTCAGGCAGCGGAAGCTTCCTGAGCTATATGGATATCCTCTCCGGCGGCGCTCTTTCAAAGGGAACAATATTTGCTCTTTCCATTCAGCCATACATCAATGCTTCGATCATCGTTCAGCTTCTGACGTATGCGCTCCCTCCTCTGGAAAACCTTCAGAAGGAAGGCGAAGAGGGCAGAAAAAAGCTCGATACGATCACAATGTTTGTTTCTCTTGCGATAGCGTTGGTAATGTCGTATGCTTACTACATTACCCAGCGTAACGGCGGTGCAGTAAGATACACCGACGGCGCTGCAGGTGTTTTCACCGCAACCGTTATCATAGCTGCATTTACAGCAGGCGCAGGAGTTGTTGTATGGCTCGGCAACTGCATCAATGACAAGGGTATCGGCAACGGTATCTCGATGATCCTTTTTGCAGGTATCGTTTCAAGAGGTCCGTCAAGCGTTCTCTCAATGTTTGAGCTTGCAAAGACAGACAAGAAATTTTACCTGATCGTTCCCGTCGTTCTCATTATTTTCGTTCTTATGATCGCATTCATCGTATTTATGAATGAATCCGAGAGAAGGATCCCCGTTCAGTACGCAAAGCGTGTTGTCGGAAGAAAGCAGTACGGCGGCCAGAGCACTCACATCCCGATCAAAATTGCAATGAGCGGCGTTATGCCTATCATCTTTGCAATGGCTATCATGTCGCTTCCCGCTACGCTGGAAATGTTCATTAAGCCGAGCGCTGATCCTGTCACATTCTGGCAGAAGTTCTATGCAGGCTTCTTACACTTCTTCAGCTACAGCAGCGGTTGGTACGCAGTTATCTATTTCATCCTTATCATTGCATTCAACTACTTCTATGTTGCAATGCAGTATAATCCGATCGAGATCGCTAACAACCTCCGTCAGAGCAACGGCGGTATCCCCGGTATAAGACCCGGTAAGCCTACCAGCGACTATATCCAGAAGGTACTTTCAAAGATCACTTTGGTCGGTGCATTCTTCCTCGGTATTATCGCTATATTCCCGATAGTTTCAAACATGGCTATGCCTGATCTGAACATCGCAATGGGCGGTACTTCGATACTCATCGTGGTAAGCGTTGTTCTTGAAACATCAAGAACTCTCGAATCACAGATGATGATGCGTCACCACAAGGGATTCCTTGAATAATCGTCACTCACACACAGTAATCGTCAGGAGGATTTGTTATGAATTTGATTTTACTTGGCGCTCCCGGTGCAGGCAAGGGCACACAGGCAGAGGTTATCAGCGCAAAGCTCGGTATCCCTCAGATCTCTACCGGAAACATTCTGCGTGAAGCAGTAAAGAACGGTACCGAATGCGGACTTAAAGCTAAAAGCTATATGGAAAGCGGCGCTTTGGTTCCCGACGAAGTTGTGATCGGCATCCTTAAAGACAGAATTGCCGAAGACGATTGCAAGAACGGTTTCATCCTTGACGGTTTCCCCAGAACAGTTCCTCAGGCTGAAGCTCTTGAGGCTATGGGCGTAAACATCGACAAGGTTCTTTCGATCGACGTTCCCGATGCAGACATCCAGGCTCGTATCTCGGGCAGAAGAGTCTGCGAAAAGTGCGGTGCTTCTTACCACATCGACTTCAAGCCGACAAAGGTCGAGGGCATCTGCGACAAGTGCGGCGGAAACGCTGTACAGAGAAAGGACGACGCTCCCGAAACCGTTATTGAAAGACTTAAAACCTACCATGTTCAGACTGCTCCTCTCGCTGATTTCTATGCAGCAAAGGGCAAGCTCACAAGAGTTCAGGGTCTGGACGGCGTTGAAGCAACATCAAAGGTTGTTTTAGAAGCGCTTAATGCTTAAGGCGAAATAAATGATTAATGTTAAATCCAAGTCCGAACTGGAGAAGATGCGTAAAGCCGGCATAATAACCGGAAACGCTCTTCACTACGGCGGACAGTCTATAAAAGTCGGTATGTCAACATACGAGCTTGACAAGATAATCCATGATTACATTGTCAAGAACGGCGCAAAGCCTTCGTTCCTCGGATACGGCGGCTTTCCCGGTTCGGCTTGCATCTCGATCAATGACCAGGTCATCCACGGGATCCCTTCCAAAAAGAAGATCATCCGGGACGGTGACATCGTAAGCATTGATGTAGGTGCATATATCGACGGTTTTCACGGGGATTCGGCTTATACCTTCCCTGTAGGAAATGTTTCGGAAGAAACTCTTGAGCTTCTCAAGGTCACCAAAGAAAGCCTTTACCTCGGTATCGAGCAGGCGATCGTAGGAAACCGCATAGGCGACATTGGTCATGCGATAGAGGAGCACAACTTTTCTCACGGATACGGCGTAGTCAAGCAGTATATAGGTCACGGCGTCGGAAGGAATCTTCACGAATCGCCCGAAGTTCCGAACTACGGACGCGCAGGGCACGGACCAAGACTTGTTGCGGGAATGACTATTGCCATTGAACCGATGATCAATGCGGTTGGGGAGGGCGTTAAAGTTCTTCCGGACGGCTGGACCGTATTGACAAAATCAGGTTCTCCATCAGCTCATTTTGAGCACACTATCGCAGTTACTCCGGACGGTCCGGTTATACTGACCAAGCCGACCATAGTTTGATAAATCGGCATACCCCGAAAGGAGTTAAGGCTGTGGAAGCAAAAATCGGAATGATTGTCAGGTCTGCGGCAGGACACGACAAGGGCAATTTCCTTGTGATCACCGCAGTTGAAGGCGACTTTGCGTTTATTGCCGACGGAAAAGAGCGAAAGCTTCAAAAACCGAAGAAAAAGCGTTTAAAGCACCTAAAACTTACCAATACTGTTATAGATACAGACAATCTGACAGATAAGGGTTTGAGAAAGATAATCAACTCATTCCCCGAAACCCAAGATCCATAAATCTAAAAGGAGGCATATGTTTGTCTAAAGAGGATGTTATTGAGATTGAAGGTACAGTAATCGAAGCTCTCCCGAACGCAATGTTCCAGGTTGAACTTGCTAACGGACACAAGATTCTCGCTCACGTTTCCGGTAAACTCAGAATGAACTACATCAGGATCGTTCCGGGTGACAAGGTAACGGTTGAGATGTCACCATATGACCTCTCAAAAGGCAGAATTACTTGGAGAGCAAAGTAAATTCTTGAAAAAGGAGGTATTTATCATGAAAGTAAGACCTTCAGTAAAACCTATTTGTGAAAAATGCAAAATCATTAAGAGAAAAGGCAAAATTATGGTTATCTGCGAAAACCCCAAGCACAAGCAGCGCCAGGGTTGATCGGCAAGGATCCGTAATGAATGCTTAAAAACGTAAAATCCAATTCGGAGGTGTATGTAAATGGCACGTATTGCAGGCGTTGACCTTCCTAAGGATAAGAGAGTCGAGATCGGACTCACATATATCTATGGCATCGGTCGCAAATCTGCTGATATTATCCTCAAGGAAACAGGCGTAAACCCTGACATCAGAGTTAAGGACCTTTCTGAGGATGATCTTGCAAAGATCCGTGATTATATTGATAAGAATTTCATCGTTGAGGGTGACCTTCGCAGAAATGTTGCTCTTAACATCAAGCGTCTTGTTGAAATCGGTTGCTACAGAGGCGTTCGTCACAGAAAGGGTCTCCCCGTTAGAGGTCAGAGAACCAAGACTAACGCAAGAACTCGCAAGGGTCCTGTAAAGACAATCGCTAACAAGAAGAAGTAAGGAGGGAATGAACAATGGCTCAGGTTAA
>JBJFFR010000118.1:0-11125 GCA_051891935.1 Oscillospiraceae bacterium
ATATATAGGATTTCGGCGCAGATTTTTTCCTGTATTTTATTGGTGTTTAGTATTACAGCTACAAGATTATGCTCGATTGTTTTACAGTTTTTAAATGGTTTTAAGTATAAAAAGCCGCAGACGAACATCTGCGGCAGAATGTTTTCGTTTTCCCCGTATCACTTGTCAAGGAACTTGTCCCTGAACCAAACATTTTCGGCTTCGAACTCTTTTCCGTCAAGATAGCTTAAAATCCCCGAGTCCGTGCGGAACGTGAATTTCAGCTTGTAGGAATAGAGTGCCTGCGTTTTGATCTTGTATTTGCGGTTGACCTCGCCGATGCCGTACTTTCCGTCGCCGAGCAGAGGACAGCCGATGTGTGCGAAATGCGCTCTGATCTGATGCGTTCTGCCCGTGTCGAGCTTGACTTCGACCAGCGAAAGCTTTCCGTCCGTTTTAAGAACCTTGTAAGAGGTTATTATCGTCTTGTTATTCGGAGTTTTTCTGTCCGTGACCTTGACGGTCTTTGTCTTTTCATCCTTTTCGAGATAAGCCGTCATCGTGTCCGATTTTTTCGGCGGAACTCCGACCGTAATGCAGAGATAGCGCTTTTCCAGCTCACGTTCCTTTATTTTTTCGTTAAGTATGCGCAGAGCCTCGGCGTTTTTTGCAGCAATGACGATGCCGCCCGTGTTTCGGTCAAGACGGTTGCAAAGTGCAGGCGTGAAGCTGTTCTCCCGATCGGGGTCGTATTCGCCCTTGTTGTAAAGATAGTGCAGGATTCGGTTTATCAGCGTGTCGGCGGTGTTTTCATCGTCCTCGTGAACGACAAGTCCGTTTTTCTTGTCGCAAAGCAGGATGTTTTCGTCCTCATACACAACGGAAACATCCGCAGGAACGCTCAAAAACACACGGTCGGGCGCAGTTTCAAAGAACTCGTCGCCGATATAAAGCTGCATAAGGTCGTTTTCGCAAAGTCGTGTGGATATTTCGCACCGCTTTCCGTTCAGCTTTATCCTCTTTGTGCGGATGTATTTGTACATCAAGCTTTTCGGCAGCAGCGGCACGGCTTTTTCAATGAACTTGTCAACACGCTGTCCGCTGTCGTTTTTGTTTATGGTAAATTCTTTCATTTAGGTTCTCCGTTTAGTTTTTTAAAGAAAATCATTCCGCAGCATTTTTGGGGACAGTAATTTTACATTCCGTTAAGCTTTTCTCTACCTCTGCCAGCTCCCGATCACTGAAATTGCAGAATAAACTTAATTCTTCAAGCTTATCACAGCTTAACAATGGTAATAAACTATACTCTCTGTCATCGGCAGAATAAAATGAAAATTTCCTAAGCTTATTCAACGAATTACAGAATTCCAGATTCTCAATTCCTGCATAAACACATAAATATTCTAAATTTGTGCAGTTTGAAACAGCGTCAAAATTACAAGTGCTGTATCCGGGTGAAAAATCGAAGTATTCGAGTAATTTTAGATCCTCCAAAAATTTCATATCTGTATTTTCGCTTTCGATCATAAACATAAAGAGCGTTTTAAGCTTTGAAGCCTTGCCAATATGGCTGTAATCATCACAATCAAAGTGAGTTAAATTAAGTTTATTAAGTTCACTGAAATTTGCGATCCAGCTTATATCCGATATTCTTGTATCAGAGAAGCTAAATGATGTTATTGTTGTGTTTTGAGGAACATTTTCAAGCGTTTCGCAAAAAAAGTGTTCCAATACCAATGAATTCAAATTTGTCATTCCTTCAATGAACGACAGATCTGTGTATGTACCGTTAATATGAAGGCTTTCAACGGTCTTTAGTTCAGAAAGCGGACTTAGATCGATTATGTCAGGCTTTTTCGGATATAGGTCAATCGAAAGTTTTTTTAGATTATTAAAGTGTGCAAGCTGCTGTATGTCTTCATTATTGGCAATATCTGATCCATATAAAAAGATGCTTTCTTGATTTACATCATATTTACAGCCTGCAATTGTTATAGTTTCAACCGTTTCCGTACTTGAAGTTTCGACCACAGTTTCATTGGTCTGCGTACTGTCTTCTGTCAAGAATGACGTTTGTGCAGTTTCCGAAGAAATAACTGTTTCAGATGTTTCAACAGTTGGTTCTGTGACCTCGGACGCTGTGTTCAGCTCCGTATCGTCCGCTTGGCACGCCGACAGAACCGCTGAAATTGCAAATGCCGCAAATAAGCTTAAAAGTCTTTTTTTCATAGAGATCCCCCCAAGATGCAATTATAAAGTCAAGTCACTTCCCCCAGAACTGCCTGTCAAGCGTCCTGAACTGAACAGCCTGCGCTATATGCTGCTTGTCAATGACTTCTTCGCCCGTCATATCCGCAATAGTGCGTGAAAGCTTTAAAATGCGGTTGTAGCCGCGCGCCGAAAGTCCCATTTTATCAAACACGTTTTTGAGCGTGTCTTTTGCTGCATCTGTGAGCGGACAGACCTCGGCTATAAGATTGTCCGTTATTGCCGCATTGCAGGTTATCCCCGTTCCCTTGTAGCGTGAATTCTGTATCTCTCTTGCCTTCTGCACACGCTCACGGATAGCCGCCGAGCTTTCTTCCTTCGCCTTTGACGACATACTCTCAAAATCAACGGGATTTATTCGGCAGTGTATATCAAAGCGGTCAAGCATAGGACCGCTTATCTTCGCAAGATATGCTGCGACCTGCGGCTTCGTGCAGCGGCATTCGTGGTTCGGACTGCCGAAATATCCGCACGGGCAGGGGTTCATTGCGCCGATAAGCATAAAGCTGCAGGGATATGTAACCGTTCCGCTTGCCCTTGATATCGTCACCTTTTTGTCTTCAAGCGGCTGACGGAGAATTTCCAGCGTCGGACGTGCAAACTCGGCAAGCTCGTCAAGAAACAGCACACCGTTATGCGCAAGCGATATTTCGCCCGGATGAGGGATAGAACCGCCGCCCGAAAGTCCTGCGCTCGATATAGTATGATGCGGCGAGCGGAAGGGTCTGCTCGTCACAAGCGGAGTATCGGGGTTCAGAACTCCGCATATTGAGTGAACGTTGGTAGTTTCTATCGACTCCTCGAACGTCATCGCAGGAAGTATCGTTGTGATACGCTTTGCCATCATCGACTTGCCCGAACCCGGTGCGCCGATCATAAGCAGATTATGTCCGCCTGCGGCTGCGATCTCGAGCGCCTTTTTCGCCTGCTGCTGACCCTTTACATCGGCAAAATCGACCGAATCGAAACGCTGTTCCTCACGGACGATATATCTATCCTGCGGCGTGAGCGGCTCACTTCCGTCAAAATGCTTTATCAGCTCGGCGGTGTTCTTTACGCCGTAGACCCTTATTCCCTCGACAACGCTTGCTTCGTATGCGTTTATCTCGGGGACAAAAACCTCGTCGAAGCCCTCTTTTTTCGCAAGAAGAACCATCGGCAGAACACCGTTCACTCCCCTTACATCACCGTTGAGCGAAACCTCGCCGATGAACGCCGATCTCGATATATCCGCAGGAACATTTCCCGTAACGCAGAGCAGTGCAGTGAAGATAGCAAGGTCGTGAATGCTGCCCGTCTTTTTCGTGTCGGCAGGCGCAAGATTCACGATTATCTTGTTGAGCGGAAAGCTTATCAGCGAAGCACGGAGCGCCGAACGGATACGCTCACGGCTCTCCTTTATCGCAGTATCGGCAAGTCCGATTATATCAAAGGACGGCGTTCCCTTGCTCGTTTCGATCTCAACATCGACGGGGAACGCATTTAGTCCGAAAAGACCGAGGCTGTTTACCTTTGCATACATTTTTAATAATCCTCACAGCTCTCATCATTGTAGTTATGCTCTTCCAGCCAACTCAAAATATCGTCATAAGCTTCCTGCTTTCCGACCTCGTTAAGTATTTCATGGCGCATATTCGGATAGATGTGAAGCTCGGTATCGCTCTGTCCAGCATCGTTAAGACGGCGGAACACCTCTTCGGGAGCCTTGCCGTACCTGCCGACAGGGTCATCCGCACCGCTTGCGATATAGATCGGGAGATAGTCTGCTACCTTTTCCGCCCAGCTTCTTGCCGTTACATATTTTGTCAGCATAATAAGATCGTAAAGTCCCCGAACGGTGAAAATGAACGTGCATTTCGGGTCTTCGGCATACTTTTCAACTATCGAACGATCGGAGCTTATCCAGTCAAAATCGGTCTTGGGGTCTTCGATCTTCGCATTGGACATTCCGAACATCATTCGGTCATAAACCTTTGAACGGTAGTGCGAGCCCTTGACTTTAGCCGTGGTTTCGACAAGTGCAAGACAAGCGTCGGCAACGCCGTGAAGCATAGCCGTTCCGAGGATAAGCGCACCGTCATAATATTCGCTGTATTTTGCAATGACAGTTCTTGCAATAAGCGAACCCATGCTGTGACCAAGCAAAAAGTACGGGAAAGCCGAGTATTTTTCCTGCATCATTCTTGTGAGCATTACAACGTCCTTTACAAGGAACTTCCAGCCGTCCTTTTCGGCAAAGAAGCCGTAGTCCTCATCGCTTGAAACGGATGCGCCGTGGCCGAGGTTGTCGTTTCCGCAGACGATATAGCCGTTTTGGCACAGGAAGTCCGCAAAATCCTCATAGCGTTCGATATATTCGCACATTCCGTGGACGATCTGGACAACGCCCTTTATTTTCGCCGTTGTCGGAACATAGATATAGTAAGCCGTATTGTTCACGCCGTTTGAGCTTTTAAAAAATCCCGATATCTTTTCAAAATTCATAATTGTTCTGTCCTTTCCGATAAATTGATGAATAAAAACATTTTAATTCTGTTTTCACTTTATAATTATACCATTATTATAATACTTTTGCAATATTTTATGTGAATATAAATGTATAAACGACAAATTTCGATCATTTTATCAACTGCATAAAGTCAAATTGAATATGTTAAACGTTTTCCCATTTCTAAATAGTTGTACGGGTTGTAAAATCTTTCTTAAGTCATTGATTTTTGCGGCTGTATGTGCTATAATTTATTTTGAAAAATTCCGTAAAACCCCCAACAGACGTAATTGTGCGGAAAAACATCAACATTTTTATGAGGTGAAGCATTATGAACGAAAAAGAACTTTATGAACTCTGGTGCGAAAAGGCTGTTGACGACCCCGACCTCCAGACTGAACTTAAATCCATCGCAGGCGATGATGAAGCTATCAAGGACAGATTCTACCGTGATCTCGAATTCGGCACGGGCGGTCTTCGCGGCGTTATCGGCGCAGGCGCTTACAGAATGAATATCTACACTATCAGACGTGCAACACAGGGTCTTGCCGACTATGTAAAGGAAGCATTCCCTTCCAACCCTTCCGTTGCTATCGCTTACGACAGCAGGATCAAGTCGGACGTTTTCGCTAAAACTGCCGCTTCCGTTCTTGCTGCAAACGGCATCAAGGTACATATCTACTCCGAGCTTATGCCTACACCAATGCTTTCTTACGCTGTAAGAGCACTCAACTGCAGCGCAGGTATCGTTGTTACCGCAAGCCACAACCCTGCAAAATACAACGGCTACAAGGTTTACGGCTCTGACGGCTGCCAGCTCACACTCGGCGCAGCAGAGATCGTTCTCAATAACATCAACAGCGTTCCGATGTTCGGCGGCGCAAAGTTCATCGACTTTGAACAGGGAATTGCTGACGGCATCATCAGCTATATCGGCAAGGACGTTATCGACAGCTACCTTGACAACGTTTCAAAGCAGGGAATCCACACAGACCTCGTTGCTTCAAGCGGACTCAAGGTCGTTTACACACCGCTCAACGGCACAGGCAACAAGCCCGTCCGCGCTATACTCGACAAGATCGGTATAAAGGAAGTTACAGTTGTTCCCGAGCAGGAATATCCCAACGGAAACTTCACGACCTGTCCGTTCCCGAACCCCGAGATCAAGGAAGCTCTCGAGCTTGGTCTTAAGCTCTGCGAAACTGTAAAGCCTGACCTTCTCCTTGCGACCGATCCTGACTGTGACCGTGTTGGTATCGCAGTTCCCTCCGATAACGGATATGTGCTTTTCTCCGGCAACGAAGTCGGCGCAATGCTCCTCGAATACATCTGCAGCGAAAGAACAAAGCTCGGCACAATGCCGACCGATCCTATCGCAGTCAAGACTATCGTTACAACCGATATCGCACAGAAGATCGCTGATAACTACGGCGTAAAGATGATAAACGTACTCACAGGCTTCAAGTTCATCGGTGAGCAGATCGGCTTCCTCGAGGCAAAGGGTGAAGACAACCGCTATATCTTCGGCTTTGAAGAGAGCTACGGCTACCTCGCAGGCTCTTATGTAAGAGATAAGGACGCAGTTGTCGCTTCAATGCTCATCTGCGAAATGGCAGCATTCTACCGCACACAGGGCATCTCTCTCCTCCAGGCAAGAGAGAATATGTATAACAAGTACGGCGTTTATAAGCACTCCCAGCAGTCCTTCACCTGCGAAGGCGCAAGCGGCATGGAGAGAATGAAGGAGATCATGAGCAATCTCCGTACAAACACACCGAAGGAGATCGGCGGACTTACCGTAACACGCTTTGACGATTATATTGCAAGCACATCCATCGATACAGCAACAGGCGCAAAGACAATGATAACACTTCCGAAGTCCGATGTTCTCACCTTCACACTCACAGACGGCGCATCGGTAGTTATCCGTCCTTCCGGCACAGAGCCGAAGATCAAGGCTTACTACACAACAACAGGCAAAACACAGGACGAAGCAGACGCACTCCAGACAAAGATCGCCGACAGCTTCAAGGCTATTCTTGGATTCTAAAATATAATGATATAAAACGATCCCTCTGCAAGTTTTTGCAGGGGGATTTTTTGTAAACGATCAATTATACAAATAATTGACGAAATTGACCTTTTATGGTAGAATCACTTTATGAGCATACTATAAACGGTAGGCGGTCAATCAAGAATAAGCCAATCATAGCGAAGCGTTCGTTTCGCCGTTTTTCAAAATGTACGAGTATCCTTTTTTGAGGATATTTTGAAAAACGGCTGAAACGTATTGATTGGCGTTTCTTTGCTCCCTGAAAGGGGGCGTTGCTATGGGTGTTCTTGAGGTACTTACTTTAGGTTTACTCATTTGCGCTGTTATACAGTTAATGCAAAATAGCAATAATAAAAAGAAATAACCGCCCTGCTTCCAACTGTGCGGTTATTTCTATAACTCATTAACGGGAGCGACCGTCTATCGGTATGCTCTCTTTGTTTATATTATAAGTCATTTTAAACGATATGTCAAGTGCTTTTTTTACAACAATTTTTACTAATACTAATCCCTCATTAAAGTGTAGACAAAAAATCTGCGCAAAATCCATATAAAGCTGTTTTCAACAGCTACAAGATTTTTACCCCATTTTTTGTACACTTTATAATCGGGGATTAGTATAAACATCTGAACTCAAAGTTGACAAAATAAATATCTCATGTTAAAATTGAAGCATGAGCATACTATAAACGGTAGGCGGTCAATCTTTGCTCCCTGAAAGGGGGCATTGCTATGGGTGTTCTTGAGGTACTTACTTTAGGTTTACTCATTTGCGCTGTTATACAGTTAATGCAAAATAGCAATAAAAAGAAATAACCGCCCCAAGCTACCAACTTAGCGGTTATTTCTTTTAACCAACTATCGGGAGCGACCGTCTATCGGTATGCTCTCTTTGTTTATATTATAAGTCATTATAAATTATATGTCAAGAGATTTTCGGTAAAAAATAAGGGTTCTTCAATCATCAACAGTAACGCCGTCACTGTATTTGACATAAACTATGCTGCTGTCATCAAGCGATCTGATATAATCGCTGAAATTGTCATTGTCCTTTGGCATTTCAACTTCAATACGATTATTCTTTACATCGGTCGAAATTCCGACGACCCCATATTCTTTCCGCTTCGCCCATATATGCTTCTCGACCTTTTCAAGCTCACTTGCGGAAAATTTACATTCCTTTAAAGTTATCTGCGCAAATTTTTCCTTTAATTTATCGGTAACTTTTCTTACATTTTTCTCATTTACACTCAAAACAACGAGAGAACTGTTATTAATATATATTCCGCCATAGTCATTTTGGGACAGCTTTTTCGTGAGTTTGGCGTAGCACGATCCGGAATCAATGGTGTTTTTGCCTTCCCATACACCGTTTGACGAAAACTCATATTCCTTTCCGTCAATTATTGTTGCGCCGACTGCAAGCGCTCCGCTTTTTTCATCAAAATAAAACCATTCATTCAGCTTATTTACCTTTGGCGACCAGAACCAGCCTTTTGCTTTTTCACCGTCAATATAGTAATACCTTTTATCTCCCGATCTCGCCCAACCCGTGTATTTGCCTTTGCAGATACCGTCGGAAGAGAATTTATATCTTATGCCGCCAATGGTCGTGGATTTTGTTACGGCTTCCCCTGTTTTCTTAAAAAAATAACGTTCGCCGTCAATCTCTTTCCACCCCGTTATATATTCATCACCGTCCATACAGTAGATATTTCCGTCTTTTCTTATCAATTCATCAGCATAAGCGGAAACCGAAAACGAAGCTGTACTTATCACCGCAGCACAAACAAATGCAAATATCTTTTTGATCATAAAAAACCTCCGATAAAATGGGCGCAATCCACAAATTACAGTTTTCAAACCTATCCTTAAGTGAACTGCGCCTTTTGATATATTATAAGGTTACTTCCAATTTCAAAAACAATTACGAATTACGCATTATTTAAGCCTTTTGATATAGTCATATACCATCTGCATTGCCTGAGCTCTTGTGAGTGTTTTATTCGGAGTATAGTTGCCCTTGCTGTCTGCACTTGCAAAGCCGAGTGCTTTAGCTATTGCGATATAGCCTACATACTCATCCGTTGTTGCAACGTCATTGAACGGTGCACGGTATATTCCCTTGAGGTTTGCATAATCCGAGCCGCCGTAGACATCGACAAACACCTTTGCGGCTTCCTTTCGTGTGAGCGTTACAGCCTTTTCTTCCTTCTGATAATCGCCGCACTCAATATAATAAGGCACATAGTTGCGTATTGCTTTATAGACAACTGCCGCAAACTCCTTATCGGTGAGCTTTCCGTTCGGGTCAAACTTTCCGTTCTTGGTTTCAAGCTTGATGCCGTATCTTGAAAGTGTTTTTATTGCATTTTCCTGCGCTATGCCCTTGATATCGGTATATTCGGTATCATCCTCTCTTTCCTCGGGGAGAGGTGTGCCGTCCCAGCTTACAACGCGGTACTTGCTGTCGAGGGTATAGTTACTGATATCGTAGAGAAGGTATGTCTTGACCGTTCCGTCCTTTTTATAGTAGCCGTCATAGTAGAGGTTGAGCTTTAGCTGCTTGAACAGCTGCTTGAACGCTTCGTCGTTGTCGAACTTCGGCTTGGACGGAAATTTAACATCGGTGTATTGCTTCGAGATAGAGGTCACTTCGCCGTCCTTATCAACATTGATGCGAATAGCATCACCCTCGACCTCTACCCCGTTCACATATCTGGTGAACTTATACATTCTCGAGGTTTCCCAGTAATGCTTTGTACCGTCATTCTCAATGGAATAATTATCCGAAACGACTGTATTGCTCTCATCAGCCTTATATTCGCCGAAAACATCGCCGTAGTAGTATTTTGCGGCTGCTTCTGCGATATTGGCATTTGCTTTTACGGGATAAGGCGTTTTGTCATCGAAGTTCTTGGATACATCCTTGCGGAAGGTAAGCACCTCGCCCGTTTTTGCATTGAGGTTGACGTACATATAGAAATACGGATCCTGCTTGATCACGGTTTTGATGCTTGTACTGCCGTCTTCCTCCTCATCAATTACCGGTTCTTCATAATCTCTTGCTCCGCCGACATAAGCAATATTGTAAAAATACTCGCCCGTATCCTCATTTTTGGTAAGCTCGGCGCTGTCAAGCTTGACATAATCGGGCATTTTTGTGTATTTGCACTTATTGAGCAGGGCGGTGATCTCTTCCTTTTTGAGCATACTCTCGTCTGCGGAGATCTCTTTAAGCTCCGCTTCGGTAAATACAACTCCTGCGCCTGCATCTTCATCTACTGTATCTTCACAATCGTCTTCAGCGACCGCATCCGTTGTCATAGTATTGAAATAATGGTAGCCGTACGTACTGCTGCCGCCATCCTTCGCCATATCATCCCATATCGTTGAAGGTTCGCCCGTTATGGCGTCGATCTCATTGCTGAAATCGGAGAGATACAGAAGGACTGCTTTCTGATCCATTTTCTGTGTTTTTTCGTTATACTCGGAAACAATGCGATATACCGGCTTAAGCTTTGTAAGTGACTTATACTTCTCCCTTGCCTGATTTGGGGAAAGCTTTGAAGCTGTGCTTGCAAATTTAGTGCCGCTCCAGAACCATTCAATATTCATTGAAATAAGCTCTCCCGTGTCCTTGTTTATGACTATATTTCCGCCGTTTCCGTCAACAGCAACTCCGTTTTGGACACGGTCGACCTTTATTGTTGCGCTGTTTCCGAAAAGGTCGATCCTTCCCACGGTGAATTTTACGCTGTCAACAATATCGGGATCAAGCTTTTTTAATGACTTTTTTGCATATTCGATAAGCTTTTCATCGGAAAGCTTTGCAAAGGTCTGTTTTACCTCTTCTTCGCTCTTGCGGTTGTCGTTGTAAGAATATGAAATGATAAAACCGTTCACATAGGATATGTTAATGGATTCCTTGAATTCCTTATCTCTCCATGTAAACTCAAAGCACTCCGTTCCGAGCTTTGTTGTCGTCCTGTATTTGAACTCGGAGAGCCTTTCGGGGATAGTTACCCTCTTTTTAACCGCAGTAAGAGCCTCTTTCATTGCTTTCTGCTGCTGGTCCTCGCTCTGTGAAGTAGTTGACGAGTTGTTCACAACTGCCATTGCAGGAACTGCTCCTGCGCTGACGGTCATCATAGCCGCCATTGCCGCAGCCGCTATTTTTGCTATCGTTTTTGTTTTCATTTTCTTCTCCCTTCATTTTGTCCGTGTTTTGTAATACTAATAACCATTTGTTCTATGGATAAAGACGGTGGATAGAATACGTCCAATCAAGGAAAACGACCGCAGGCAGGCTGCCGCCTGTCAAGGGAGTTTGACGC